>CACMTN010000012.1 GCA_902616615.1 uncultured SAR116 cluster alpha proteobacterium | reverse complement strand
ATTGGACACAGAAACTAAATTAGATAGTAGCAAGATTGTCATACTGCCATTTAAAAGCCTAAGTGAAACTAAAAAAGAAAAACTGCTAGCTCTTGGCATATCTCAAGACTTAGGCTCTAAATTAACTAAATCATCTAAGTCATTGAATATATTGAATTTAAAAAAATCACCAAAGGACCTTAAAGAAATTTCTAAATCCACAAATGCCTCTTATTTAGTCGATGGAAACATCATGCAGATTGATAATATGCTAAGAGTTAAGGTTGATCTTATAGATGGTAAGAACATATCAAATATTTGGTCAGAAACGTATGACAGAGACTTAACAGGTAAAAATATATTTAAATTACAAGATGAAATCACTAAACAAATTATAAATGAGCTGGTTGGAGCAGGGGCTGTGTTATCCAAAGATATAAATCAAAAAATTGCTTCCTCCAGTACAGATGATATATCAATTTATGAATGTATAAATTTTGCTAGAGGAGCAGTTACTCCATCACTAAATCCAAGAGCAATTGAGTGTTTGGAAAAATCAATAAGAAAGGATCCTAATTACGCTGATGCATGGATATGGTTGGCTGATCGAAAACGGGCGCAATATTCTTCATTTTCAATGACTGACGAATTCAAATATATGCTTGAAGATGCATCTAAAGAGATTGATCAAGGTCTAATTTTAGATCCTGAGCATGCGTTTGGTTACTCTGCAAAATTACAGATCGAATTTTATAATAATAATTGGCAAGAAATGTTTAATGTTGCTGAAAAAGCTTACAAACTAGCTGGAGATAGACCTCATTTACTTGGTAAGATTGGGTATAGTTTGGCTTATGGTGGAAATTGTGAAAAAGCGGATATATTTAAAAGTACAGAAAATTTCAAAACTGTAAAAAAAGATAGGTGTCAGTTTCAAAGAGGATGTTGGGAAATTGGGAAAAAAGCTTATGAATTGGATACTGGTAATTATGCTACCTGGGATAACTATCTATTAGCCCAGTGTTATCAAACAAGTGAAGAAAGAGAAAAAGTCATAGATGTTTTAGAACCTTTACAACATAAAAAATTTGTTTGGTGGAATCTTCATTTAGGCTTAGCATATGACTCACAGGAAAAATTTGACATAGCCAAAAAACATTTGGATTTTGTAAAAAAATTTTTAAAAGATAAACACTTATCAAAAATTAAGTTTGCACTTAGAAAACAAAATCAACACATGAATACCTTTCCATACATTAGTGATATTTTAAAAAAATATGGTTTTGAAGATTAATTAAGGTGAATACTTTATTATGGATAGTGATAGATAAGAAAGTGTCTATTAAAAGTAAATTTTTTCTTTAAAAAAAATAATATGTGTTTAATGATAAATGATAATGAAATCTATTTTATTCGGATCAATTGGCGTTTTAACAGAAAGTTCAGAAATCCAAAGAAGAGCATTTAACGAGGCTTTTAAGGAATTTGGATTAGATTGGTACTGGAATGTTGCAAATTATATAAAAATGTTACAAAAGCCTGGAGGATTGAATAGAATTGCTTATTACTCAAATTATAAATTAAATAAAAACGATATTAAAAAAATACATGATTTAAAAGTTAAACATTTTAAATCTTTGTCAAAAAATAAGTTGAAACCAAGAAAAGGAATTTTAGAAGTAATTGATTTTGGGTTAAAAAATCATATTAAAATTGGCTTTGTTACAACTACCAATAAATCAACCATAGATCTTATAACAGATAATCTTTCAGAGTATATTGATTTTTCTAAATTTGATTTGATTACTTCTGATGAAGATGTTTTGAATAGAAAACCTCACCCAGATATATATAATTATGCATTAGAAAAACTTAATCTAGATCGTTTGAATTCCATTTCGATCGAAAACACAATGGAAAGTTGTGACTCTTCAATTAAAGCAAATTTATGCACGTTGCTTTACCCAGGTGAGTATACACCATTTAGTAAAAATGAAAAAATTACAGATGATATTTTCAAATCTATTAAAAATTTTTTTGAAGAAAGATAAGTTTAGTTTATGGCTGAAATTGAATTAATAAATGTTCATAAAAGTTGGGGTAATTTTAATGCTGTTATAGATTTTAATCTTATTATAAAGGACCAAGAATTTCTTGTTTTACTTGGCCCATCTGGGTGTGGCAAAACTACAACTATGAGAATGATTGCTGGATTAGAAGATTTATCTGAGGGTGTTATCAAAATTGGTTCTAAGATTGTCAATGATTTAGAGCCAAAAGATAGAGATGTTTCTATGGTATTTCAATCATATGGTTTGTATCCAAATATGACAGTTTACGAAAATGTTCGTTTTCCTCTTAAAATTAGGAGAGTTCCAAAAAAGAATCATGATGATTTAGTTATGAAAGCTATTGGTATGGTTGAACTCAATGATTTTTGTCACAGAAGACCAGCTGAACTGTCGGGCGGCCAAAAACAAAGAGTTGCTCTGGCAAGAGCATTGGTTAGAAAACCTAATGTTTTTTTAATGGATGAACCTCTATCAAATTTAGATGCAAAATTAAGAGTTTCTACAAGAGCACAGATAAAACATCTTCAAAATAAATTACAAGTAACTACTATTTACGTCACTCATGATCAAATTGAAGCGATGACTTTAGCAGATAGAGTTGTTGTGATGAATAAAGGTATTATTCAACAAATTGGAACACCTAAACAAATTTATGATAAGCCAATAAATACATTCGTAGCTTCTTTTATTGGAAATCCACCTATGAATTTGATTAATGGAAAAATTAAAGACGGCCAATTCATATCTGAAAATATAAATATCAAAAAGTTTAGTAATAAAAATGGTAAATATATACTTGGTTTTCGTGCTGAAGATGCTACGATATCTAAAAGTTCTGGAGGAAATATAAAAGGCCCAATATTTTCTATTGAGCTTTTGGGGGATGCAATTATGGTAACTTTAAAAATTGATGAAAGTTTTATTTCAGTTAAGGTTAACAATGATTTTGAAGCGTCTATAGGACATATAGTAAATATCTCAATTCTTTCATCAAAATGTCAAATTTTTAATTTTGAAAATGGTTTTAATTTAAATACAAATGAGGAAAAATAATGAAATTATTATTAACAAAATTTTTTACAGCAATAATTTTTTTAGTATCTAGCTCTGCTTTTGCTTGTAGTATTTCTGCTAGAGTAAGTATTGTTGGTAATGAATTCCCTGCAATTCAAACTGTAGGCTCAGGTGCAAAAGAATGCAAGGGAGCAAAGGTAACAGCAAATTTAACTGCTGATCATCAAAAAATAAATGTTGCCGGTATGAGTAGTCAGCCTGCTGAATACACTTCAGCAATTGTTGCAAATACATCCATTGTTGCATTATTAAATAATGACTTGATTAGACCACTTGATGATCTTGTAAAAAAGCATGGAAAAGGTCTAAAGAAAAATCAACTTATTACTATCGACGGAAAGATAATGGCAGTTGCTTTTATGGCAAATGCTCAGCACCTTGTATATCGAAAGGACATTTTAAAGAAATTAAATATTGATGTTCCAAAAACATATGAAGACATGTTAGCAGCAGCCAAAAAAATTAGAGCGTCTGGTTTAGTTAAAAATCCAGTTGGCGGAGCTTATAAAGCCGGTTGGAATTTAGCTCAAGAATTTAATAATATGTTTATTGGTTACGGAGGATCTCACTTCAAAGGAAATTCAGCAGAACCAAATGTGAATTCTGATGCAGGTATCAAGGCATTAAAAATGATGAAATCTTTGTCACAATATATGAACCCTGACTTTCTAACTCATGACAGTAATGCAACGAATGCTGAATTTAGAGCAGGTAATGTTGCTATTATGAATATGTGGGGAAGTAGAGCTGCTACTTTAGTAGATGCAGATGGAGTAAGTATGGAAGTTAAAAATGGCATGGACATAGCAGGTCCAATGACAGTAGGAGGTGGTAAAACACCTGCTTCTACATTGTTTTGGGATGGCTGGACAGTTGCAAAAAAAATTAGTGACGAAGAAGCAGAAGCTACTTTCATTGCAATGACTAATGCTATTAGACCATCAATATTAGATAATGAAGATGTAAGAAAACAAGCTGTGTGGTTGATTGAAGGATATAAACCTACTGAAGCTGCTAGAGGTGTTTTTGCTGCGGCAAAAATGAATACAACACCTTATCCAATGTTACCTTACGCGGGATTAATGCATTCTGCTATCGGAAAAGAAATAGCTGATTTCATGCAGGGTAAAGAAACAGCAGAAAAAACATTATCAGATATTGAAGATGCTTATAAAGCATCAGCTAAAGAAAAAGGTTTTTTATAAAAATAATGACTAGAGAGTAAAAACTCTCTAGTTTTTTTTATCATGAAACATAAAACTTTTTTTTGGTTTATTTTACCTACTTTTTTGGCAATGTTTTTTTTTATAACATTGCCGATAATTTCTGTAGTTATTCAATCTTTACATACTCCTCATGAAAATATATTAATTACAGTTGAAAATTGTGATCCCTTTGGATGTAAAAAAGTTACATCCATTGATCATGAAGCCACTAGAGATTTAAAAAATGAAAAGCCATTAGGAAGATTTGTAGGCTTAGATATTTATTTAGATAGGGGGCATTTAGCTTTTGAACAAGTTAAAGATCATTGGAATAAATCTAGGGATCTAGTAAGTTTTTTTAGCTTAATTAGTGATTTACCATTTTATAAAGCAATTTTTTTTACTTTGACTTTTACATTCACAGTTACGCCGATAATGTTAGTTTTAGGTTTGCTAATAGCTTTGGGTGTAAATTCAATTAATAAACAATTAAAAGGTTTAATAATCTTTTTTTCACTCTTACCAATGATTGTTACTCCTCTAATAGGATCTATTATTTTGTTTTGGATGATTGACAGTAGAGGAATTGTTGGAAATTTTTTACAATTAATGTTTGAAGACCCAAATTTTTCTCTTAAAGCTTCTACTTTCCTTACTTGGATTACTTTAATAGTTTACGGTGTATGGCATGCAATACCCTTTTCTTTCATTGTTTTTTATGCTGGACTACAAACGCTTCCAAAAGATCAAATTGAATCTGCACAAATTGACGGTGCAAATACTTTTCAACAAACAATACACATTATAATACCCCACATAATGCCATTAATTACATTTGTAACCTTGATGCAATTAATGGATAATTTCAGGGTTTTTGAGCCAATAATTGGATTTAATGCAGAAGCACATGCTACTTCATTAAGCTGGATTATTTTTAATGATTTAGGTGGAGAAACAAGACAATTATCTGCAGCAGCAACATCTTCTATTTTAACTATTTTTGGTATTATAATTTTACTTATACCTGTCCTAATTAAAACTTGGAAAGAATTTGATTTTAAAAAATGAGTTTCAGCACTACTAAAAATAACAAACATAATAATAACTTAAGAAACATTATAATATATTTTCTAATATTTTCATGGGTGTTTTTAGCAGCTTTTCCTTTTATATGGACTTTTTGGGGATCGTTTAAAGTTGAACTTGATTTTTTTTCTATAGCTAATTGGACTAATGCTATTACTGGAAAAAATACAGAACAGACCTATGGCTCTCCTTTTACATTTGTTGGTTATCATGGTGCATGGGTACAAGAGGAATTTTGGAAAGCTTTCATAAATACATCTTTAGTTTGCTTTTTTGTTGTACTCACATCTCTTACAATTGGTACTCTAGGAGCATATGCACTCTCAAGATCAAACTATAAATATACTTTTTGGCTTTTGATAATGGCACTTATTTTTAGATCTATGCCGCCGATTACGCTGGTTGCTGGATACTTACCACCTTTTTTTGAATGGAATTTATGGGGAATACTACCAACAACAATAATTGTTTTGGTATCAATAAATCAGCCATTTACTTTATGGATGCTCCATTCCTTTTTTCAAAATATACCAAAAGAGTTGGATGAAAGCGCTAAAGTAGATGGGTGTTCGCAGTACCAGGCTTTTGGTCATGTGATTGTGCCCGTAATGTGGCCTGGAATAATTACTACTGGATTATTTAGTTTTTTATTAGCATATAATGATTTTGCAGTTACCTCAATGTTGTTGTCTGACGAAAATAGAACAATGGTTCCTCAAATAGCTGCTTTCCTTGGAACAACTTATACTGAAGGAAATGTAATGTTTGCTGTTGCGGCAGTAGTTTCTGCTACAGTACCTCTTTTTATTCTAATAATGTTTTTTCAAACAAAAATTGTCAGTGGTTTAACACAAGGTGCAGTTAAAGGTTAGTGTTGAGATAATAATGGAAAAAGATAAAAACAAAAAAGCTGCATATACATTAGAAAATGATTTGTCAAAGACAAAAAAAACAAAAGAAATCATTGAAAAAATGGTTGATGCTTTAAATGATCATAGAATTGATGATATAGGGGAGTTTTTTGATAATAATTTTAATTGGTTTGGAAACTTTGGCTGTGGAACAAAAATAGGCTTAAAAGAATTTCAACAAAATTGGCAAATCCCTTTTCAAAAAGCATTTTCTGAAAAGGTTTGTATTGATGAAGCAAGAATATTTGAAGGAGAATGGGGAGCTGCTTTTGGACGACAAGAAGCAATTCATACAGGTGTATTTATGGGCATTAAGCCTACTAATAAAAAAGTAAATATTAACTATATGGATTTTTGGCATGTTAAAAATAATAAAATTATTAATAATTGGGTGATGGTAGATTTTCCAGATGTAATGAAACAATTAGGTGTTGATGTTTTTGAAGGTGAGGGTTGGGAAAAATACGATAATAAAAAAAATAAAACTCAAAATTGTCATCTGGACCAAAATGAAATTGAGAATTTTATTTATCAGATTACTGAAGAAATATGGGAAAATAAAAAAGTTGAAAATATTAGAAAATATTATGCAAGGGATGTGATAGTACGATCACCTTCAATAACCACTTTTGATTGTGATAAAGTAGTAGAAGCAACTTATTTAACGTTAAACCAATTTCCAGATAGAGAATTAATTGGCGAGGATGTTATTTCATGTGGTTCAATAGATAAGATTTATTTAAGCTCTCACAGAATCTTATCTACTGGAACTCACATTGGTGATGGAATTTATGGAAAGCCTACAGGAAAAAAAGTAATTTATCGAGTTATTGCAGATTGCCTAGTTAAAGATAATAAAGTGATTGAAGAGTGGATAATAAGAGATGAGAAAAGTATATTAAATCAATTAGGAATTCAAACTTATGACTATGTAAAACAAAAAATTTTAGAGGGTGTTTATAAAAAGAGTGACATTAATTCAATTAAAAATTGTTTTAAAATTGAAAATAAAATTTCACCTTGTAAAAGTAAAAATAATAACAGATACAAAAACTATCTTTTAGAAATAATTAAAGATCAGAGTAAAGTCTATCATTTGTACGAACGTTCAGCGCAATTATATTGGATTGGAGGTGAAGTGATCTATACTTTGGATCATATTTTTGAAAAATGGAAATTTATTCTTTCTTGTTTTAATATATCCAAATGTGAAATTTCAAATAGTATTTTACTAAACCAACCAAATATGAGGCAAAGAGCTTCATTGAGATGGAGACTGATTTGTAAACATAGTCAAAATGGAATTTTTGGAATGCCAACTAATAAGGATGTTGAAATATTTGGAATTTCACATGCTGAATTTGGTAAAAATGGTATAGTTAGAGAATTCATATTAATTGACGAAATATCAATTTGGAAACAAATTTTACTTTAAATATTTTATAGGCGAAATTATGAATAATATTAATTTAAATGATAGACTTGTAAGATACGGTGAATTGATACCTTGTAAAACTGCTTTTATTGACACTCATACTCCAGGTTCAAATCAAAAAGAAAATTTTAGTATTATTGGATCAGGTGTTTCTGAAAATCCTAATCAACATGTACATATAAAGATCCCACATGGTTTTAATATAGGTGCGGCTGGGCAGCCTCCTAAATGTCATAATTCTCTTCATAGTCATCGAACAGCTGAAGTTTTTTTTGTTCATTCAGGAAAATGGAGATTTTTTTGGGGACGTTATGGTAAGGCAGGTGAAGTAATACTTGAAAAAGGTGATATTTTTAATATTCCAACTGGAATTTTTAGAGGTTTTGAAAATATTGGCAAAGATTATGGAATGATTATGGCTATATTGGGAGGAGATGATGCAGGAGGCGGTGTAATTTGGGCACCAGAAGTATTAAAAGAGGCCGAAAATCATGGTTTAGTTCTATCTGAAAAAGGAAAGATATATGATACTAAAATAGGTCAACAATTACCTTCCAACGAAAAATTAATGCAACCTCTAACAGAAAATGAACTCAAAAAATTCCCTGAATATAGTTCAGCTGAGGTTGTTCCAAATTATGTAGCTAGGTATTTAGATCTTTATTCTTTATCACAAAACAATCCAGCAACAGTAATTGGAGAAAATGGAAAAATTTTTGATAAGCCGGGTTTTGAAGTTGAATTTATAACAGATAAATCATTCATGAATTCCAAAAAATCATATGAGAAAGACGTAGTGTTTATACCTGTTGAAGGATATTGGATGCTCAGTTTAGAGAATCATAATTTAATTTTAAATCCAGGAGATACTTTTTCATTGCCAAAAAATAATGAATATACTTTAAATCCAACGAAACCTGGAATGGCAACATTATACAAAGTAATACCAACTAATGATAAACCAGGGCCTACAACTAGGAAATAAAGAATGTCAATTTTAACAACACACGTTGGCTCATTGCCTAGGCCAAAAAATGTATCAGACTTACTTTTCAAACGTGAAAATAATGAAGTATATGAGCAAAAATATTTTGATGAAGTTATTGCAAATGGTGTTTATGAAGTTGTAAAAAAACAAATAGATATTGGTATAGACATAATTTCTGACGGAGAGATGTCTAAAATTTCTTATGCTACATATGTAAAAGACAGATATAACGGGTTTGCAGGGGATAGTGAAAGAAATCCACCTTTAGATTTAGAAAAATTTCCTAACTACATGAAAAAAATTGCAGATAGTGGTGGAACGCCAACTTATTCCCGTCCATGTTGTGTTTCAGAAATAACATCAAAACATAATAATGATCTTTCTAATGACATTAATAATCTTTTAAGTGCATCTAAAAAACTTGAACATGAAAATGTTTTTATGAATTCAGCATCTCCTGGCGTAATATCACTTTTTTTAAGCAATTCATATTATTCTAGTAGAAATGAATACTTGGACGCAATTTCAAACGCTATGAAGGATGAATATGAGACTATTGTTAGATCTGGCATAAAGTTACAACTAGACTGTCCGGATCTAGCTTTATCTCGACACATGACTTTTAAAAGTGAAAGTGATGAAGATTTTATAAAAATAGCTTATCAAAATATGGAAATTCTTAATCAAAGCTTGCATAACATTTCTTCTGAGATGTTAAGACTTCATGTATGTTGGGGCAATTACGAAGGACCTCATATTCATGATATTCCAATTGAAAAAATATTTGATGTATTAATGTCTTTCAAAGGAAATTATTTACTTTTTGAGTCTTCTAATCCTAGACATCAGCATGAATGGGAAATTTTTGATCAACTTAAAAATAAAATTCCTGAAAACAAAATCCTTGTGCCAGGAGTGTTAGACACTACAAGTAATTTTGTAGAACATAGTTCACTTGTAAAACAAAGGATTGAAAAATTTGTAAATATTGTTGGAAAAGAAAGAGTTATAGCAGGCACTGATTGTGGTTTTGGAACTTTTGCTGGATTTGGTAATGTAGATCCAGATATTGCATATTTAAAGTTAAAATCTTTGGTAGAAGGTGCAAGTAAAGTTAAATGAGTCTTCATGGGTTATAAATTGTTTGAACTTTCAAAATGAAAAAAAAATAGTTTTAGATTTTTATAATTCAGTTCAAAAATGTAGAACTGATGAAATTCCAGAAATATTATCTCTCCATTATTCTGAAAATATAATTTGGCGTGGTTTTCATCCTTTTAATGAAATTCAAGATCTTGTGCATTTATACGCAGATTTTTGGCAACCATTAAAGAAAAGTTTCACTAATTTACAAAGACGAATCGATATTTTTTTTGCTGGCAGTAATTCTTTGTCATCTAATAGAGATGTATGGGTTGTTTCTATGGGTCATTTGATGGGTTTATTTGATTCTCCTTGGATTGGTATTAAGCATACAAATAAAATTGCAATGCTACGTTATTGTGAATTTAATAAAATAGTTAAAGGTAAAATAACTGAGGTTGCAATGTTTTTTGATATACCTCATTTAATGATCCAAGCAGGATTGAAACCATTTCCATTAGAAACTGGTATAAGCTTAGTCCAGCCAGGACCAATATCTCATAATGGATTGTTATTTGAAGAACAAAATTTAATTGATACCAAAAATACTTCAGAATTAATTGAACAAATGATAAATGACGTAAAAATTTGGAATAATTTTAATAAGATATCTTTAATTAAAGAGCTTAGAAAGAATTGGAAAGATGATATGATTTGGTGGGGGCCTTCAGGCATTGGTTCCTCGTTCACAATTGAAAGATATGTCGAACAACATGCACTTCCTTTTAGAAATAGTTTTATAAATAGGAAATTTAATGGTCATATCTGTCGATTATCTGAAGGAATATTTGGTGGATTTTTTGGATGGCCTAATCTTACTTTAACACCTAACCAGAAATTTATGGGTTTAAAAACTACAAAAAAACCCTCTGATATGAGAGTAATAGATATTTATAGAAGAGAAGGTAATAAATTAGCAGAAAACTGGGTATTTATTGATTTTTTACATTTCTGGAAAATGCAAGGTATAGAAATCTTGAAATACTAAAATAATAAAAATTTTACCTCTATCTCATTAGAAATTAGGTATGAATGTATTTATAGGTTTATTTATACCTTTTGCTTTAATTTGGTCATATTGTTGACAATTTATGTCACCCTTAATAAGTCTCTCTGTAGCATCTGAAATTAAAATTTTACCTGCTGGAGAATTGCTTTCTAATCTAGAAGCAAGATTTACGGCACCTCCAATTACCGTATAATCAAGTCTTTTTTCACTTCCAAAATTACCAACTGTACACTCTCCTGAATTAATACCAATCCTCATATTAAGAGGGTAAGGAAGGTTAAAATCTTTCATAAATGTTTTCGATAACGTTTTCATTGTATTTTGCATGTCTATGGCCATTTTTACACAATTTATTGCGTCCTTTTCCTTACCTTCACTTTCTGGATCACCAAAAAAAATCATTATAGAATCACCAATATATTTATCGATAGTTCCACCAAAACTAAGAGCTATTTCAGACATTTTCGTGAGATACAAATTTAGCATTTCTGTTAGTGGAGCAGAATCCATTTTATCAGAAATTTCAGTAAATGATATTATGTCTGAAAAAAATACAGTTAAGAATTTTTTTTCACTTTCAATTGAAACTTTTTTTTCACCACTAAAGATTGAGTCATATAATTGTGGTGAAAGATATTTAGATAATTGGCTTGCAATTTCTTCAATTTCTTTACTTTTTTCATTTGCTAATTCTTCAGCATTTTTTGCAATTTGTTTCTGTTTATCAAGCTCTGAAGCTAGATTGCGACGAAGTTTTGATTCTAATTGCAATTTTGCAATTTGCATTTTAAGAGATCTTATTTCATTATTTAAATTTTCAGACATTAAATATTTTATTTGAAATTAATTTTAAATTTCAAATTTTAAAAGGGTTAATAAGTTTTTCATCAGAAATTTGATCAGACGTTATATATCTTTGCATTTCACTTGGCATGGTGACAATCAAATCGTTTAAACCAGCTTTTTCAAGAACGTCAATAATTGACTCTTCATCTTCAGCATACCAATGACAGAAAAAAAAGTCATCTTTACCCATCCAATGTTGAAGAGTTTCAGCTTTTTCGCTTTTTAATCCCTCAAAAAACTCTCGAACAGTCATTTCACTTTGTTGTGCTAATACATCTTTTATTATGTCAGTATTGGACCAAGTATGCGTACAAATATAATGTTTTTTTGACATTTCAAATCCTTTTCTAAAATAAATCAACTTATTATCTTATATTCAAGTATGATTTAGAAATTTATTTTTTAATTACAGAACCTTCTTGTATAGAAACTTTTGCCATAGCTTGTTCACTAAGACCTTGTAATGCTTTCATTGTTTCAATTTTTTTTCCAGCAACGGAAATATTTTCAAAAACCTCCACAATAAATCCGCTATTATCTCCTGTTTTAAATAACATTCGTTTGTATTTTTCTTCTTCAACATTAGATGCAATTGCTTCAACAACAGCCCACAAAGATGGCGCCAACAATGTAAAGTTAATATTTCTTCCGTACATTAGTTTTCCTGTGATACTTGTTTTGCAGAAACATAGGTAGCCATTCTATTAGAAGCTATTTCAAAAATTTCTTTCCATTCTGATGACTCAAATGCCCTAAACCAATTTATTGAAGAAAAACTTCCACTAGCATAAATTAGATTACATGCAGCTGCTATGTCTTTGTCTTCTTTTCCAGTAATGACACACATGAAATCAAAATCTGGAGAATTCAAATATAAAAATTCAACAAATTCTGCACCAAAACTTTTTACTAGTGGCTCCACTATTTCTCTTCTATTTTGGGGTTTGTTAAGCATTGACGCGGCTGTTTCTTGAGAGTTTTTTCCTGTAATTATGTATTTTTTCATTTTATAATGATCCTATATTTTTATTATATAATAATGTTAAAATATTATAAAAACTCTCGTATCAATGACAAATTTTTATAACTATATTTTAAATTGATTAAGAGTTTATTATTTAATTCAAGGTTGTTTTTAATCCTTCGATATTTTCAAGTTCAACTGCAAATTGTGGAGGGTTTTGATCAAGTTCTTCAACTTCTTTATCTTCATAAACTCTTGATCTAGTCAAAAATCTTTTTCCTGTAGGTCCTTCTAATGAAAACATACCACCTCTACCGTCAACCACGTCAATTATTAACTGTGTATGTTTCCAATATTCAAACTGATCCTGTGAAATAAAAAAAGGTTGATTACAAATACTTCCTAAATAAATATCTCTAGACCCAACTTTAAATTCTGATCTTGGAAAGCACATAGGAGAAGATCCGTCACAGCATCCTCCTGATTGATGAAATACCAAAAGACCATGAATATCAGACAATTCTTTTATTAGTTCATTAGCTAATTCAGTAGATAAAACTCTTTTTATCATTTAAGTCTCCGAAAAAAATCCTCCCTATTGAATATAGAGAGGATTTTATTGAAATTTAGAAGAAACCGTCAGGTACTTCAGCGTATGAAACTAAAACATTCTTCGTTTGTTGATAATGATTAAGCATCATTTTATGAGTTTCTCTTCCAATTCCAGAATTTTTATATCCACCAAATGCTGCATGAGCAGGATATGAGTGATAACAATTAACCCATACTCTTCCAGCTTCAATGGATCTACCCATTCTATAACAAATATTCGCGTCTTTAGACCATACACCAGCACCTAATCCATACAATGTATCATTTGCTATAGATACAGCCTCTGCTTCGTCTTTGAAAGTGGTAACTGAAACGACAGGACCAAAAATTTCTTCTTGGAATATTCTCATTGAATTATTTCCTTTGAATGCTGTTGGTTCTACATAATAACCACTAGAGTATGTTCCATTCATCTGGCGTTTTTCACCACCGAAAATAACACTTGCACCTTCCTGTTTTCCCACATCTAAATATGACATTATTTTATCAAACTGTTCAGAGGAAGCCTGTGCTCCGACTTGAGTGTTCAAATCAAAAGGATCTCCACAATTAAGAGCTGACACTCTTGTTTTTACCATTTCCATAAATGGTTCATAAATATCCTCATGTATGACCGCTCTTGAAGGACAAGTGCAAACTTCACCTTGATTAAAATAAGCGTGCAAAAAACCTTCTACGCATCTAGAAATGTATTCGTCACCACCATTCATAATGTCTTTGAAAAAGATATTTGGACTCTTACCGCCTAATTCTAACGTAACAGGAATAAGATTTTCCGAGGCATATTGTAAGATTAATCTACCAGTTGTAGTTTCTCCAGTAAAACCAATTTTTTTTACACGATTGCTTGATGCAAGTGGCTTACCCGCTTCAACTCCATATCCCTGAACTACATTAACTACACCTGCAGGAAGTAAATCGGCAATTAATTCCATCAGCACACAAATTGAAAAAGGAGTTTGTTCTGCAGGTTTTAAAACTACAGCATTTCCAGCAGCCAATGCAGGGGCAAGTTTCCATGCAGCCATTAAAATGGGAAAATTCCATGGAATTATTTGACCAACAACACCTAATGGCTCTGGATAATGATATGCCATCATTCCTTGTGCAGAATTTCCACCACCTGATTGCATACCGTCTATGTTTCCAATTGTTCCTTCTTGTGCTCTAATAGCTCCAGCAAAGTATCTGAAATGGTCAACTGTTAAGGGTATATCTGCTGCCATTGGTTCTCTTATTGGTTTGCCATTATCAAGTGTTTCAGCAAGAGACAATTTTTCAGCATTCTGCTCAATTCTATCTGCAATTTTAAGCAATATATCTGCTCTTAAAGCTGGTCCAGTTTTACCCCAAGATTCTGCAGCTTTGTGTGCAGCGTCTAATGCTGAATTCACATCTTCTACATTTGATCTTGGTACTTCGCAAATAATCTTGCCACTTGTTGGTGAAATATTTTCAAAATAATTACCTGATTTTGGCTTTGACCAATCTCCACCTATAAAATTTTCGTATCTTGTTCCTGGCATTAATTTTGATCCGTCATCGCCAGGATAAATGAATGGTTTCACATCATCCATGATTCCCTCCCTTTAGTTTAAAATTAATTATCAAAAAATAAATAGCTAAAGTCAAATTTAATTCATCAAAATAATTTATAAGATTATAGGATAGGTTATAAATCATTTATTAAATAAAAAATAAAAATTTTAGATAGTTTAGAAACTAATAAACAAATGTTCTATCTGCTTCTAGAGATAAGTTAAGTAACGTCTTTGGCAAAACTTTCTTAGAATTGGTATCTTTTAAATCTTGATCTGTAACACCTCTTATCTCACACGAAATTGCTGAAACATATATTGGAACTCTACTTTGTTTTAGTATATCAAAATGTTCTTTCAATTTTCCTGTTCCTAAACCCACTAAATTTTCGAGAACCGGGGTTCTCATTAAACTTACAGCATCAGCGTTTAAGAAAACCGTAACTTCATGACCTTCTTCTACTGCAGTTCTAGCTAACATAAACCCTAATGAAGCTTTTGTAGGATTACCTGTGCCATTTGTAATATTGAACAAAATTTTTGCCATTTACTTAACCTTCTAAAGTTAATTTTGGAGAAGTATTTATTTGTTCGTTAGTAAATTAAATTAATTTTTAGCTGCAAGTAAAAAAATGATTAATTTTTAATCATAAATAATCCATTTTAAAATGAACAGTTTTAATCTTATTGATTCATAACAAATCCACCATTTGGTGAAATTGTTTGCCCAGTAACAAATTTTGACTCATCAGAAGCAAGATAAACAGCAGCCCAAGCTATATCATCAGCAGTACCGAATTTTTTCATTGGAGTAACAGATTTTACCAGTTTTTTCACATCACCTAAACTACTAGTCATCTCTGTATCAATGTAACCTGGTGCAATTGCATTTACCCTTATATTCCTCGATGCTAATTCTCTAGCTGTTGCTCTTGTAAATCCAAGAATAGCTGACTTTGCAGCAGAATAATGAGGAGATGAGGGGCCACCTGTTGTCCCTAAAACGGATCCCATATTTATTATAGATGCCTGGAGCTGATTATTCATTATCTTTAAAGCTTCTCGAGTACAGAAAAAAGTTCCATTTAAATGAATTGAAATCATTTTATGCCATTCTTCGTCTGACATGTTCACTGTCACATCAAAATGACTTTTAATTTCTCCTGTTTCTGCAAATTCTTTACTTTGTAAGTTATTAACTTTTATTCGATCTGTAAGTAAATCTTCCCTATCCTCAAATCAGTTTATGCCGGCATTGTTAACAAGAATATCTAATTGTTTATGCTCTGAGTGTACTTTTTTAAATATTTCTAATACGTTCGAGGAGTCTGAAACGTCCATATAATAAGCACTTCCATTAAGTTCTTTAGCCATTTTTGTTGCATCCTTAATATTAACATCACACAAAATGACATTTGCTCTTTCATTAAAAAAATGACTTGCTATTGAAGCACCTAAGCCTCTTGCACCACCTGTGATTAGTGCCACTTTATCTTTTAATCTGTTCATAATTTATCTAACCTATATATAAAAAAACTCGACCATAAAAATCAAATTAAATAAAGAATTTTTTTGAAATCTTGCTATTTAAAAAATTGAGATATATTTTGTTAATATGTCAATAATATATAAATCAATAGTTAGTAAATATTTTGAAGATTTTTCTATTGGTGACAAATATGTATTACCTTCAAGAACTCAAACGAGTGCTATTTTTTCAATGTTTCAAGGTGCTTCAGGAGATAATGATCCGATCCATTATGATAAAGAGTTTTGTAAACAAAGAGGGCACCCAGAAATGTTAGCTCATGGTTTGCAAGTTTTAATTCAAACTGCTGCTGGTGCAGGAACTTTCCCATCAGAAGTAAGAGATACTTTATTAGGTTTGATAGAAGTTTCTGGAAAAATGTTAAAACCTGTTTATAGAGAAGATACATTATATCCTGAATTAGTTATATCAAATCTTATTTCACAAAACACAACTGGTATTATAGAAATGAAAGCTTTAGTGAATAATCAAAATAATGTTCTGGTTTTTGAAGGATTTCACAACTATTTAGTTAAGAAAAAAAATAATGATAAATAAAAATATTAATAATTTTATATACTGTATTGTTTTTATTACTTTATTTTTTTCTAAATTTGCATTATCAGACCTTAAAAATTGTAAATATAATGAAAATATTTGTAATAAATTAAATCAAGTTGTAGGTATTAAAACTCCTATGATGGTAGCAAGTGGCACTATAATAGATGATGATTTTATAGTGACTAATAGGCATGTAGTAGAAGATCATAAACAATTAATAATTAGATATTACAATGGAGAAATCAAAAAAGCATTTCCATTAACACATAATTTTCCTGCTGATTTGGCAATTTTAACCTTAAACAAACAAAAAAAAAATCCTACCAAACTATTAAAATTGAACAAAATCAATGGAATGATAAGAGTTATAGGTTTTGATCAAGGAAGAAAATCAAATAGAATATATGATAAAGGCAAAATTATTGCTTATTCAGACACCAACAAATATCCTCAGTCCAGAATACATACTGATGCAAAGAGTCTTCCTGGTAATAGTGGTGGCGCAGTTGTTGATGATATTGGCAATTTGGTTGGCATTCTTGCCTCAGGAGATGGAAATATTAATGAAATTATTCCAATATCCCTAGTAAATGAAGTGATCAAAAGAACTGATCCAAAACATGAAGATAATTTTTTTAAAATTGGAAAAAAAATAAGACTATGTGCTGATAATCTCGAAGAAGCCCAATATATTCAAAAAAATCTAAATGATAAAATAGCAAATAATATAGACAATTATTGTTGGAATTCTCAAAACAAGCAACTCATTGATCAAGCAGGTCAAACTTTTGGAAGGTTAGGGGATCTCAATAAGGCAAGAAAGTTTCTTGAGAAGAGTATAAAACTGGATCCATTTAGCCCAAACTCTCTTATTTCTTTAGCTATTGTATATCACATACAAAGAGATTTAGAAAAAGAAAAGCCCTTAATATTAAGGTTGCTTAAGCTTACTCCTGAAAATCCACAAGTTTTAAGGCTGGGTGTTCAGGTTGCTGGTATCTTAAAAGATAAAAAAATGTCTGATAATGTTTTAGAACTTATGTCTAAATATAATAAAGATGCTTTACCACTTGCAAAAAAATTTATTGAAAATGCATTTAAATCTAATCAATAAGGTAATTATCTAAAGGGTCAGGAATCCAGCCATATCTGGTTATTTTTTTTCCTTTTTTTATAGCTCTTTTTTTTAAAAAACTTAATATATTATCTTTGGATGAATTTGGATTTTTGTTCAGGTATCTTGAAACTAAAGCGACTAATCTTGGAACAGCATAACTTGTGCCGCCAGTTGAGGCCTTTACCCCTCTATGATCGATTACCTCTACACGTTCTGCTGGCAAGATAAAATCAACCGAATATCTTCCATAGTTTGACCCTCTCCCAAGTCTTCCTGTTTGATCTGAAGATGTTACTGTAATAATGTTGTCTAAGTCTAATGAAGCAGGATATATAGGTTTATTATCAATATCAAAACCATTATTTCCTGCAGAAACAATAAAAAGAATATCTTTATGCTTTTCCAAAGCCTCTTTAAAGCAAACCCAATCTAAAATATTGTCTGAACCCATCGATAAACTTACAAGCTTAATTGAATTTTCAGCAATATGGTCTATCAAATTTTTAAATTTGCACATATCATTAGCTGGAAACCTATATGGCGCTATCTTAGATGCAGGAGCCTCTTTTGATAATACACTAAATACTGTTGTGCCGTGGTGTCTGGGATAAAAGGGATTTTGTCTTGGGTCACTATCAAATGGTTTATTATCATTATCCCAAAAATCATATCCAATTATTTTTTTATTTTTAGTTGCTATATTTTTTTCAAATTTTTCTATTGTATAATTTATACCAGTATCAATTAAACCAATTATATTTTTATCACTTTCATTATTTATAATGGGTAAATCTGGATTTAGAAATTTTGTTTCTATTATATTATAATTAGACATATCCACTGAATTTATTTTAATTGGGATATCTTTTTTGTCATAAATCAATACTCTAGCACTTTTAATTTTACAATTCTTGTTAGAGCGTAATTCTATGATGGGCTTGTTTAAAAGACTATAAAAAGTAAAAATAAGTTTTTGGATTTCCTTTTTTCTAACAAATGATTGTAATTTTAATTTTAATTTTTTATTATTATTTATAAGTATATGATAATTATTGCTTTTTTCTGTTGTAATCCATTCGTCTTCAATATTTTTATTGGAAATATTAGAGATTAATTTAGAACAAAATTGATCATGATAATTTTTAATTTCATAAAGCTCATAATCATTTGTATTACCAAAGCTTACCCTAGGTAAAAGTATTATAAAAATACTTAAAATCAAAAATTTATAAATTAATATCATTTTTTATTTTCTTAAAGAAGGAAGTCCAACCCCAGTGGCTTCAAAACCTCCATCTACAGCTAAAATTTGACCAGTAATGTATGATGCTTTTTCAGATGCTAAAAAGTAAATAGCATTAGCTATTTCATTTTCAGTTCCATATCTGTTCAATGGAATTGCATCATGATATGCATCTATTATGTCTTGAGTATGAACTGCCATAGCAAGTTTTGTTTTTACTGGTCCGGGTGCAACACAATTAACTCGGATTCCATATTCACCTAATTCAGCAGCCTGTTGCTTCGTAAGTTGTATTATGGCAGCTTTTGATGTTCCATATGCAACTCTTAATGTTGATGCTCTAAGTCCAGATATAGACGCTATGTTGATAATGCTTCCTTTAGTGGTTTTTAGATAATTGATTGCTTTTTGTGAGCACATAAAAGCACCATCTAAATTTGTTTTCATTACTTCATTCCATCGTTTAAAATCTGTCATCTCTATTAAACCAAAATCTGCAACACCAGCATTGTTAACTAAAACATCTACCCTGTCATGCCATTCAAGAATTTTCTGATACATCATATCTACGTTGTTAAAATCTGAAATATCAAAACAAAATGATTTCATTGAATTATTTGCTAAAGATAAATTTGAAAGCTCGTTTTTATCTCTATCAACTATTGCTACTTTATAATCATTTTGACTAAATAATTTTGCGGTTGCTAGACCAATTCCCCTTGCAGCACCAGTTACAATAGCTAATTTTTTCTTAGTTGATTCCATAATCTACTAACTTAAGAAATTAATTGTTATCTAACAAAGGGTTTGATGGTCTTTTTTCTAAGTCGGATTTCCACCGATAAACATTTTTATATTTTATTCTAAAATCAATTTTTAACATATTAGATAGATTGAACATAAAATGGCTAGTGATATCAGCTATGGTAAACTTATCACCTAAAAGAAACTTATTTTTAGATAGATGTGGTTCGATCCTATTTAATAAAATATCAAACATCTCAATTCCACGTTCAACTATTTCTGAAGACTGAGTGATGCTGGTTCGAGTTCCTGGGACAACCTTTCCCTTAAAAAATGATGTTTTATTTCGTACAGAATGTAATAGTGGTAAAAACCCATCTAACTCAATTCTTCTATTCCACATATCAATAATTGCTCGTTCCTCTTTACCATTTCCAAATAATTTTGAGCTGTTAGATTGTTCATCCAAATAACGACAAATCGAAATTGTTTCTGTAATTATTGTCCCGTTTTCTAACTCTAAAAAAGGAATACAATTAAAAGGATTCATTGAATTATATGGTTCCTTGAACAACTCATCTTCTCTAACATTTACTGAAATTGTTTCTAATTTTAATTCTTTTTCTCTTAAAAACATTTCAACTCTAAGAGCATTTGCAGCTGGTGCAAAAGTGTACAATTTCATTAAAAAATCCTTTCATTTGAATATTAATAAAAATTATAGATTAATTTTTAATTTTATATCCTGTTTTAAATATGTACCAAATTATGCTGATACAAATACTTGTAAAAATTAACATAAATATAATACTAGTTAAAATAGGAACATCTCCCACACCAAAAAAAGACCATCTAAATCCTGAGATTAAATAAACTATTGGGTTAAGTAGAGCAAAATTTTGCCAAAATGGGGGAAGCATATCTATTGTGTAAAAACTACCTCCTAAAAAAACTAAAGGTGTAATAATTAGCATTGGGACAATATTCAGCTGCTCAAAATTGTCTGAAACTATACCAATTATAAATCCTAAAAGGCTAAATGTCATACAAGTGATTAATAAAAAACAAATCATAAAAAAGGGATATTTAATATCTAAGTCTACAAAAAGATAAGATGTGCACAATATTATTAAACCAATAGAGAATGCTTTTGTAGTTGCAGCACCTACATATCCAATAACTATTTCTACAAAAGACAATGGAGCAGATAATAGTTCATAAGTTGTTCCAATAAATTTCGGAAAGTATATACCAAATGAGGCGTTGTTTACGCTTTGCATTTGTACAGTTAACATTATAAGTCCAGGTACAATAAATGCTCCATAAGAAACATTACTAATATTATCCATTCGTGATCCAATTGCAGCACCAAATACAATAAAGTAAAGAATTGTTGATAAAACTGGTGATACAAGACTTTGTATAAGAGTTCTAAATGACCTATTCATCTCATATCTGTAAATTGCATGTATGCCACGAATATTCATAAATTATTCCTTAATTATTTTTACAAAAATTTCTTCTAATGATGTTTCTTCTGTTTGAATATCGAAAAGATTAATCCCAATTTTGTTCATATCTGATAGCAATGATGTAATTCCAGTTCTTTCTTTGCCAGTGTTATAATAATAAAGAAATGATTTACCTTCATCTATTAATTTCAAATTATATTTTTTAAGTTTTGTAGGAATAATATCTATAGTTTTCTTTAACTTAACTTTGAGTGTTTTTACACTCATTCTTTTTATTAATTCCTTTTTTTCTTCTATCAATAATAGTTCACCGTGATTGATTATACCAATTCTGTCAGCAATCATTTCGGCTTCTTCAATATAGTGGGTAGTTAAAATTATCGTTACACCTTCGTTTTTTAACTCTTTTATAATACTCCACATATCCTTTCGCAATTCAACATCAACTCCTGCTGTTGGTTCATCTAAGAATAGTATTTGTGGATTATGGCTTAAGGCTTTTGCAATCATAACTCTTCTTTTCATGCCACCAGACAATGATTTTATAATATTATTTTTTTTGTCATAAAGTTGTAACTTGGTCAGAAGTTTTTCAATATATTCATTATCATCTTTTTTCCCAAACAATCTTCTAGAAAATTTAACGGAATTTATTACTTTTTCAAATGGCTCAAGTGCTAGCTCTTGAGGCACTAAACCTATAAGTTCTCTAGTTTTCCTATAATCTTTAATTACGTCTAATCCATTTACTTTGATTAAACCTGAAGTAATTGACGAGAGGCCACAAATAGTTGATATAAGCGTAGTTTTTCCCGCACCGTTTGGGCCAAGTAAGGCTATTATTTCACCTTGTCTAATTTTTAGGTTTAAGTTTTTTACAGCTGTAAAATTATTGTCATATTTTTTTACAAGATTTTGAACATTAATTATTTCTGACAATTTGTTTTCCAGTAATTTGCTGTATGTAAAATTTTAAAGAGTTGTATTTAAATAAATAATACTAAATAATTGAATATCAACAAAATGGTAAATTTCAAAATTTTATATATTTAAATTAAACATATAGTAATAACTTTTAAACAACAATGAAGGATTCTCATGTTAGTAAAAATGGAAATTGATCTGGCGAAAGGTTTTGCGCCTTGGAAAGAGATGTTTATACAAAATGAACATAGATTAAATGCTCATGGAGGTAAATTAGTGTTTGCAGGCACACCAAGTGATAATGAAAACAAATTGACTGTAATTATGGATTTTGAATCTATGGAATCACTAAAGAATTTTGGTAGTGATGAAGAATTGACCAAAACCAGGATTGAAGCAGGTGCTATGGTTGAGACTGGAGTTATGACAATTATGAATGAAGCATCTTTTATAAGCACCAAGTCATAAATAAAAATTGAAATATATTTATTTTAAATTGGACAATCTTTGAATTTTGATCCAACTGTCTCAATAATTTTAGGCTGTTTTTCAACTTCATCACATATTTTTAATATGTTAGGGTAGTTTATAAATGGCTTACCTTGACAAGCTTCTCTTAAAATTTCAAAACCACCTGTGTGTTCTACAGTCCTTATACACGTATAAATAAATATATCAGCATATGAGCATGAATTACCAGTGACAAAAGGAGCTAAATTTTTGTCTTTTATGTGATTTTCTAAATATTGTAATCTTTTATGATGTAATTTTGTAAGATTAGAAATTCCTAATTCCTTGCCACCTTCAGCTAATGTGTCTGTTAATCTCAAATTTCTCCAAAAAGGTTCATTATGACCAGTAATAATGTCATGAAATGGAGATAATACAAATGAGTAATAATCTTGCGCCCAAGACCAATACATAGCAGATAATGCTGCATTTTCAGTTGAAGTAGGCGTGAGAGGGCCTGGATATTTATTAGTTAAATACTGAACTATGGCCAATGAATCATTTAATTCTATTCCATTAGAATTGTCTTTTAACCATGGTATCGTTCCAAAAGGAGCCTGCGTATCTTTATCAAAGTCTTCACCCATAGGTTTACTCATAAGCAAATTAACTTTTATGTTATGCATTGCACAAATAATATTTATTTGAAGGCCCCTTCCTACAATCGGAAGATAAACAAGATTAATGTCAGTCATATTTTAAACTCCAATATTTTTTATAATAAGATTTTTGCAGATTTAGAAAAAAAAGCAATAAATTGATTAGTCAGTTGAATCAAATATAGAATTAATGATAAGGATTAATGATGATAGATGAACTTTATATTACTGGCGCTGGTGTAAGTGCTAGTAGTGGTATACCAACATTTAGAGGAAATGATGGTTTTTGGACTGTAGGAAGCGTTAATTACACACCTCAAGAAATGGCGACAAGATCTATGTATGAAAATAATCCTGCAGATTTTCTTTTATGGTATTTTAAAAGATTTGCTTCTTACAGAGATGTTAAACCAAATTTAGCACATTTTTGGTTGGCTGATAAAATGTTAATTACTCAAAATATTGATGGTTTAGACGGGAAAGCTGGAAATAAAAACTATATATCTATACATGGTAGGTTAGATAAAGTTGTTTATTACAAAAATGAAATGGAAGAACAAGAACCATTTGATGCAAATTGGAATGATATAGATCTATCCTCAGATCCAAGTGACGAAGTTCTCAAAAAGAAGTTACTAGAAAAATTTAAAATCAATGATGTTAATGATAGATTCATTCCTCAAAAAGGAGTTTCTCTAAAACCTTATGTATTACTATTTGATGAAATTTATACAGATTTATATAGAATTTCAGAAGCTGAAGATTGGATGAATAAAGCACAAAAAATAATTTTTATAGGTACGTCATTCAGCGTTAACATTACTTCTATTGCATTAAGAATTGCAATATCTAGAGGGATTAAGGTAGATATAGTAGATCCCAACCCAATTAAGATTAATTATGATAAAGTAAATTACCACCAAATGAATGCTGAAGAATATAGTAATTTTAGAAATTTGAATTGATTATTATTTATTAATAGGAATCCATGTCGCACTTGCATAAGCGGCTAATCTTTGATCTTCTCTATATAAGTGAGATTGTAAAAAAACAATCTTTTTGCCTTTTTTTATAAAACTTCCTTCGCATCTGACTTGCCCTCCATTAATTGGAAGAAGATATTTAACATTCATTTCTAATGTTGCTCCAGCACCCATTTTGTGATGAAGCAAGTGTCCCATAGATACGTCGAGGGCTGTAGCTATGACTCCGCCATGAAGAGTTCCTTGAGGATTAAACATTGGACTTTTAGCTTCAAATGTAACTATACACAAATCTTCTTTATATGTGGTTTTAAAACCAAGAAATCTAGAAAGATAAAAAGAGCCAAATTCTTGTTTATCAGAGCTATTTGCTTCTGAGTGCATTATTGCTGCTAGTTGTTTTATTTGTTGATAATTATCCATAAAATTTTCTTTATATACTATATGACGGAGTACTAAGGTTTTATAAAGTATTTAATCAATTTTGAATTTTTTTAATTTTTCAAAGTCAAAAACTATACCGTGTCCCGCTAATTCTGGGGCTTGTGTAAAGCCATCTTTGATTTTTAACGGTGCTTCAATGAATTCATCTATTCTCCATGCATGAAATTCGAGATAAGATGCATTAGGGCACGACGCGAGTAGATGAACATGTAATTCATGAACTCCATGAGAACATATAGGTAAATTATTTATTTCTGCTAATTTTGCTACTTTCATGAAAGGCGTAATACCTCCACAAGTTGTTAAGTCAGGTTCAAGAAAATCAACACCACCAACATTAATAAGTTGATTAAATTCAGAAAGAGTATGAAGATTTTCACCCGCGGCAATGGGAATTTTCCCTAAAGATCTTAAGTAAGCATAACTTACAAAATCATCTGGTTTTATTGGCTCCTCAAGCCAAACTAAATTAAATTTTTCTATCTCTTTAAAAGCTATTACAGCTTGATCAATTCTCCATGCCTCATTAGCATCTGCCATTAACATAATGTCATCTGGCAAATGAGTTCTCATTGCATCTAATCTTTTAATATCCTCAGATAAATATTCTCTACCCAGCCTCATTTTGATTGATCTGAAGCCGTCATCAAGAGATTTAGATGCTCCACTAAGCAATTTTTCTATTGTAAAGTTTAAATCAATATTTCCTGCATAAGCTAATACTTCTTTTTTACAGCCACCAAGCAATCTCCATAATGGTTCATTTAAGCATTTACCTTTAAGATCCCAAAGTGCAACATCAACAGCAGCAATAGCAAAACTTACAGGTGCACCCCTTCCGGCATAGTGGGTGGCTTTCCACATTTCTTTCCATAGTAACTCAATTAATCTAGGATCCTTTTTCAAAATAATAGGTACAAAACTATTTTTTATAATTGAAGCAATTGCTAAACCTTGATTTTCATGAACAGTGATATAACCAATGCCATGCGCCCCGTCATCATTAATAATTTTACAGACGACTAAATCAAATGCTTTCATGACACCTGCAGCGAAAGCCTCAACAGGTTCAGGTAAAGGTACTTTGTATGTATTTACTTCAATTTTTGTGATTTCCATTTTATTTACCTATCAAATATAAGAGTTATAAAAACTCAAACCCCTCATAATTGTTTTTAATTTTTTCATCACAAATATTCTTATAATTTGCAACTCCACCGACATAGGGCATAAAATTCCTCGATTTTCCTACTATGTTATCACCATTATACCAAGAATGAGCTAATGGGTATAAAGTTGAGTTTGCAACTTCATTATTATGATTAACCCATTCATTCTGACTATTTAAATTTGCTGAGACAGTACTAAAATTATTTTTTTGTTTATGAACGATCAAATTATGAACAAAATCAACATGTTGCTCTATTGATAATATCATCTGACTTTTTACACCCGGGCTTTGAGGTCCTGTAATTATAAAAAGATTAGGGAAGTTTGATACCATTATACCTAAATATGTTTTTGGACCTTTGTCCCATATTGATTTTAAGCTTATATCGTTTTCATTTCTGATATCTATTGCATTAACTGCTCCAGTCATTGCATCAAAGCCTGTTGCGAAAACTAAATCGTCAAATAAGTATTCGGTATTATTTGTAATTAATCCATTATAAGTAATTTTCTCAATTGGATTATTTGAAACATTAATTAAAGATACATTTTCTTTGTTATAAGTTTCAAAATAGTTACTATCTAAACATAGTCTTTTTGTTCCAATTGGATGATTATTGGGGCAAAGTAACTCAGCAGTTTCTTTGTTTTTAACAATTTTTCTAATTTTATTGCGTACAAACTCTGCAGCTGTTTCATTTGCTTTCTCATCAGTTAATAGATCAGTAAAAGCAAATAACATGGCTTGACCGCCTTCTTGCCAAGCTTTTTCATAAATTTCATTTCTTTCATTTTCACTTACATCAAAAGCAGATTGGGTCGGTGGTTGATATTTAGCTATTCCAAAAGAAGAATTTTTCGCAAGATCTCTGTATTTTTTATAGTTTTTCTTATATTCATCTCTTCGATCATCCGGCAGATCTCTGTGTCTTGCTGGTAAACTAAAGTTTGGAGTGCGTTGGAAAACTAATAACTGTTGTGCAGTTTTTGAAATTATTGGAATTGATTGAACACCAGATGAACCCGTACCAATGATACCAACTTTTTTTCCTTTAAAATTTGGCATTTCTTTTGGCCAAGCGCCAGTGTGGTAGATGTTTCCTTTAAATTCATTTATTCCAGGAAAATGAGGTGTGTTTGGTGTAGATAAATTTCCAGTTGCTAAAATTATGTTTTTAGAGGTGATAACTTCATCTTTATCATTTTTTATGAACCAATTTTGATACTTTTCATTAAAATTAGCTTTTGTTATTTTTGTATTAAAATTTATTTTATCTCTTAAGTTAAATTTTTTACAGACATATTGAGCATATTTTAAAAGTTCTGGTTGAGTTCCATATTTTTCTTTCCAATTCCACTCTTGTTGTAATTCTTCTGAAAATGAATATGAATAATCCATACTTTCAATATCGCATCTTGCTCCAGGATATCTATTCCAATACCAGGTTCCTCCAACATCATCTGCTTGTTCGTAAATTTCTGCCTTAAATCCATCAGACAGCTGTTTATGTAAACTATACATCCCTGCAAAACCAGCACCAACAATTAATGTATCTAAAGATTTAGTAGTATCCAAATAATCCTCCATAATAATTTTAAATACTAGGTCTTGAAAAAAAGATTTTCAACATTAAATAATTATAGTGACGCCATAATGGGTCACAAACTAGCAAATAACATCGCCATTAATGGGGTGTTGAAAATAACTCGCTTTATAAGGAGAAAATTATGACTATTTTACCAACACTTGCTTTAAGATCATTTGTAGGTTTTGACAACCTTTTTAATGAATTAGAAAGCATTTCTAACCAAAAACAAAGTTCTTTTCCCGCTCATGATATCATTAGAATATCTGATGATGAGTATAAAATTACACTTGCTGTTTCAGGCTTTAATAAAAAAGACATAAGTATTGATGTCCACGATGGTGTCCTTACGATTAAGGGAAATGGTGGATCTGAAATTCAAGATGATAGTGTGCAATATATTTACAAAGGTATTGCAAAAAGATCTTTTGAACAAAAATTTAGATTAGAACAATACGTAGATGTTAAAGAAGCCAAATTGTCTAATGGTTTATTAACTGTGTCACTATTAAGAGAAGTGCCTGAAGAGAGAAAGCCAAGACAAATAACCTTAAAAACAGTTTAATTAACTTTGGGTTAGGGCACATGCCCTAACCTTTATTCCAAGGTATACATAATAATGGAATTCTTACTAATATGGGTATTAGGAAATGATGTAATTGATAGTGGTCTTAGATATAAGAGTGCTGCAAAATGTTTTTCAGAATCCCAAAACGCCGCTGCTGAAATGAGGGAAGTTGGCCTCTCTGCACCAAAATTCACATGTTTACCAGTTTCAAAAGGTAAGGAATTCAAAATTTACAGAAAAAATGATCAAAATTCTAGATTTCCATTTTAGATTTATTCATTAAATTTTTTTTCTATAATTTTTCTTATTTTCTCTATTTCTTTTGTCTGTTTATCGATACCTAAATTTTTTCTAATAAATCCATAAATCCATATAATTAATATTACAAAAATTAAACCAAATAAAATCTCAACCATTAGAAATAAAAAATTTATTTTTTCCTGAAAAATTTCTAGCGTTGAATTAAGAGGTTTTAACAAGTCTTTCATTTATATATCTAATATTTAATTAATTGCTTCCAAATTATAATTTAATAATATAGTTTTTTGTACAAAAATATGGGAGGAATTTATGAAAGTTATAAAAATATTAATCTTATCTGTGATTTCTGCATTTTTTTCAAGTGCAGTTTTTTCAGAAACAAGAATAACTTATAAATCAGCAAAATCTACTTCATCTTATTACCAGATGGCTGTGCAAATTGCTGATACTATGAAAAAATCAACTAATGGCAAAATGATTTTGACTATTGAAGAAAGTCAAGGTTCTGTTCAAAATGTAAAAGAAGTTGCAGCAAGGACTGGAAATTATGTATTTACTACACCACCTGTATTAGTAAAATTAGCTATAGCAGAAAAAGCTATGTTTAAGGGGAAAGGTAATCCTAACTATAAAAACATAAGAGCTTTGTTTCCAATTCCTTCCTTAACAATGCATTTTGTTATGTCAAAAAAGTCAGGCGTGAAAAATTTTTCAGACATGGCTGGTAAGACAATTTTATTAGGAAAGGGATCTTTTGGAGCTAAAGAAGGAGCTAAATATATTAAAAAATTTGGTTTAGAAGGAAAAGTTAAATTAGCTCAAGTAGAACTTTCTAATGCTGTGCCAGCTCTCAAGAATGGTCAAATTGATGGATTTGTTACAGCTGGCTCTTATCCAGCTCCTAATGTTATAGAAGCTGCAGCGTCCATGGGAGTAAATGTAATTTCGCTTACAGAAGATCAAATTAAATCATCTAAAAGAACAAAATTAATAATTCCTTCTGGTACATATAAAGGTCAAAATAGTAATATTACAACAACTTCATTGCCAGTTGTTGCATATACTACAACAAATATGAGTCAAGATGTAGCTTATAATCTTACTAAAGCTTATTGGGAAAATAAGGGCAAATTGGGAGAGGCTGCGAAATGGTGGAATGGAGTAACTCCTAAAATGATATCTAATGTATCAACTAAGATACATTCTGGTGCAGTGAAGTATTACGAAGAAATAGGGGTAAAGTTAGCAGATCATCATAAATAATATATGACGCTTTATTATAAAATGTGGATTGTCTTTGCATTTATTTCCATTGCTTTCCACATTTACCTTATTTTTTCTGGATTAGTACCAAATTTGATTTCAAGGCCATTACATTTGGCTTTAATTTTGCCTTGGATTTTCCTTTACAATAATAAAACAAAATTACAATTACTAATTAACATTTTCATTGTCATTTTAGGTTTGTTATCATGTCTCTATATTGCCATTTTTTCAAATGAATTAATGGATCAATATGGTTTTTTAGAAAATAAATTTCAATTAATTATCGCTTTTATATTAATTTTAATTGTATTAGAAGCAGCAAGAAGATCAGTAGGGTGGCCACTACCTATTGTGAGCTTTTTAGCATTGATATATGGAGTTTTTGGAGAGCATATACCTGGTGAGTTTGGTCATCCAGGTTTGCCTTTAAATAGTTTTTTTGGAACACTTACAATTGCTGAAGGTGGGTTGTGGGGACCGTTAACGGGTGTTTCTGTATCTATAGTATCAATATTTGTCATATTTGGCTCTTTTTTAAATTCTGGTGAAGCTGGTTCAGGTTTTATGAATATTGCAACAGCTTTTGCAGGGAAATTAAAAGGAGGGGCTGCAAAAGTTTCTGTGATTTCGTCTGCTCTTTTTGGTTCTATTTCAGGTTCAGCATCTGCAAATGTTGCATCTACAGGAATGGTTACTTTGCCGGCAATGATAAAGTTAAATTATCCTAAAAGATTAGCTGCATCTGTAGAGGCTGTAGCATCTTCAGGAGGTCAGATTATGCCGCCCTTAATGGGTGCAGGTGCATTTGTAATGGTTGAATTAACTGGTGTTCCATACGATAAAATTATAATTGCGGCTTTTTTGCCAGCTATTCTATTCTTTTTTGCAGTTTGGGTTGGTATTAATTTTTATTGTAAAATTTATAATTTAAAACCATTGAAAAAAGATAACTTACCAGATATTAAGACAGTAATTATAACCTCATTATTTTTTTTAATTCCGTTTTCAATATTACTTTTTTCAATGTTTTCGGGTTTTACGCCTCAATATTCTGCTTCAATATCTATCTTAGCTGCATTTATATTATTATTTTTTAATATAAAAAATATTTTTAATTTTCAGTTAGGTGTAAGTAGATTTTTTGAAGCTTGCGTTGCTTCTGGGCGTCAGATTTCTCTAATAGGTTCAATAATAATATGTGCTTCAATTATAATTGGTGTTTTGTCAATGACTGGTTTAGGAGTAAAACTTACTTCTCTTATTATATCTTTATCAGATAATAATATTTGGCCTGCATTAATTTTAACTGGCATTGCTTGCTTGTTATTAGGTATGGAGGTACCCACTACTGCAGCTTACGTAATATGTGTTTCTGTTGCTGGTCCAGCTTTGGTTGACATGGGACTTGAGCTTCTTCAAGTTCATTTATTTGTGTTTTGGTTTGCTTTATTGTCAACCATTACACCACCTGTTTGTGGAACAGTTTTTATTGCTTCAGGAATGGTGTCTGAAAACTGGTTAAAAGTTTCTTTGACATCAATGAGTCTAGGAATTGGATTATACTTTATTCCATTAGCGATGATAGCAAACGAAGCAATAATTAAAATAGACACCGATTTTATTTCATCAATAGTAGCGTTTGTTAAGATTGCTCTAAGCTTGGTTATGTTGTCTTATGCGTTTATCAGCAATAACTTAATTATATACAAAATAATGGCATTTTTTTTAGGAATGTTTGTAATGTTTTTATAAATCACTTCGGAGATAAATGCCACCATTTGCCGATATAACTCCTACCTTCGCTAGAAAGGAGATTTCTATCAATGTCATTTAATGTATGAAGTTCAGAAATGTTTTCAAAATTTTTATTGTTGTCGATAATAGTAGATAGATTAAAAAATTTTTTTGATCTTTCTAGCAATTCAATTTCTAAATTTTGTTTATTATTTTTGTGTATTTCTATTATAATATTACTAGTTCTAATTTTTTTAAGTATTTCTTCAGTAAAAAAATCAAACTCTCCACCTTCAATGTCACATAAAATAGTAGTTTTTGAAAAATCAATTTCTGATGGTAATAAAGAGAAAAAATTATCTTTATTTACTCCACCCATTATTGATAGTTTGTTATTTACATTATTAATTTTTGCGGTTAAGTGTAAGTTTTCTCTACTTTTTTTTGTTTCTTCAAAGGCATAACAAAATTCACATATTTTAGATTTTAAGCAACCAATAGCAAAAAATCCGTCAGCAGCGCCAATATCAATTAATATTGGTTTACTTATATCTTTTAATTTCTGTTGTATCTTATTTTCATAAATACCGTAAATTTTTGATCCTATATCTCCTTTACCCCATGAAACTTTGTCATTCATTTTTAAATTTTTAAAAATTCCATATTGCACTACAAAATTATGTTTCCTTGCATGTTCATAACTTAACATGGACAAGTATTTTTTAGTAAATTTATAATATAATTTTTTCATTTCACTATATCACATTAAAGAAAATTCACGGTACATTCATCAAATTCATCTATTTTTGCTCTTATTGAGCAGGGTTTGTTTACCCACAATAAAGGTGTGATACTTCCAAGACTAATAATTTCACCTTTGTTTATAATTTTTTTCATTTCCAATTTTTTATTAAAATACCACTCTAAAGCGTTCAAAGGATCACCTAAAATACTATCAGAAGAAGATGAATAAATTTCCTTGTTATTTAGAAATAATCGACCAATAAATTTAGAATAGTCATTAAATTTATTTTTTATTTTTTTGCCTAGTACAATTGAGTTACCCAAAGCCCCATCAATTATTATGTGCTCTATTTTATTTTTTTTAATTTCTAAAAATCTGTCTTCAACAATTTCAAGCGATAATCCACAGTAATTAAACATTTTTTTAATAGTTTGTTTTGAAAATTCCTTTGGATTTGTGATATTTTTTGAAACTATTACATATATTTCACATTCAACACCAACCTTCTTAAAATTTTTAATAGATAGGTTCGAATTGTTTTTAAGGACCTTATTTTTAAATAAGGCACCATAGATGGGTTCAACAATGTTGAGTTCCTCTTGGATAGCTTTGTTAGTGCAACCAATCTTATAACCAACGATTTTACCCAATCCATTTAACGAAAGTTTTTTGTTGATATTTTCTTGGATGTTATATGCATTTTTCAACTTAATAGAATATTTAGATAAATCACTTAATGTGGATTGTTTTAATCTGGCATTAACAATTTTGTTGTTTAAACCATTAATCATAAGAAATAATTCTTTTGGTAAGCTTTTCCAAAACCTTCAATATATAGAGCTCTCTGCGGTTCAAGGGTGTAGAAATTGAAATCACTAAACATTCCCCACATTTTACTTCCTTTTTCAATTTTTTGATATGCGTTTAAAAGATCAAGAAATTCTTTATCGTTTTTATTTAAAGCTTGTTTTTTGATAATTCCATTTATCGTTAATCTAGGATTGTTGGACTTAGTTTTGTTTAATTCTTTTAATGCAAAATAAATGCTTACTCTATGATTTAATTTGATATTTTGGGTATGTTCACTAAGATCGCTTATCAGAAAATACAACTTGTTGTATTTGTACATAGTAATTATTTTTGATAGAAAAGGGAAGTTGTCCTTTCCATTAGTGCCAAGAACTGATATTTCGTATTCACCCTCTAAAATACTTTGAATTTTTTTTTCAATTTTTGAATTAGTTTTTTGATACATGAATTGAGTTTTTTTAATATTAATTTTTAAATTTTAACAATTTTTTTAAATACTTGAAAGCAAATTTAAACTAGATTGAAACAATTATAATGAAAAATATTGTATTTTATATTGTTGCCTCCTTTGCTTCTCTATTAGTTCTTTTGTTTTGTCTAACTTTGACGTCTATTAGTAGAGGTGCTGGGGAGAGCTTTGGTGTATTTCTATTACCTTTAAGCACATTTTTTTCATGGGATAGAGCTTCAGTAGCTTCTATCTACTCGGTTTATATGGTCTGTCTAGGTTTTGGATCATTATTATCAGGAATATCCTTTGATAAGTTTGGCCCAAGATTTAACTACACAGTTGGTTTAGGTCTTTTATCTATAGCATATGGTTTTTTGGGTAAATTAACTTCTATATGGGAATTTTACATTTTTTTGGGGATTTTAGGTGGACTAGGGGCATCAATGGTTGGTGTAATTCCAGCGCAGAGTTTGGTATCTAGGTGGTTTGATAAAAATTTAGGAACAGCATTGTCAATTGCGTATGCAGGTCAAGGCTTAGGTGTTCTTATTATGGCTCCTTTATCACAAATTTCTATTGATAGATTTGGATGGGAACTATCTTATAGATATATTTCATACGTATTTATTTTATTATTAATACTATCGTCATTACTACCTTGGAAATTAATATCAAAGGGATCAAAAAATAATCCAAGAAAAACTGAAAATGGACAGGCAATAGGGGGTATTTTTTTAAAAGAAGCATTAAGAACGAAAACTTTTTGGGGATTTTTCTTTATTTTTTGTTTTACAGCAATAGGTATTTTTGGCATTTCTCTTCATGTTGTTGCATATTTAGTTTTTGTAGGTTTTAGTGAAGTAGAAGCAGCTTTTTCTTTTGGAATAGCAGGAATATTAAATTTTGCAGGTATGGTTTTAACTGGGTTAGCAGCTGATAGGTATCCAAGACATCTTGTTGCTACAGTGAGTTATGCTTTAAGTTTTATGGCAATTTTTAGTTTAGCTTTTATGCAAATCAATTCATCAAATATATTTTTGGTTTTATTCATTATTGGATTTGGATTATCTGCAGGTGCGCGCGGGCCTATTATAACTACATTAATGGCAGAAATTTTTGCAGGAAAAGGATTAGCTTCTATATATGGAGCTACGAACTTAGGTCAGGGGATTGGCGCTGCAACAGGTGCTATTTTAGCAGGATTTCTTTTTGATTTGACTGGTGGTTATAATTTTGGTTTCATTTTATGTAGTATATTTACATTTTTCGGAGCCTTATTATTCTGGGTAATTCCTCAAATAAGATATGCTAAAATTTAAAATATAAATAAAAAATGATTAAAAAAGAATACAATATATTAGCTGAAAATCTTAAATTTCCTGAGGGTCCTATTAACATGAATGATGGATCAATAATTTTAGTTGAGATTGCACGAGGTACATTAAGTAAAGTTACATTAGATGGCAAGGTTGAAGTTGTTGCCAATTTAGGAGGTGGCCCAAACGGAGCAGCTATAGGGCCAGATGGTCAATGTTATGTTTGTAATAATGGTGGTTTTGAATGGGAAATAAACTCCAAACCAGCAGGAATGAGGCCAATATTGCAGTCTAAATCATATTCAGGAGGAAAAATTCAGAGGGTTAATCTCGAAACTGGGCAATTTGAAACACTCTACGAAGAATGTAATGGAATATCTTTAAAAGGTCCAAATGACATTGTTTTTGATAAGGAGGGTAATTTTTGGTTCACAGATCTTGGTAAACAAAGAGAAAGAGATATGGATAGGGGTTCAATTTATTGGGCAAAATCCGATGGGTCACTTATAAAAGAAGTCATTCATCCTATAATGACACCAAATGGAATTGGCTTGTCACCTAATGAAAAAGTTCTTTATGTGGCGGAAACAGAAGGTGGTAAACTTTACGGATTTGAAATAATTGGAGATGGTGAAATAAAAAAAGTTCCATTCCCATATTCTATTAATGGTGGAAAGTTGTTAAATAATGAAGGTGGCATAAAAAGGTTCGATTCTCTTGCTGTAGAAAAAAATGGTAATGTTTGTGTAGGAACACTGTTTAACGGAGGTATATCAGTTATTTCTCCCGATGGAGGGTTAGTTGAGTTTATAAAATTTGAAGATCCATATATTACAAACATATGTTTTGGTGGTAAAGATTTAAAAACAGCTTATATAACTGCGTCTTATGAAGGTCAGCTCCTTGAAGTTAAATGGGATAGAGAGGGTTTACCGTTAAATTTTTTAAATAAATAATTTATAAATATTCTAAAATCTTTATAGTTATATTTTATAAATAAAATTACCTTTTGATATTAATTTAAAATGTATAGACGAGATTTTATAAAAAATTTTACTTACTTTTCCTCATCACTTTGTTTAAATCATTTATTCAATAAAAGTGTATTTGCAAACGAAGCTCTTAAAATTTTAACAATAAATATTGCTAAAGTAACAAAAACTTGGAATGACATGTCTATAAGGGCAGATGTTCCACTTTCTTTTTATGAAAAAAGAGGATCAGCTACAGAATTAATTGAAATATTTTCAAAAGGTGATGGAATTGAACTTTACGATGCTGTTACTGACAATGGTGGCAATCAAGAGGACGTTTTATTCAAAAAAAAACTTATAGAAACTATTGATATATCAAATATGAAAAATTGGCAAAAAATAATTCCTGAGTATAAAAAAAATGGAGAGTATTCGGACAGCATAAGAAATGAAGAAGGTGATATTGTGGGTGTGCCATATTTATCAAATACTGATTCATTAGCTTATAATAAAACAAAAATAGGAGAAAATATTAATACATGGGAAGCATTATTTGATAGTCAATTTAAAGGTTATTCATCAATACAAAATAGTTTAGGACCTACTTTTACTATAACTGCAATTTATTTAAAACAATCTAATAAGCAAGACATAAAAAATCCATCGAACATGACAAAGGATGAAATCAAAGGCGTTTGCGAATTTTTAATTAAAATGAAAAAGAGAGGGCAGTTCAATAAAATATGGAAGAGTTTTAACGAGGGTGTAGAGTTGCTTGCCAATGGAGAAGTCTTGGTATCTTCTTGTTGGGAGCCTATGGCTATTTCTGCACAAAAAAAGGGAACGGAAATAAAATATGGTATCATGAAAGAAGGTCATTTATCATGGAATAATATTTGGATGTTAACTAAAGGTGGTCAAAAAAGAGGACAGCAGAAAAATTTTTATAAATTAATGGATTTATACCTTTCACCATGGTTTGGTATAAGATTACTTGATAAATATGGTTTTACACCGCAGATGACTGGCATGAAAAAATATATAAATGATCTAGAAAATTTTGATGTTGTAAAAAAACAGACACTAACTGAAAGGTTAGTTGATAAACAAAAACGAATTTCTATAAAAGGCAATTCTTGGCAAAATTTATATCCAAAAGAAATTCTCACTTATAAAGATTGTTGGCAAAAGTTTTTAGCTGCTTAAATTTTTTAATTTTTAAACTTATTAGGATTAAGTTATGGGTTATGGAGAAATTTTTTATAATTTAAGAGAAAAAAATTTATCAAATTGGTTGCTATATACTCAACATGAATTTTTAAAAAAATTATCAGAAGGCACTTTAGAGAAGGATCGTTTTTTAAATTATTTAAAACAAGATTATCTTTTTCTTATTCAATTTTCTAAAGCATGGTCTCTTGCAGTTCTAAAATCTGATAACTTGGATGAGATGAAAATTTCTGCAAGCACAGTCAATGACCTTATTAATTTTGAAATGCAATTGCATATTGATTTGTGTGATGAGTATGGAATTTCAAAAACTGATTTAGAGAGCACCGATGAGCAGAATGAAAACATAGCTTACACTAGGTATGTGCTTGAGTTAGGATATTCGGGTGATTTTTTAGACTTATTATCAGCATTAGCTCCATGTGTACTTGGCTATGGTGAAATTGGCTTAAATTTAAAGGATTTTAAACCAGATAATTTCATGTATCAAAAATGGATTGAAACCTATGCTAGTAATGAATACCAAGATGTTTGTAAAAATGTGTCCCAATTAATAGACAATTCATTTCTAATTAGGCTAGGTAAAAATTATAAAAATACTTATAAATGGGTTCAGGCAAACAAAATTTTTAACAAAGCAACTTTGCTTGAAGTTGATTTTTGGAATATGGCATTAAAGTAATTTAAAAGGGTATTATTTTTCAAATACCCTTTTTTAAAAATAATTAAGAAAAACTATTTTGTGCTACTGTCATTGCAACTAGCATAGGTATAGACAAAATTGTATTTTTTCTGGAAAACAACATTGCTTTCCTTGCAGCATTTGCTTTGGTTTCAGCATCAACTTCTACAATTCCAAGTGCTTTCTTTTGATTAGGCCAAATGACTAACCAAACATTTAAAAACATTATTATAGCAAGCCACATTCCAACTCCTATAGGCCAATGTCCATTTGAAAAAGTCATAGCATCATGAAGGTAACCATTTAGATGAGCTAAAATAAAACCTGTCACAACTGTCGCTACTGCTCCCCATCTAAACCACCATAATGCAGCTGGAGCAATTACCTTACTTATTGCAGGCTTTTGATCATCGGGAATGTTAGACATGTTTGGGATTTGTACAAAATTGAAATAATATAAAATTCCAACCCACATTATTCCAGATAAAACATGCATCCATCTAAGAAGCCACATATTAAAAGCAGTCTGGTCAAAAGATCCTTGAGCCAAAAAGAAAATTAATATTATTGCAAAAACAAAACCTGTTATTAAAGCACTTCTTAAATTTGTTAATATTGAAGACATATTGTTTCTCCCCAGATTATTAATTCACATTACATTATAGATAGAATTTTAATTTAAACATAGCATTATTGTATTTATAGAAGTTTTTAATAATTTGTATTATCATTAATTTTATAAATTTTAAGGACATACAAGATGAATATATTTGACGTTCATATTAAAAATGGAGAAGTAATTGATGGAACAGGAGCTCCAAAATTTAAGTCTGATATAGTTATTGACAAAGGAAAAATAATAGGGGTTTTCCCTGCTGAAAATGGTGATGTGCGAGATCCATCAGAAAATCATTTTTTATCTAACTTTAAAGCAAAACATACGATAAATGCAGAAAACAAGATTATTTCACCAGGTTTCATTGATGTACATACACACGATGATGATAATGTTTTTCTAGACCCATCTATGTCTTCGAAAATAAGTCAAGGAGTTACTACTTGTGTTGCAGGTAATTGTGGTATTAGTTTAGCGCCATTTAGTTATAAAGGTGAAGTTCCAGCTCCAATAGCACTTCTAGGAAAATCAGAAGTATTTAGGTTTCCTCGTGTAAGTGATTATAAGGAAGAGTTTAACAATAAACCAAGTTCTGTAAATTTGGCTCTATTAACTGGACATTCAATGCTTAGAGTTGAGGCTATGAATGGTGAATTTGCTAGACCAGCAACAACAAAAGAAATCTCTAAAATGGTTGATAAGCTAAAATTAGCTCTTGAAGATGGTTCTATTGGTTTGTCAACTGGCTTGGCTTACCCCGCAGCAAATGATGCTCCTACGTCAGAAATTATAGAGTTAGCAAAAATATTACCTGAATTTGATGGAATTTTTACAACGCATATGCGTAATGAAGCAGTTGATGTAATAAAATCTGTAAATGAAACTATAAATATATCTTCCACAGCTAGAGTTAGAACTGTAATTTCGCATCATAAATGTGCAGGAAGAGAAAATTGGGGAAAAAGCAAAAAAACGTTAGAATTAATCGGAGAGGCTAAAAAGAATAATTTTCTTGATCTTGACTGTTATCCATATACTGCTAGCTCAACCATGTTATTAAAAAGCTTTGTTAAGCGTGCAGATAAAGTTTTAGTTACATGGTCTGATAACTATCCTGATATTTCTGGCCAGGATTTAAATGATTTAGCTCAACAATTTGGAACTAGTATTGATGAAACAATTGATAAATTATATCCAGCAGGGGCTATTTATTTTCAAATGGATGATCAGGACTTAAACAGAATTTTACAATTTCCAGGCTCTATGATTGGATCTGACGGTATACCTGGGGATCGGCATCCTCATCCACGTTTGTGGGGGACCTTTCCTAGAGTTTTAGGTAAATATTCTAGGGAGATGCAACTTTTCCCACTTGAAGAAGCGGTTTATAAAATGACGGGTAAAAGTGCTTCTGTTTTTGGCCTTGAAAATAGAGGGACAATTGATATAGGTAATTATGCAGATTTAGTTATCTTTAATCCTGAAACAGTAATTGATAAAGCGTCATATCAATCACCTAAACTTCATGCAGATGGCATAGAAAATGTTCTTGTAAACGGAGAGGTTGTTTGGCAGGAAGATAGTGCCACTCAAAATAGACCAGGAATGTTTTTGGAAGGCAAAAAATTTCACTAATCTAAACTGTTTTTTCTAAATCTATATATTTTACGGGTGTAAAACCATATTTTTGGTATAGGTAAATTGCACTTTTATGATCAAGAGAACAGGTGTTAACAGTTAATTTCTTTATTTTTTTACTGTCCCATGCTGTTAATATAGCTGTTTGCAATAAATATTTTCCTAAACCTATACCAATCACTTCGTCAACCAAACCAAAGAAACTAAGGTCACAAATATCTTTTTTTCTATAATCCAACATATAGAAACCAACTGGCCATCCATCTTTGATCAAAGTAAAAAGTAGAACATTTCTATCATTTACGAACTCATCGATTTCATCATCACTTTTTCTTAACCAATCCGTCCAATAGTAATTTCTCCCAACTTGTTTGTAGAAGAACAAAAAATACCAAGCAGGAAAACTTTCGGCTAATAATATACTAAGTTTATGTTTTAAATTTTTGGGCCAATCAAAATTTGGCTTTCTATTCATTTCTAAATAGGTTACTCGATATTTTAATTTTTTTTTGTTCATTTAAATTAAACTTTCAATTTACTTTCATAAAAGTTTTTTGCAGTATTATAAATCAATTTTAAATAATTTAATAATTTTCTTTGGAGTAATAATGAAATTAATTGACCACTTTATTAATGGGAAAAGTGCTAATTTTTCTGGGCTTTCATCTACACCAGTTTTTAATCCTGCTTCTGGAGAGGAAACATCAAGAGTTGTTTCGGGAACATCCGAATGCATAAACGCGGCTGTCAAGTCGGCAAAAGAAATTTTCCCTGAGTGGTCAAATACAACACCAATAGTCAGAGCTAGAAAAATGTTCAAGTTGAAAGAATTAATAGAATTCCGACAAAATGAATTGGCAAAATTAATTTCTCAAGAGCATGGCAAGACTTTCGATGATGCGCTTGGAGAAATTGGGAGAGGATTAGAAGTTGTTGAATTTGCATGTGGAATACCAAACCATCTTGCTGGTAATTACACTAGTAATGTTGGAAGATCTATTGATAGTTGGTCTGATTATCAACCGATGGGAATTTGCGCAGGCATAACGCCATTTAATTTTCCAGTGATGGTGCCAATGTGGATGTTTCCAGTAGCAATTGCATGCGGTAATTGTTTCATTCTCAAACCTTCTGAAAGAGATCCAAGTTCAACTAGGTTGTTATCTGAAATTGTTTTAGAGGCTGGGATACCACCAGGAGTTTTAAATTTAGTAAATGGTGGAAAACAGACTGTAGATGCAATTTTACAACATAAAGATATAAGTGGTGTAAGCTTTGTGGGGTCCACCCCGATTGCTGAGTACGTTTATAGTGAAGCAGCTAAATATGGTAAAAAAGTACAAGCTATGGGAGGTGCTAAGAACCACATGGTTGTGATGCCAGATGCTGATATGGAGATGGTAGGTGATGCAATTATGGGTTCAGTTTTTGGATCTGCTGGAGAAAGGTGTATGGCTATCTCAGTTGTGGTCTCAGTAGGTGAAGGAACTGGGGATAAAATAAAAGACATAGTAAAGCCAAAAATTGAAAATTTAAAAATAGGACCTGGATTAGATCCTGACTCAGAAATGGGTCCATTAGTCACCTCAGATCATCTTCAGAAAGTCCAAAATTATATTGATAAGGGCGTAGAAGAAGGAGCAGAATTAGTCGTTGATGGAAGAAATTTGAAACTTCAAGGTTATGAAAATGGTTTTTTTATTGGTGGGTCATTCTTTGACAATGTAACAACTGATATGTCCATTTATAAAGAAGAAATTTTTGGTCCCGTTTTATCAATGGTTAGAGCTAAAGATTTTGATTATGCTTTAGATATTGTGAATAAACATGAATATGGGAACGGAACAGCGATATTCACCTCTAATGGTGGTGTTGCAAGAAAGTTCTCAAATGAGTGTCAAATTGGTATGGTAGGTGTAAATGTACCAATTCCTGTTCCAGTGGCATATCATTCGTTTGGTGGATGGAAAAGATCTGCATTTGGAGGTCATGGGGTTTATGGAATGGAAGCAGTAAGATTTTATACTAGGCTTAAAACTGTTACAGGAAGATGGCCTTCCGGCCATCATTCTGGTGCTCAATACACATTTCCAAGTAATAATTAACTTTTGAGCATTTTAGAAAAATCTTTAATTTCTGGCAATGGCCATTTATCAGTATCACTTGGCACTTTAAAAACATTAAGTGTCATTGAAATTAGGCTGTAATAACCACATATACCAACAACGTCTATTGCCGCGGTCTCATCTAGAATGCTTACAAGGTTATTATAGGTATTATCAGAAACATTTTTTAAAATATTAGCTTCAGCAGCAAAATCAAAAACAGCTTCTTCCTCTGCCTTTTTAAAATTTGGTCTTTGTCCCATGCTAATAATATTTACATTTTCTGGATCTATGCCGCCTTCAATGGCCAATGGTGCGTGATGCTCCCATTCAAATGTGGATGACCAGACTCTTCCAGTAGTTATTATAGCTAATTCAGATAACCCTTTTGGTAATGAGGTTCCATATCTTGCGTATTCTCCAACTGTTTGAGCACTTCTTGCTAGGCCGGGGTTGTTAAGCCAAATTCTGAGTGGGCCAACGACATGACCTCTTGGGCCACTCACAATAGTATCGTGGATTTTTTTTTGTTCTTCAGTTAAATTTTCTACTTTCCAATCTTTAATTCGAGTCATAAATATTCCTTATAAATACATTAATTTTTCTAATAAAATTTCGTCGCTATATTTCCATCCTAATAATGATATACCAATAGGGCCAGTATTATCTTTAAATTTCGGTATCGATATTTGCGGTCTTGATGTCATTCCAGCTATCGATGTGAACTCCATTAATTTTTTTCTATATGAACCTAATTGTTCATCACTTTGACCACATTTAAGTGATGAAAAAGGTGTTGTTGGGAAAAGGGCAATTATTTCTTTTGGCAATGATTTATCAATTTCTACTTTAAGTTTTTCTCTGAACTTTTGAGCTTTATTAATTTCATCAGTAGTAATTTTCATTGCCATTTCAATTCTATTATTTATTTCAGGTGATATTTTTGGTTTGTTTTCTAAAATCCAAGGAATAATGTTTTCCTTTATTTCTCCACCTTGAAGAATTCTAAAATTCTCTGCAATTTCTTTTTTATTATGCTTTGATAGACGAATTTTTTTAATTTCTGGAAATTTATCATTAATATAATTATTAAAAAGTTTAACAATCTCGGGACTTGCTAATTCTAAAATATCTTCTGCTATTACAAACTCTTTAAATAAAAATTTAGTTTTTTCATTCAAATTTAAAAGAACAGAGCCAACTTTCTTAAAAATATCAATATCCTTAGCAAACCATCCCAAAGTATCAAAACTTGGTGCCATTGGATAAACATCTTTTGTGTTAATTCTATTATGTGTGGGTCTTATACCAAATAGACCACAAAAAGAAGCTGGGACTCTTACTGAGCCACCAGTATCAGATCCAATTGAAAAATCATATAAGTTTGTAGTTAATGCAGCGGCTGAACCTGAGCTTGATCCACCAGGTACGCACCCAGGAGCATTTAAGTTAGTGGGCGTTCCGTAGTGTCTATTTTCACCTATTAATGAGTAAAAAAACTCATCACATATTGTTATTCCTTTTAAAGTTGCTCCAGACTCTAAAATTTTTTTTAAGAAGGGTGCAAAATCATCTGCAGGTTGGCATTTTTCATAGAAATCAGGATTTCCGCAAGATGTTCTATGGTTTTTAATTTTGCACATATCTTTAACTACAAAATTTAATTTACTTAATAATCCAGTTTTTGTTATTCGGATATCCCTTGTGGGACTGTGTGGCATTAAATAATTCATGTTTTATCTATAAAGATTTAAATATTTATAATTTTATGATTAACATATAATTACATAAAGGATAATTAAATTATGAAACTTAAAGATTATATTGAAGAAATTCCAGACTTCCCAGCAAAGGGAATCTTATTCAAAGATATCAGTCCTTTAATAGCAAATTATCAAGCTATGAGTTATGTTAAAGCATCTTTTTTAGATATAATAAAATCATATCATGTTGATTATATTGGAGGTATCGATGCAAGAGGTTTTTTGTTTTCTACATTGTTAGCTGATGCTTTAGGTGTTGGATCTTTTATGATTAGAAAAGAAGGAAAATTACCCGGCAAAGTAATAACAAAAGAATACAGCTTAGAATATGGCACATCAAAAATGTCTATTAGACAAAACATTAACTTAAAAAACAAAAACATAATTTTAGTAGATGATTTACTTGCCACTGGTGGAACTTTAAGATGTGGTGAAGAGTTGGTAAATAATAAAGAGGGAAACGTATTATTTTCACTAACTGTTATAGAGCTTGTAAAATTAAATGGTCATAAAAACTTAAATTCAAAAGTATATTCGTTGGTTAAGTATAATGATTGAACCGCTTGACCCCAAAAATACTGTTTTACTAGTTGCACTTGAAAAAGAGCTTCCAAAGAAACTAATACCAACTTGGAATATTTATTATACTGGTGTTGGGAAAGTAAATGCTGCTTTATCAGTTGTAGCTGCATTTAATTTATATAAGCCAAATGTTATAATAAATTACGGAACTGTAGGTTCTTTAAATCCAAAATTAAGTGGTTTGATTAAAGTAAATAAATTTTTTCAAAGAGATATGGATGTTAGACCACTAGGCTTTGAATATGGTGAAACCCCTTTTGATAAGGTAAATACAATCTCATTGGATTATGAAGGTTTTTCATGTGGAACAGGAGATAATTTCGCAGTTGAAAAACAAATAATACAATCAGATGTAGTTGATATGGAAAGCTATTCAATTGCAAAGTTCTGTTATATAAATAAAATTAAATTTATCTGTTATAAATACATTACAGACAATGCTGATGAAAACTCACCTGAAAATTGGAATTTAAATATTGAAAAAGGTGCTGAATTATTCACTAAAACTTTAAATGATTTAATTTGATAAAGAGGAAAAAATGGACTTTAACGAGAAGAATGCAACAGAAGCTGTTTTGAATAGTTTTGCTGGAATCAAAGATAATAGACTTAAAGAAATTATGAGTTCTATAATTACTCATTTACATGAAGTTGTTAAAGAAGTTGAGCCAACTGAAGAAGAATGGATGAAAGCAATAATGTTCTTAACAAAAACAGGCCACATGAGTGACGATAGAAGGCAAGAATTTATACTTCTATCTGATGTCTTGGGTGTTTCAATGTTACTAGATGCTATTAATAACAGGAAGTCTAAAAACGAAACAGAAACAACAGTTTTGGGGCCGTTTCATACTCCATCTTCAAAAATGAATAATGGTGATAATATTGCAAATAACGTCGAGGGTGAAAATTGTATTGTAAAAGGAAAGATTGTTGATGTTAACAATAACGCAATTTCAGGAGCAAGTATTGAAGTATGGCAATCTGGTCCAGATGGATTATATGACGTACAAAAAGAAGGAAATTTAGTTGATTTAAGGGGTACCTTCATGTCTCAACATGATGGATCGTATATGTTTAGGACTGTTAAACCACAATATTATCCGATACCTGTAGATGGGCCAGTTGGGGATCTTTTGAACAGTTTAGACAGACATCCATTTAGACCAGCGCATGTTCATTTTATGGTAAAAGCAAATGGTTATAAAGATCTTGTAACACATGCATTTATAGATGGAGATAAATATTTAGAGAGTGATACTGTTTTTGCCGTTAAAAAAAGTTTAATAAGAAAACTTGAAGAGGGGTTTGATGAAGAAAATAATAGCAAATGCTTCTTTTTAAATTTTGATATTGTTATGGAAAGCATAAAAAAAGGTGCTTAATTAGCACCTTTTTATTTTAATGATATTGATTGCTTTACAGTCTTGAAGCAACATTCTCCCAATTCACAAGATTATCAACAAAATTCTTCAAGTAGACAGGTCTTTTGTTTCTAAAGTCTATGTAATATGAATGTTCCCATACATCACATCCTAGAAGTGCAGTTTGTCCAAAGCAAACTGGATTAACACCATTTTCAGTTTTAGTTACTTTTAAACTTCCATCTTTGTCTTTTACAAGCCAGCACCAACCAGAACCAAATTGAGTTGCACCAGCATTACAGAAATCTTCTTTAAATTTATCTACGCTTCCAAATGATTTAGTTATAGCATTTTCTAATTCTGAAGGCATGCCCACTTTTGATGGACCCATCATTTGCCAAAATTGCTCATGGTTCCAATGTTGTGAAACGTTATTAAAAATTCCATTTTGAGCCACACTACTTGCATCGTATGTGCCTACAATTATATCTTCTAAACTTTTATTTTCCCATTCGGTACCTTTAAGCAAGTTGTTACCGTTGTCTACATATGCTTTGTGATGAATATCATGGTGATATTCCATTGTTTCTTTACTCATACCATGCTCAGCAAGTGCATCTATTGCATACGGTAATTCTGACAATACTAAACTCATAAAATTCTCCTGATTTGTTTTTTATAGAAATAATTATAATTGCTAGTTTTACAAGTAATTAATTATAAAACATTGATTTTGATTATCATAAATTCTAATTTGATTTAAGTCATCATAAAATGTAATGATTTTTAAAATTTTAGGGGGAGTCCAATGACACAAAGAGTAATAGAATTAACTGACTTTGGTGCTGCAGAAAATATGAAGCTTAGAGAAGCTGATATACCAACACCAAGTCCTGGACAGATTGTTGTTAAAAATAACGCTATTGGTTTGAATTATTTAGATACTTATTTCAGAACTGGATTATACCCTTGGCCCAACCAAGAAAAAATAAAGGTTCCAGGATCAGAAGGTGTAGGGCATGTTCACTCTGTTGGAGCTGATGTTAATTTTTTAAAAGAAGGTGATAAGGTTTCTTATGTTACTCCTGTTGGGGCATATGCAGAATATGCGTTAATTAATGCTGCGCATGCAGTAGAGATTAAAGTAGATGTAGATGATCATGATGTAGTTGCAAGTACACTTAAAGGATTAACTACACATTATTTGCTTCACTTAACATTTAAGTTAGAAAGTGGCATGACTGCTCTTGTTCACGCTGCTGCTGGTGGCGTTGGTCAATTGATGGGGCAATGGGGTAGTGAAATTGGCGCTACTATGATTGGAACAGCAGGTGGCCCTGAAAAAGTAGAAGCAGCTAAAAAAGCTGGTTACCATCATGTGATTGACTACAACAGCCAGGATTTTGTTGCTGAAGTAATGAGCATAACAAATAACCAAAAATGTGATGTTGTTTATGACAGTGTTGCAAAATCAGTTTTTCCTGGATCTTTAGATTGTCTGAAGCCTAGAGGTTTATGGGCATTATTTGGGCAAGCTTCAGGCCCTATAACTGATTTTAATTTAGCTATGTTGTCTGCAAAAGGTTCTTTATTTGCAACTAGACCAACTTTATTTACTTACATCGCAAATAGAGATGAGTATAACGATGCTTCCTATCAACTCTATAGTAGAATTGCTGATGGAAGATTAAAAGTGGCTATTCATGACAGAATACCATTAGAAAAAATCGTGGATGCACACAATTTGCTTGAAGGTAGAAAAACTAAAGGTGGAATTGTAATTACTCTTTAAATGTAAGGATAGGAATATGATAGATTTGTATACTTGGCATACACCAAATGGAAGAAAAGTTTCTATAATGCTAGAAGAAATAGGAATGGCCTATAATGTGCTTCCTATAAATATAGCTAAGGACGAACAGTTTCAGCCTTATTTTTTAGAGGTTTCTCCGAATAATAGAATTCCAGCAATAGTAGATAAAGAAAATAATAACTATTCGCTTTTTGAATCAGGTGCAATTCTAATGTATTTGGCTGAAAAAAGTGGGATGTTAGTTAATAAATCTAACTCTGATGAATATTACAGAACGATTGAATGGCTAATGTGGCAAATGGGAGGCGTTGGTCCAATGTTTGGACAAGTGCATCACTTTGTTAAGTATAACAAAGGAAAATCTGCTTATGCTGAGGAGAGATACTCTAAAGAAGCAAGAAGATTATACGGTGTTATGGACAAGCGCCTTGGTCAGCATCAATATATGTCTGGAAAAGAATATAGTATTGCTGATATTTCAATATGGCCATGGACTGCTAGATTTGATTGGCAGGAAATTGATCTTAGTGAATATAAAAATGTCACTAGGTGGTACAAAGAAATGGCAGATAGGCCAGCTGTCCAAAAAGGTTGGCTTGTTCCGCAAAATGATCAATTAATTCCATCACCATGATTTAGTAATAATTTGGCTATTAAAATTTCAATTGCTGGTCTTGGTTGGTGGGGAAAAGTGATGATCGAAAGATTGTCACGTTCCAATAAACTTGAAATCGTAAATTTAATTGATCCTTTTCCAGATCAAGAGGCTTTAAAACTAGCAAAAGCTAATAATCTAGAGATCTATAAAGATTTGGATGATGCTTTGAGTTCCAAAACGTTTGAAGCAATAGTTTTGTGTACTCCTAATTCATTTCATATGGAACAAACACTTAAAGCATCAAAATTGGGAATACATGTTTTTTGTGAAAAGCCTCTTTCATTAAAATCATCTGAAGTTAAAGAAATGATAAATGCTTGTAATCAAAATGGATTAGTTCTTGGCGTTGGTCATGAAAGACGATTTGAAAAGGGATGGATGAGGTTAAAAGAAATTATAAATAATAATAAATTAGGTAATGTCATGCACGCTGAGGCGCATTTCAGTCATGATAAATTAGCTAACCTACCAGTTGATAATTGGAGAGCTGATCCAGAATTTGCACCTGCTGCCGGAATGACAGGCATGGGCGTGCATTTAACAGATCTTATGATTTGGTTATTTGGTCCAGTAGACAAAGTTTTTGCTTCTACTGCCAAAAGGGCTCTCAAATTTAAAACAGGTGATGTAGTAACTGCAAGCTTGCAACACTCTTCTGGCCTTAATACTCAAATCACAGCAATATTAAAGACGCCACACTACCAAAGAGTAACTATTTGGGGAGAAAATGGCTGGGTTGAGCTAGTTGACAGTTCTCACCCAGATACACCAGGTCCGTCTTTTATGAAAATGGTTATGAATAATGTTGCAATTAAAGAAGAAAAATATGAATGGACAGATACTGTATCTGCAAATATTCACAATTTCATAGATAGTATTCAAGGCCAATGTAAATATCTTTTCACCGACGTTGAAAAGTTTCAAAATATTTCTGTATTAGAGGCTATTTATAAATCTAGTTTATCGAAACAAAACGAAAATGTTGAGAGTTTTGATTAAGTTTCAACTTTTTTTAAATTAAGTTTTTCTATAGATAATCTATTTAATATTAGTAAAATTGAAGTAATGAAAAGGCACATTGTGAAACCTCCATATTGGAAGGCAAGTCCAGATAATAATGTTCCAATTAATCTGCCAAAAGCATTGGACATATAATAAAATCCAACATCAAGTGTTACTCTTTTGTTATTTGTATAATTTAAAATTAAAAAAGAATGAATAGATGAATTTATAGCAAACACAAATCCAAACATAAAAAGTAAAAATGTAACATTATAAATACTATATTCTTCAAAATAATAGTTGAAGCCTATCAAGAGCAGTGGAATTGCTATTAGAAACCCAGCCCAAAACTTAGTTTGTTTGTTGAAAGATTTATCTTTTGATAATATTTTGGGAGTGATGGTTTGAACAAATCCGTAAAATACAGTCCATGAAGCCATAAATGTTCCAATAATAAAAAAGGCTTTTTTATTTCCGTCTAATGAACCATCCGATAAAGCTGAGTATAAAAATATAGGCAACCCTACAACAAACCATGTGTCTCTAGATCCGAAAAGGAAAACTCTTCCAAGGCTAAGGTAATTAATATCTTTGTTTTTTGAAAAAACCTCTGAAAACTTTGACTTCTTATTAACCTCAGAAATATTAGTTTTTAAATTAATTAATAATAATGCGAACATTAAAGCAAGAATTAAGGCCATTATCATAAGTGAGGTTTCAAAGCTAGTAAAAGAAAGAAGAAGAGCTCCTGTTAGGAAGCCAAATCCTTTAACAGCATTTTTGGATCCAGTCATAAGAGAAACCCATTTAAATAATTTTGAGTTCTTATTAGGGGATAGTAGTTTAACAGAGCTTTTAGCGCTCATCTTTGTTAAATCTTTAGCAATGCCAGACAAACCCTGTGTAAACATTACAAAAAGAACTGATAAAGTAGTGCTCCATGTTTGATCTAGTTGAGTTAAAATCATTAAAGAGAGTATTTGAAGGATTATTCCAGAAAACAAGGTTGTATTAAGACCAAATTTTTTTGCAATCCATCCAGCACCAAGGTTGGTAATCATGCCTAAAAATTCATATAATAAAAATAAATATGCTAATTGAAGGGGCGAGTAACCTAGAACATGAAAATGAAGTAAAACTAACATCCTCAATGCGCCGTCAGTTAACATAAAAAACCAATAAGCAAAAGTTATTAGAGCAAAAGAAATTTCATTATTATTAAGTTTGATCATTATTTTAAAAAGTTTTGACCACCATATTTACAATATCAACTAATCTATTGGCGTAACCCCATTCATTATCATACCAAGCATAGATTTTAACCTGTGTATCATTAACAACCATTGTAGATAAGCTATCAATAATTGAACTTCTAGGATCATTTATAAAGTCAGTTGAGACTAATGGACGTTCTTCGTATCCCAATATATTTTTTAATTCGTTTTCACTTGCTGATTTTAGTAGGTTGTTGATTTGATCCTTATTAGTTGATGCTTTCATCTCAAAAACACAATCAGTTAAAGAACTATTTAAAATAGGGACTCTGACGGCATGTCCATTTAATTTTCCTTTTAATTCTGGATAAATTAATGAAATAGCTTTAGCTGAACCTGTGGTGGTAGGTATTAGGTTGTTAATGGCAGATCTGCCTCTTCTAAGGTCATTATGAGGAATATCAACTAGAGTTTGGCTATTAGTTAAATTATGAATAGTTGTTATAGAACCGTGGTTTATACCAATATTTTCATGTAAAACTTTAATAATTGGAGCTATGCAGTTAGTCGTGCAACTTGCCCCTGTTATTATTTTATGTTCTTTTGGTTTATAAATATTATGATTAACTCCATAGGCAATATTTACAACATTATCCTCATTTATAGGAGCTGATACGATTATTTTTTTTATTCCTTTATCAAAATATTTTTGAAGCTTTAAGGTTTTTTTATATTTACCAGTGCAGTCAATAACTAGA
>CACMTN010000011.1 GCA_902616615.1 uncultured SAR116 cluster alpha proteobacterium | reverse complement strand
TCAAAGTTATTAATAAAACCACTCTTAATTAAACTAGCTGGTGGTGTTGATTTAGAACCATTAGTTGTAAAAATTCCCTCAGGTTTTGAGCATAAGAAAAGAAAAGGTAGAGCAGAGTATTTGAGAGCTAAAATTATAAGTAAGGATAATGGAGATTTTTTGAAAATACATGGAAGAAAAGGAGCAGGTGTGATTTCTTCATTAACTGGTGCAGATGGTATAGTAGAAATACCTATGGATTATGAAACAGTTAATATAGGACAGCTTCTTAAATTTTACCCTTTTGAACATAGATGCTTGTAATTTATTTTAGTTGGGTATTAGGTTTTTATCCCATTTAACAATTACATTAAAAGAAATTGATATCCTTGGAAAATCAGACATATTAGGATGTACAAGGTGATGTAGAAATGCTGGCCACAAAAGTAGATCTCCTGACTTAGGTAAAACTCTATGTTCAGGATCTACTTGGTTATCACCTCTGATTGAATTCATATTTGCTTGAGGGCGTGGATCAAAAAAACTAATTGAGGCTGGGTTGAGGTCAGATCTATATATTTCAGCATCTGATTGGTCAGGAACATTTATATAATAGGTTCCTGATAACCAAGAATGGGGATGATTATGAAGATTATGATAATCTCCTTTCATGTTAACATTGCCCCAGCCCTGGATTGACCAGTTTAATTCATAATTTACCCCTGATTGTTGTGCATAATCATATACAGCTCTATCAATACATTGTTTTAGCCAAAACATAGCAGGATGATCCATTTCTAAAATATTCTGAGTTATATAGTTTTCTGTCATATTCTCTTGAGATGCATTGTTTGACAATACTATATCTGCAATCACAGAGTTTGCATTTTCATGTCCAGGTAATGACATTTCCATAAACTGAGTAGGCCAAAGGTTTAAAAATTTTGGCTTTGCAGTATTATTGTTATTTTGGGTTTTAGGCATGTTATGCTCCACTTATATTTAAGCAATCTCAAATTTTTTAATTAATAAGTCAATTATAGCGCTTATGTTGTTTAAATCTAATGAGGGAATATCTGTATTTAACTTCTCATCTGAAGCTATTGCAAAAATATTACTATCGTCCTCATGTAAAAATGTTTTACCGATTTCACGTCTAAAAACTTCAAGTTTTGGGATGTTTTCGTTTTTATAACCTTCGACTATTATTATATCACATTTATTTAATGGACTTTTGGCAAAAATTTCCAACATTTCAAACAAACTTTTTTCTTCTTCATTGTCATTTTCTTGAATAAGAGCAAATCTCTCTTTGGATGAAATTACTATTGGTCGAGCTCCAGCTTTCCTTAGATTATATGAATCTTTACCTGGTTTATCGATATCAAATTTATGATGAGCGTGTTTGAGTGTTCCGACATTAATTCCAATTTTTGTAAAATTTTCTATCAATTTAGTACATAATGTTGTCTTCCCAGATCCAGACCAACCAGCAAGACCAAATATGGGTGGAAGTTTCCCAAGTATTTGCTTTGCAGTTATTAAATCCTTAGGTGAGTTTAGGTTTGTGAAAGGATCAAATTTTGATGTATCAATGTTATCAAAATTTACATAAGCAGTCTTAAGTTGAGAAGTGAAAATATCAATTTTTCTTATACCTTCTTCAATTGCTTTCTTTAATATTAAATTATTGTCAGTTTTCCATAACGCAATTACAGGATGGTTAAAGCCTCTAGATTTTGCAACAACTAAATCTACATTTGGATTTTCATTTTTAGCTTTTACTAGAGATTCAATTAAATTTTTTGGGAGAAAAGGTGTGTCACAAGGTAAAGTTAGAACCCAATTTTGCTTTATATTTTTTGCCCAATTTAGGGAAGCTAAAATGCCAACTAATGGACCTAAGTGTCCTTTTAGTGGATCTTCAAGAATTTCGTAACCAAAGTTTTGAAATTTTTCATAATTGGTATTTATATTTAATGCAATAGGTGCAGCTTTTCCAGAAACTTTTTCTAAGACATAAGAGATAAGTGGTCTATCCAGGAGGTTGATAAGGGCTTTTTCTTTTCCACCCATTCTTCTTCCTTTTCCTCCTGCAAGGATAACACATGGGATAATCTCATTAATATTTTTCAAATTTTATAGCCTCAACTAATTATAGATCTTTGTGCAGACACCACATCTACATTTTTTACTGATTTTACATCACTATCGAAAACAACTCTTTCAATACCATTAGCAATAATCATTCTTTTTCCTTTTGCTCTTCCTATCAATGTTAGACCGGCTTGTTTCGCAAGTGTAACACCTGACTCTGTGAAGCCTGACCTAGATATTAAAATAGGAATGCCCATTTGAACCGTTTTAATTACCATTTCTGAGGTGAGTCTACCAGTAGTATAAAAAATTTTATCACTGGTATTTTCATTATTTAAAAAAACCCACCCTGCAATTTTATCAACAGCATTATGTCTTCCAACATCTTCAACATAAACTAGGGGGATATCGTTTTTACATAAAACACATCCATGTAACGCACCAGCTTTGAGATAAAGACTTGGTCTAGTATTAACTTTTTTAGAAATCGAATAAATCCAAGAAGTTTTAATTTTAGTTGTTTTATCGAGATTTATAGACTCAAAATCATCCATTATATCTCCATACACTGTTCCAACAGCACAACCACTTGTCCTTATTTTCTTTTCCATTTTTTCTTCATAATTTGTTTTTCTTTTTGTCCTTACTATTACAACTTGTAAATCATCATCGTATGTAACTTCAGAAATTATGTCATTTTTTTTGAGCATGTTTTGGTTTAGTAAATATCCGACTGCAAGAAGATCAGGCATATCACCAAGTGTCATTGCAGTGACTATTTCCTGTTTGTTTAAATAAATTGTTAGAGGTATTTCTTTAACTACAGGAAGTTTTATACTTTCTCCGGCTTCGTTAATTCCTTCAATCTCTTTTGTTAAATTATCATTCTCTAAATCTGGTGATATTAGAAATTCTTTACTATTTTTCATTTTTAAACCTAATTTTTAACGTTGTTTAGAAGCTGCCCACTGAATAAAATTTTCTGCTTCCTGTGATAGATGTTTATTTAAACTTAAGTATTTTGCTAATAATTCTTTACCAAAAGATGTTAAAAGTGTTCCTTTATTTCCTTTTTGCTTTTCTAAAATAGGAGTTGGAAATGCTTCTTCTATAGTGTTGAGCAAAAGTTTTGCTCGCTTGGCACTCATGCCCATAAAATTTGCTGCAGCCCTTACCGATCCTTTTTGATGAACTAAATGAAAAAGTTCCATCTTACCAGCACCAATCATGTGACCCTGAATGTATACTTTAATTCGAATACCATTTTCATTCTCTTTAACCAAGTTGGGTGGTAAGGAAGAACGTTTTATGTTTGTTGATCTACTTTTCATTAACTGATTATAGAATATAATGCTAAAATAAACTAAATATTTTTATGGTATAAGCATTTGTCTGATTATTTTACAACTGATGAATTAGCGGAGTTTCTTAGAGTTAAACCAAGAAAAGTTTATGATCTAGTTTCTAAAGAAGAAGTGCCATTTTCTAGAGTAATGGGAAAATTATTGTTTTCTAAAGAAGAAGTAGCTAATTGGATAGCTGGTAAAAACAATTCAGTAGATAATAAAAAATATCTACCAGATGTATTTTTAGGAAGCCATGATCCTCTTCTCGAGTATGCAATAAAACAATCTGGATCAGGTATAGCTTTGTCTTTTGATGGGAGTAATAAAGGGCTTGAAAGATTTAAATTAAATCAAGGAATTGCATCAGGACTTCACATTTATGATTTTATTTCAAAAAAATGGAATATCACAAGTGTTGAAGAGTATTTAAATGATAAAGATTTTGTTCTTATGGAATGGGCAAAAAGAGAAAGAGGTTTAATATTCAAGCCAACTAATGGATCTAAGAAGAAAATAAAAGATTTTAAAGGTCAAAAATTAGTTTCAAGACAACCTGGTTCAGGAGCTGATAATTATTTAAAAAATTTGTTGGAAAGTGAAAATTTGAATTTATCAGATTTTCTCAAAACAGAAATTGTTTATTCTGAAATTGATGCAGTATCATTAGTTTTATCTGATCAAGCTGACGTAACTCTTGGTCTAGCATCAGAGGCAGAAAAGTATAAACTTAAATTTATTCCAGTGGTTGAAGAAAGATTTGATTTAGTAATTGATAGATTTTCATGGTTTGAAAAACCGTTTCAAAAACTTTTTCAATTTTCTAAAACGATAGAATTTAATTACATTGCTTCAAGATTAAAGGGTTATAATATTAAAGATCTTGGTATGATCCACTTTAATAGTAAATAGGTATAATTAATGATCAAGGAAATAGGTAAAGGATTGTTAGGTGTTCTAATTATTATAACTCTGTTTGTTTTCTTTTTAGGCCTGAAGACTTTTATATTTTCGCTTGCGTACTAAATCTTTAAAAAGCTAGTTGAACTTTCATACTTTTTTTATTGTTATTCATTGCAAGTTCAAAACCATCAATTGCGTTTTTAAATTCTATTTTATGAGTGATTAATGGATTTACGTCTATTAATTTTTTTTTCATCATTTTAACAGCTAATTCAAATTCTGAATGAAATCTGAATGAGCCTTTTAAATTTAACTCTTTTGTTGTAACTGATACTAGAGGAATCAAAACATCTCCTCCAAGACCAAGTTGTATCAAGGTGCCTTTAGGCTTGAGGCAATTTATTGAGTCGCTAATACCTTGCGCAGATCCCGAACATTCAATAGCTATATCAAAATAACCTTTGTTAAATTGATAGTTTTTTAATTGATCATGTTCTTTTAGAACATTTATAACTCTATCTGCTCCCACAGAATTTGAAAACAAAAGAGCATTTGTAGAAATATCTGTAACTATTATTTCTTCTGCTCCAGATCTTCTGGCGGCTGCCACGCATAATGTCCCAATAGGTCCTGATCCAGTAACTATAACTTTTTTTCCTAAAATCTTTCCTGCTTGTTTTATAGCATGAAGACAAACTGCAAGTGGTTCTGCCATTGCAGCTTCTTCTGGAGACAGGCCATCAGCGGGAACGCATTGAAAATCTTCAGCTATTAATGTTTCTCTAAATGCACCTTGTATGTGCGGAAATGGCATTGCAGATCCATAAAATTTCATATTCATGCATTGAATTTGATTACCCTTAAGGCAAAAATTACATTTATTACATGGTCTTGATGGCGATACAGAAACTAATTGTCCAATTGATAAATTTTCTACATTTGAGCCAATTTTTGAAATAAATCCAGAAACTTCATGACCTAAAATCATTGGCTCCCGTAACTTAATTTGTCCAAATCCACCATGTTTATAATAATGTAGGTCTGTTCCACAAATACCACCGATGGCAATATGAATTTCAACTTGATTAGCGCCTAAATTATCAACTTGATAATCTTCTATCCTTAAGTCTAATGGACCATGAATTCGTAGAGATTTCATTAAATACGCCTTTATCTAATTAGAGTTTAAACTTAAATTTTAGAAAGATAATTGGCAATCTTTTTATTATTACTGTATTTTTACATAAATTCAAAAAGGAAAAGAAATGGTTTCAGGATTAAAATTATTTGATCTTAATGGTAAAACAGCTCTTATAACCGGCTCATCACAAGGAATTGGTTATGCTTTAGCTAAGGGTTTGGCTGATGCTGGCTCTGATATAATACTGAATGGTAGAAATATTGAAAAGTTAAAACAATCAGCTGAAGCAATTAATACTAAACAAAATATCTATCAATTATGCTTTGATGTTACTAATTATGAACAGACCAAGCGATCTATTGATAAATTTGAAAAAGAAATTAGTCCAATTGATATTTTAATTAATAATGCTGGAATGCAATTTAGAACTGCCTTAGAAGATTTCCCACGAGATAAGTTTGAGGAATTATTAAAAACAAATGTGTCTTCAGTTTTTAATGTAAGTCAAGTTGTTGCAAAATATATGATTAAAAGAGGCGAAGGTAAAATTATAAATATAGCCAGTGTCCAAACATCTCTTGCTAGACCAGGTATTGCTCCCTATACAGCAACAAAGGGTGCTGTAGGAAATATTACAAAAGGTATGGCAACAGATTGGGCGAAATATGGTATTCAATGCAATGCTATTGCACCAGGATATTTTGATACACCATTGAATGCCGCTCTTGTTTCCGATAGTGATTTTACAGTGTGGTTAAAAAAAAGAACTCCGGCAGGTAGGTGGGGTGAGGTTCATGAACTAGTAGGTGCTAGTATCTTTTTAAGTTCTGCAGCCTCAAATTTTGTAAATGGTCATACACTTTATGTTGATGGTGGTATAACCGCATCTTTATAGATAAATATTCTTTAAAAGCAAATAAATATATTGTAAATTAAAAAATTTTTTTTATAAATACTAATATTAGAAAGATATTCTTTTAGAGTTGCTATGTTAGATGAAATTGATATTAAAATATTAAGTGTTATACAAAAAAATGCTGGGTTACCTCTGTCTGAAATTTCTAAGAAAGTGGGTGTGTCTCCAACTCCTTGTTGGAATAGAATAAAAAAAATGGAAGAAGTAGGTGTCATTTCTGCGAGAACAATTGTTCTTAATAGAAAAGCTATTAATTTATCAATTGTTGTTTTTTTGTCGATAAGAGTAAGTCATCATTCAAAAGACTGGATTGATAGATTCCAAAATATAATAAATAAGTATGACGAAATTATTGAAACCCACAGGCTTACTGGTTCAGATACGGATTATATGTTGAAGATTGTTGCTCCAAGTATAGAGGAGTACGATAATTTTCAACAGAAGTTAATTGGAGAGCTTGAGTTTACTAAGATGTCTTCAAGCATATCCCTTCAAGAAATGAAAAACTCTCATATTTTACCTCTTAATCAATTTAAAAATTAGTTAGCATTTGGGAAAAATAATTGCTCACCTTTTACTTTAAATGCCTTTATCTTGGTTTGTCCTTCAGGGGAGGTAAGCCATTTGATAAACTTATTAGCAATATTAGATTTTACATTTGGGCATCTAGCAGGGTTTACTAGTATAATTCCATACTGATTAAATAAAATATTGCTCTTTTCGGTAAACATTTTCAATTCACCTTTATTATTAAAATTTATCCATGATGCTCTATCTGTTATAGTGTAGGCTCCCATACCATTTGCTAAATTTAGAGTTGCCCCCATTCCAGACCCAACTTCTCTATACCATCTACCCGAAAACTTTAATGGATTTAACTTAGTTTTTTTCCAAATGCTCATTTCTTTAAAATGAGTGCCTGAATCATCACCACGTGAGACAAAGATAGATGATGTTTTAAATATTTTTTTAAATGCTTCTAATGGACTGTCTTTATCATTTATTTGCGCAGGGTTTTCTTTAGGTCCAATAATTATGAAATCATTGTACATAAGGTCTTTTCTATTTATGCCAAAGCCTTTTTTAACAAAATTTAATTCTCTTTCTTTTGCATGCACTATGACAACATCACCATCACAATTACTGGCATTTTTTAATGCTGCACCAGTGCCAACAGATACCACATGTGCGTCCACATTGATTTTTGATTTTACTATTGGAAGTATATAATTATAAAACCCAGAATTATAAGTAGAGGTAGTTGATTGAATAATTAATGCATCTTTGCCAAAGCTAAGCTTTGGAAGAGTAAATAATAAAAATAATAAAAATAAATTTTTAGATAAAACAAACATCAAAAAGTTAAATTAATTGCATATTATGTAAATTTCACATAAATTAACATATTAAAACATAAATAATCAAGGTAATTATGTATGATATTAGAATCATTTACACGTGCATTTGATTTAGTTTTAACTCTAGATAAAGATTTTTTTGAGATACTTCTACTTTCAATGAAAGTTAGTTGTCTTTCACTATTTTTATCTTGTTTAGTGGGTTTACCAATAGGGACATATTTGGCTATTAAAAATTTTTGGGGTAGAGATACTGTTTTAATTATATTTAATGCCATGATGGGTTTACCTCCAGTTGTGGTAGGATTAATTGTATATTTATTAATTTCACGATCTGGTCCATTTGGGTGGTTAGGTGTTTTATACACACCTTCGGCTATGATTATTGCTCAAATGATTTTGATTATTCCTATTATTGTCTCATTAACAGCACAAATAATCGAAGAAATTAATGAAGAATATAAAGACCTTTTCAAATCTCTAGTTATTTCATCTCATAAAGCTCTTATCGCATGTTTGTATGATGCTAGATATTCAATTTTAACAGTAATTTTAGCTGGGTTTGGTAGAGCTATCTCTGAAGTTGGCGCTGTAATAATTGTAGGTGGTAATATAGATCACTTAACAAGAGTTATGACGACTACAATTGCTTTGGAAACGTCTAAGGGAAATTTATCTTTGGCTTTAGCCTTAGGTATTATCCTCTTATTGATTGCCTTAATTATAAACCTAATTCTAATTACTTTAAAAACTAGAGCAAAAAGGAGAATGTATGTTTGATAAACAAAAAAAAACAAAATTATTAACTCCTATAGTTGTGTCTAATTTATCTATTTTATTAGGTGAAATTAAAATTTTGGATAAAATTAATTGTAAAATTCATAATGAATCAATTATTGCAATTTTAGGTCCTAATGGAGCTGGTAAAAGTATGTTTCTAAAAAGCATAAATGGATTAATTGGGGTCGAGTCCAGAAAAATTTATTTTAATTCAAGAGAAATTAATGATCACATTAGAAAAGATATGGCACTAGTTTTTCAAAAGCCTACACTTTTAAGAAGAACTGTTTTAGAGAATATGCAATTTGTTTTAGAGAAAAAAAATAAGATATCTAATCTTCAAATTACAAATCTTTTAAAAAGAGTAGGTTTAGATATTTATAAGTATAAACCCGCTAGATTATTGTCAGGTGGAGAACAACAAAGATTATCTCTTGCAAGGGCTTTGTTAATTAATCCTTCTCTATTACTTTTAGATGAGCCAACCGCCAATTTAGACCCCTATAGTTTAAATTTAATTGAAGAAATAATTTTAGATGAAAACAAAAAAGGGAAGACCATAATCTTAACTACACATGATATGGGTCAAGCAAAAAGATTAGCTAAGGAAATACTTTTTTTTAATAAAGGAAAACTCCTTGAACAAACAAAGGCCATTAACTTTTTTAAAAAGCCAAAGACAAAAGAAGCTCAAAGTTATATAAATGGGAAAATTCTATTATGAACTTTATTCAACAAGAATATTTTCAGCTAGATCTATCCAGTATTGGGCTCCAATGGGTAAAAGTTCATCATTAAAATCATAGAAGGGACTATGTAGCTTTTCTGAGCTTGCCCCAGCTCCAAGCCATATATATGCTCCTGGTTTTTCTTCTAGCATATAAGAAAAATCTTCTGAACCCATTGTTGGTGTTTCTTTTAAATTAATTGAGTTGTCACCAAAAGTTTTTTTAAAAATTTTAGAAGCAAGTTTAGCGCATTCCTTGTTGTTTATAGTCGGCGGATATCCAGGACGAATTTCAATATTCACTTCACAATTACTAATTGCACAAGTATTAGACGCAACCTTTTTTATTTTATCTAGCATTTCAATTCTATTTTTTTGATCTGTAGATCTAAGGGTTCCGCCAATAGTTACAGTGTCAGGGATTACATTAAAAGCAGATCCACCTTCAATTTTTGTTATAGATAAGACAGCACTTTTAAATGGATCTAATTGTCTAGATATTAAACTTTGAAGTGCAGTGATAGTTAATCCAGCAGCTACCATAGGATCATTTGCATATTGAGGTTGTGCTGCATGTCCACCTTTACCTTTTACTTCAATTACAATTATGTCACCTCCAGCCATAGCAAAACCCTCATGGATAACTGCTTCACCAACTGGAATACCTGGCCAGTTATGAATTCCCCAAACACTATCGATTTTAAATTTCTTAAAAAGACCATCATTAATCATTGCTTTAGCCCCTGCATTACCTCCTTCTTCAGCGGGTTGAAAAACACAATAAACTCTTCCATAAAAATTTTTTGTTTCTGACAAATATTTTGCAGCTCCTAATAACATTGTAGAATGTCCGTCATGTCCACAAGCATGCATTGCTCCTTCATTTTTTGAAGAATATGACAAATTAGTCTTTTCAGTCATTGGAAGGGCATCCATATCTGCACGTATCGCAATAGATTTTTTTTGTCCTTTATTTTCTTTTCCTTGAATAATTCCTACAACACCTGTTTTGCCAAATTCTTCAATTACTTCTATTCCAAAATCTTTTAATTTATTGGCTATAAATTTAGATGTAACTTTTTCTTGATATGCTATTTCTGGTTTCTCATGTATTTGATGTCTCCATTCCGTCATTTCTGGTATTATATCTTTAATTTTTTGCTTGATATTCATTTTTACTACACTCAATAATATTTATACATTTTGAAAATAAGGAATCCATTTTGCTAGATACGATTTTAAACGTTGATGGAGAAGAAGGTCAATCTATTCCTTTGATAGTCGATTCTCCTCATAGTGGAGTTATTTATCCATCTGATTTTAATCATCAAGCTGAATTTTTAAAATTAAGACAAGCAGAAGACTCATATGTTGATGAATTATACAATTATGTTTCTGAAATAGGTGGTGTAATTCTAAATGCTAATTTTCCTAGATCTTATATAGATCCCAATAGAGCAGAAACTGATTTTCCAAGTGAAGAACTTATTGATTTTGACGTCAAGAAAGAAAAATTTTTATTCAACCCTACAATTAAGAGTGAATTAGGGATTGGTCTGATTTGGTTGCGCATTCCTCCAAAAGGAGAGCCTATGTATGCAAATAAAATAAAATTTAGTGAATTCATTCACAGGGTTAAAAATTATCATAGACCTTATCATAAAACACTTAAAGAAATTATGAGTAGTACTTATCAAAATTTTGGAAAGTTTTATCACATAAACGCTCATTCAATGCAAAACAAAGCCACAGTAATGTCAGATCAAGAAAAAGGTACTAGGAGACCAGATTTTGTTATTGGTGATAGAGATGGAACATCTTGTAAAAGAGAATTTACTGACCTTATTGTAGATTTTTTAAGAAGTTTAAACTACTCTGTTGATATTAATGATCCATATAAAGGTATGGAACTTACAGATGCTTATAGTGATCCTAAAACAAATAAGAATTCAGTCCAAATTGAAGTTAATAGAAGATTATATATGGATGAAATAACAAGAATAAAATCAGACAATTTTGATCTTTTAAAAACAAATATTGGAAGTTTGTTAAATGAGATTAAATTACAAATTGAAAAAGGTATTCTATGAATAAAAGTTATTTGAATATCAAAAATAAAACTCCTGAATCAGTTGTTGAAGTAAAAGATCTTAAAGTTCAATTTCAATTAAAAGATAAAATTGTAAAAGCTGTTGATGGCATTTCTTTTAAAATCAATAAAGGTGAGACTATTGCAATAGTAGGTGAATCAGGCTCAGGTAAGTCTGTTACGGCATTATCTTTAATGAGACTTACTGATTATTCTGGAGGTAGAATAGTTTCTGGTGAAATAAACCTTCAATCAAAAAACAATCTTAATCTAAATTTAACTCGGCTTGATCAAGAAAAAATGAGAGATATCAGAGGCAATGACATCTCAATGATATTTCAAGAACCTATGACATCACTAAATCCAGTTTTTACTATTGGTATGCAAATTACTGAAACAATAATTAAGCATCAAGGCAAAACAAAAAAAGAGGCTTTTGAAATTGCACTTGAAATGATCAAGTTGGTAAGAATACCTGAACCAGAAAAAAGGTTAAATCAATATCCACATGAACTCTCTGGTGGAATGAGACAAAGAGTTATGATTGCAATGGCATTAAGTTGTAAGCCCTCATTATTAATTGCAGATGAACCTACAACAGCATTGGACGTCACAATACAAGCACAAATACTGGATTTGATAAAAATGTTACAAAGAGACATAGGTATGTCAGTAATGTTTATTACTCATGATATGGGTGTTGTGGCTGAGGTTGCTGACAGAGTCGTTGTCATGTTTGCAGGTAAAAAAGTTGAAGAAGGCACTGCTATTGAAATATTTCAAAATCCTAAACATCCATACACTAGGTCTTTATTGGCAGCTGTCCCAAAACTTGGAAGTATGATTGGTAAAAAACTACCAGCAAAATTTGTTAATCTTGATGTTAAATCTTCTGATGAACACAAAAATAAAGAGAAAATTTCAACAAAAAAAGTTGTAGAAATGAAAGATACTGTAAATAGGACTTCTTCTCCATTGCTTGAAGTCAAAGGTCTGACTACAAGGTTTTTAATCAAACAAGACTTTGGAAGAGCAGGTGGAAATATTCATGCAGTTGAAAATATAAGTTTTAACTTGCAACCAGGCGAAACACTTGGATTGGTTGGTGAGAGTGGTTGTGGAAAGTCCACAACAGGAAGAAGTATAATAGGATTAACATCACCAACAAGAGGTGAAGTTTTTTTTGAAGGCGTAGACTTAACTAATTTAAATAATAAAGAAATGATACAATATAGAAAAAAGATGCAAATGATTTTTCAAGATCCTTTTGCTTCTTTAAATCCAAGAATGACTGTTGGTCAAATTATAGCGGAACCAATAATGGTGCACGGATTAGAGCCTAAGTTGGGATCAAATAGTAGGGTAATAAAATTATTAAATCGTGTTGGACTTGATGAACAATATTACTCTAGATATCCACATGAACTCTCTGGAGGACAGAGACAAAGAATTGGAATAGCTAGAGCTCTGGCATTAGAACCTAAGTTAATAATAGCTGATGAAGCAGTTTCAGCACTAGATGTTTCTATTCAGGCTCAAGTAGTAAACTTGATGATGGAATTACAAGAAGAATTTGGTTTAACCTATCTATTTATAAGTCATGATATGGCCGTAATTGAAAGAGTAAGTCACAGAATAGGAGTAATGTATCTGGGTGAAATAGTAGAAATTGGACTTAGAAGCCAAATATTTGAAAATCCTCAACACCCTTATACAAAAAAATTGATGGCTGCGGTTCCAATAGCAGATCCAACTAAGAGAAAAAAGAAGTTAAACTTAATGAATGATGAAATTCCAAGTTTATTAAAGCCAATAGGCTATGAACCCGAATATGTTCAAATGATTAAACTAGGAGAGGATCACTACGTCAAACCATTTGATGGAATGAAGGTTTAAAATTAAAAACTATGAACGATCCTAAATTAGATTATAAAAACGAATTTCCAGTTGAATTAGTCAATCCTGATATTTCACCTTACAAAAATTCTAACACAGGCATTGATTATATTATTACATTAGATAGTGGTTTAAGTGGTCCACATGTTTTTATATCATCAATTGTACATGGTAATGAACCTTGTGGGGCACTTGCTATAGATTGGTTTCTTAAAAATGACTATAGACCATTAAGTGGAAAATTAACTTTAGGTTTTATGAATGTTGAGGCTTATTTAGCATTTGATCCTCTTAATCCAAATAGAACAAGATGGGTTGAAGAGGATTTTAATAGATTATGGGCAGAAGGTGTATTAGAAAATCCCAAAAGAAAAAGAACTAGTGAATTTTTAAGAGCTAATGAAGTTAAAAATATCGTCTCTCAAGTCGATTATTTGTTGGATATACATTCAATGCAAAAACCTTGCGTACCTCTTATGATGGCTGGAATGTTAAATAAAGGTATTGATTTCGCTCGCGATGTAGGTATGCAAATGCCAATAATATCTGATTCCGGACATAATGAAGGAATGAGAATGAGAGACTATTTTGGCTTTTCTAATAAAGAAAGTCAAAAAAATGCTCTTCTAGTTGAATGTGGGCAACATTGGGCCAAGTCTTCTGAAATTGTTGCAATTGAGACTATGATAAGATTTTTACGAACTACTTCAATAATGGATGAAAATTTTGCAGATGATTTTATCTATAAAAATAAAGTATTAAATTTTCAAAATGATGTTTATAAAGTTGGAAAAATTATAACTATCAAAAGTGAAAATTTTAAATTTGATCAAGATTGGCAAGGTTTCGAAACCTTAAAAAAGGGAGTGTTGATTGGGAAAGATGATAATGAAGAAGTATATGCTCCCTACGAAGAAACTATTTTAATTATGCCTTCCAAAAGATTATTTCCAGGTAAAACAGCAGTAAGACTAGCCTATAAATTAAGTGACTATTATTAGAAATTTTAGTGAAGCCTTGGGTTAAACATATCCCGCAGATGATCTCCGACTAAATTTATAGAAGCGACAGTTATAAGTAATGCAACGCCTGGAAATATGCTAATCCAAAAGTCGCCACTATACATATATTCAAAACCATTTCCTATTAGAAGACCCAAAGAAGGTTCGGTTATTGGAAGACCTAAACCCAAAAAACTTAGTGTGGCTTCTAAAGAAATTGCGTGTGCCGTTTGCAAAGTACCGACAACAATTAACGGAGCCATACAGTTAGGCAATATATGTTTAAACATTATTCGTGTGTTTCCGAATGCTAAACATCTAGCAGCATCAACATATTCTTTATTTATTTCAACTAGAGCACTTGATCGTGCTGTTCTAGCATAATAAGCCCACTGTACTAAAATTAGAGCAATGATAGTTTTTTCAACACCTTTTCCAAAAGCAGCTAAGATAATTAAAGCAACTAAAATAGATGGAAAGCTTAGCTGAATGTCCACAATTCTCATAATTAATGACTCGTATCTACCGCCAAAAAAAGCTGCAGAAATTCCAAAAAATGAACCTATTATCAGAGCAAAAATACCTGATAGAACGCCAACTCCTAAACTTACCCTCAATCCATAGAATATAGCTGAAACCATGTCTCTGCCTGCGCCATCAGTACCAAGTAAAAAATAATTACCAGAAAAATCTTCTGAAAATGGTGGTAACCTACTATTCATAATACTAACAGTATTGAGATCGTAAGGATCAGTCGGAGATACTAAAGGTGCAAATATTGCTACGAATAGAATAAGTAAAAAAATAAAAAAAGCGACAAGAGCAACCTTGTTTGAAGAAAAATCTTTACAGAATTCTATAAATTTTCTTAATTTTGGGTTCATTGATGATCCCCTTTAATTCTTACTCGTGGATCTAAGAACGTATATATTATATCGACAATTAAGTTTAAAAATACGAAAAATGTTACAATGATCATTAAGTATGCAACAATAACTGGACGATCAAGATTATAAATTGAATCAATTATTAACTTTCCCATCCCAGGCCATGCGAACACAGTTTCAGTAACTGTTGAGAAGGCGATTAAGGAACCAAATTCAAGGCCAACAACAGTGACAATTGGAATTAAAATATTTTTCAAAACATGTATCAATACAACTCTTTTTTCAGAAATTCCCTTAGACCTAGCAAACGTAATATAATCTTGAAGAATTATTTCTCTTGTTCCGGCTCGTGTTAGACGTATGACTGAAGAAATTTTAAATAACGCCAAATTTAGTGCAGGTAAAAAAACATGAGATAGTCCATTTAGAGTAAACAAAGAACTATTTATGCCCATAAAGGTTCCAATCTCACCTCTACCAGTTGATGGCAACCATCCAAGTTGAACAGCAAATATCATGATAAATATAATACCAACCCAAAATGTTGGCATAGAAAAGCCTAAGATAGAACCTGCCATAATAACCTTACTTGCTTTGCTGTCAGGGTTATATCCTGCGTATATTCCTAAAGGTATTGCTATAATTAAGGATATAAATAATGAGAACAAGGCCAGTTCTAATGTGGCCGGCATTCTCTGGATTATTAACTTTAGGGCAGGTTCTCCAAAAATAAATGAGCTTCCTAAATCCCCTTTAAAGGCGTTTACTAAAAAATACCAATATTGTTCTGTTACAGGTCTATCTAGCCCAAGTTCGCGGATAACTCTTTCTACTTCGGCTTGATCGGCTTCAGGATTAATTAGCATTTCTACAGGATCACCTACTAGATTTACACCTCCAAAAACCAAAAGAGACATAATAAATAAAACAAGTATACTTTGAGCGAATCTTGTACAAATAAATGCTGTCATTTTAGAATTCTTTAATAATAAGAACCAGAGCAAACCTGCTCTGGTTCTTAGGTTATAACTTATTTACAATTTAAATATGTTGCTATTGTTCTTTCATCAGTTCTTGGAGTGTAGCTACAAGAAGATTTTGCAGCCCAAGTATTCATTTGATAATGAATTGGAATAACACCATAGTTTTTACCAACTGCCACTTCGGTAGCTTCAGCTAAAAGTTTACCTCTGGCGTCTGAGTCAACTGTTCCAAGCGCCTCTTGAATTAGCTTATCAACAACTGGATCAGAATGTCTTCCTCTATTCGCTCTACCCATACCAATAGATTTGTCATAAGTATGTAATAAAGCTCTTAATGGAGATGATGCTTCTCCAGAACCAGCACCCCAACCAAGGACCATAAAACTAAATTCAGGGCTCTTATTTGGACCACCTCTTGATGCTCTTTTGAAGTAAACAGCTTTTGGCATTGTTTCAACTTTTGCTTTAATACCTATCCTTGAGAACATCTGTGCAAGTGCCTCAGCAATTTTTGCATCATTGATGTATCTATCATTTGGACCATGGATAGTCATTTCAAAACCGTTTCCATATCCAGCATCTGCTAATAACTTTTTTGCAGCTTCTGGATCATATGGATCTGGTTTCATTTTACCTGAGACACCATGGAAACCTGCTGGTAATAATTGGCCTGCTTTTACAGCAATACCTTCCATCACTTTTGAAACCATTGCATCACGATTAATTGCTAAAGAAAGAGCTTTTCTGACCCTGACATCCATTAGAGGGTTTTTAATTTTACCACCACCTATTGCTGTAATATGAGGTGAATCCTCTCTAAATTGGTCCATATGAAGATAAATCACTCTATTAGAAGATCCGCTATTTAACTTAATAGTTGGATTTTTTTTCATTTTTGCAACATTTAAAGGAGGTACATTATCTATAAAATCTACATCCTTAGCTAATAGTGCTGCAATTCTTGCGGGACCAGATTTAATTGGCTTAAATAAAATATTTTTGTATTTAGGCGCTCCAGTACCTGCACCATGATAATTTTCGTTAGCTTTTAATACTATTTTATCTCCTGGCACCCACTCTACAAACTTATAAGGACCAGTACCAATTGCTGCTTTACCACTATTATAGTCAGCTGTGGTTGCGCCTTCTCCATTTTTCTTTGATATAATTTTAACTGTCATGATATCATTTGGCATCAAAGGATAGGGTTTCTTTGTTTTTATGTGAATTGTATGACTATCAATTTTAATAAATTCTTTTCCCTTTAAGTAAGTACCAAAACCTGATGGAGATTTTGGAACATTTTGTGCTCTTTGAGCCGTAAAGAGAACATCATCTGCAGTAAAATCACTTCCGTCATGAAACTTTACACCTTTTCTGAGCTTAAACTCCCAAGTGGTGTCATTGATAGGTTTCCACGAAGTAGCTAAATCTGGATAATGTTGTTGGTTTTCGTCTGACCCAACTAATGTCCCATAAATATGGGTAGCAAATGCATTATTTGGACCAAGATTATGATAATGTGGATCAATAGAGCTGGGCTCTGATTTCAATCCAACAGTGAGGTCTTTTGCCAGTGCAACACTTGATAAAAGACAACTTATCAAAATAATAAAAAGTCTGTTGATTAATTTCATTTTTACTCTCCTAAAATATCCTTAAAAAAACATTGAATTAAAAATAACATAGAGTCAAAAGATAAAATAAATTTATATAATTAAATCTTTTTTGTTTTTTTTATTATAAAAAGTAATTATAGGAGGAGACATTGAACCACTTAGAAATTTTGAAAAAACTTCCCGAATTACAAATATTTAGCGATAAAGAATATAATTTAAAAACATCTTTTAGGATCAATAAATTTGATGATAATATACCAATTGTATTCTTGCATGGTTTTAACGGGAATAGCAAAAGTTGGGCTTTTCAATTTTTACATTTTAGAGATAAAAGGTCAGTAATTGCAATTGATGCACCTGGTTTTGGAAAATCAGATGCTGCGGATTTAAATATGTTTGAGATTGCAAAGCTAGTGAATAACTTACTAACAAATTTAGGAATTAAGAAATTTGACTTAGTAGGTCACTCGATGGGTGGCATGTTAGCTCAAATTGTTTCAGCTGACTTTTCCGATAGTGTAAATAAATTAGTTTTGTCATGTACTCATAAAGGTTATGCATTAACGCCTCAGAGCCCTTTAAGGAAACCCTATAGTCAAAGACTTGAAGAAAGAAAAAAGTTGTCTAATGAAGAATTTGGTAAATTAAGAATTAAAAAGATGTTGCCTGAATTGAAAGATAAAGAAATATTCAGTTTCTTATCTATTATTAGTGAAGAAATTACAGAAGGTTCCATAATGTCAGGTGGAATGGCTATGCAAACACTTGATACTTCAACTAGTTTGTTAAAAGTTAATCAACCATGTCTTATATTAAAAGGTTCAAAAGATATTGTTGTATCAAAAGATCGTTCTAATAGATTACAACAATCATTACCTCATGCAAAAGTATTAGAGCTTTCAAATGTTGGCCACGCACCTTATTGTGAAAACTCATCTGACTTTAACGAAGCTATAGAAACTTTTTTTAATTCATGAATGCATTATCAAATAGATCATTTAGCTTATATTTTTTTAGTAATACGGTTTCTCTTTTTGGGCTTTGGATACAAAAAATTGGAGTTGGTTGGCTTACTTGGGAAATTACAGAATCTACATTTTGGACAAGTTTTGTAACTTTAGCTCTTATGGCACCTGCAGGAGTATTAGGACCATTTTTTGCTGTATTTGCAGAAAATTGGAATATGAGGGTAGCAAGTGTAATATTAAAAATATTAATGTTTTTAATTGGAATATTAATTTGGTTCTTACAATATTTAGATCAACACACACTATTTACTTTAGCTTTTTTGTCTGTTTTACAAGGTTTATTAAGTGCTTGTTATCACCCTGTAAGATTAGTTTTTGTCTCTATTGTTGTTCCAAAAAAATTACTCTCTAGTGCTGTAGGTCTAAATTCTGCATCCTTTAATGGATCAAGAGTTGTTGGTCCTGCTTTTGCTGGAGGATTGATAGCTTTTTTTAATCTTGAAGTAACTTTTTTGATTGCTGCATTAACTTATCTTCCATTGATTCCAGTCTTAATTTATATGCCCTTAAGAACAAGGATTAAGAAAGAAGTTTTACAAGGAAATTTTTTTCATAGATTTTTGGAAGGTGGAAAATTTGCGTTAAGGACCCCCATTATTCTAAAAAGTTTATTTGTTGTTTTTGTAAGCGCCTTTTTTGTCAGAGGGATGCTTGAAATTCAACCAACAATTGCAGGAGAAATATTAAAACAAGGGAGTTTTGGATTATCTTTAATTACAACTACTGCGGGTATTGGGGCCTTATTGGCGTCAATTTGGATAGGTTTTAGAAATAGTAATAAAAGTAAAATTGAAACTAAATTAGTATCAATGTTAATGCTTGGTCTGATAATAAGCTGTATTATTGGCTTTATTTCAGAAGTTTATACAATGGCCATATTTTTTACAGTAGTCGGTTTTACTACAACGGCAGTTGGTATTGGAACTCAAACAATTATCCAATTAGAAGTAGAAGAAGTTTATAGGGCTAGAGTCTTAACTTGGTGGTCAAGTATTTCTTTTGGATCATTAACAGTTGGAGGAATAATTTTAGGATTTGTGGGTGAATTCACTCCTTTAAGTAATGGTCTTATAATAATGCCAATTATTGGTTATTTCATATTTAAATTGATTTTATACTTTAAATTTAAAAAAAATTTATTTAATTGATTTTATTTTAGCCTCTCTTTTAAAGATATATATACCTGAAATTGTTATAATAAATCCCCCTACAATTGTAGAAATTATTGGATGCGAGTTCCATATCAAGTAATCAAAAATAATTGCCCATACAATTCCTGTATAATTAAATGGACTTACAATTGAAGCAGGTGCTTTTTGTAATGCGTAAGTCATTAACAATTGTGTTAAAAAAGCTGATACACCTAGTCCAATAAATAACAAAATAACTCTTAATGAAGGTTCTTTCCACAAAAATGGTTGAAAAAAAGAAGTTAGAATAAAACTCACTAACATAAAGTAAAAGACTGTTTTTACAGGATGTTCAGTTGTCCCTAGTAATCTTAAAAAAATAATAGTAGTAGACCACATTAAAGTGCCTATTAAGGCATAAATTGAAGCAATAGCTGTGGAGCCAGTAGGGTTTATTGCAATTACTACCCCACCAAATCCAATTAAAATGGCCAACCATCTTCGCCACCCTATTATTTCGTTGAGAAAGATTATTGCAAAAATACATGAAAAAATTGGTACTGCTTGAGATATTACTGTAACATCTGCAACGGGCAATCTTTGAAAGGCTAAAAAAAACATTATGTTCCCAGTAAGTCCCGCCAAGCTTCTAAAGAAATGAAGATAAGGCTTATTTGTTTTTAAAAATTTTATGCCTCCTAGTTTGTAAATTAGAGGTAATAAAAGAATTATTACAACCATGGCTCTTGCAAATGTAATCTGTACAGCATGGTATTCAATACCTACTAATTTAGCTTGAACGCTCATAATAGTTACGCAAAATACAGCCAAAATCATTGCTAGGATGGCTTTAAAATTATTAGAAGTATTTTTATAAATGGTTACTAAATTCAATTAATTTATTTCTTCATTTGTGTAAGTTTTTTACTTTCTCTTAAAAAGAAAAAACATAAAAATGCTGAGAGAAAAGGATATAATGCAGAAAGTCTTATAGTTGTAATTAAGTCATAACCAAGATCCATTGATATTGCGAACGGCATTGCGCCAATTGATGCCCCTACAACTAATATCATTTGACCTGTGCCTTGAATACTACCAACATGTAATCTTCCAAAATACCTTGGCCAGATATAGCCAAATAAAGATAAATTAAATCCATTATTAATTCCAAAAATGATCGCATAAATCATGGAAAAGGTAGTATCACGTGCAAAGGTTATGGATAATAGTGAAGCCGTGGTTATTAATAACGCAACTCCAATAATATTATGAGTTTCAAATCTGTCTAAAATTTTACCTGCAATAGGAATAAAGATAATCATCGAAACCATTGTTGGTAAGAATAAAGCAGCTGCAGTGCTACTCGCCATTCCAAAGTATTGACTTAAAATTGTAACTTGAAAAAAATGAAGCGCAGTTACTAATGAAGATATAGAAAAAAATGAGAATGCAAGTATGTAGAAGCTTTTTTCCTTTAGGGCTTCTTCAAGATTGAGACCAAAAATTTTTTCATTATTTTTACTCTTTTTATTATTTTCTAAAATTCCATCTGGTTTAATGCTTACATCTTCAGGTTTATCTATTGCTAAGAAAATTAATGATGGTAACATAATCAACCATGTAGACAAACCTAGAATAACCCATGCCATTCTCCATCCGTAATTTGAAATTAAAAAGTCAGAGATATATGGATGTAAACCCATAGAAATAGCAAACCCTAAACCCATTAATCCAAGTGCAAACCCTCTTTTCTTATCAAACCACTGAGTTATAATATTCGCAGAACCAAGCATTAGAGAGCCTTGCCCAAAAAATCTTAAAAATCCAAATGCGATGGCCAACATTAGAAAGTTTGATGCAGCTCCAAAAATCATACATCCAATTCCAAGGAGTAAGACGGTATATATTAAAATTTTTCTTGGTCCGTATTTGTCAACTAATTTTCCCATTTTTGGCAATAGAAAAGCAGCAAATAAAGTTGCTATCATATAAGCAGTAGTAATTGATGTACTGGAAATTTTAAGATCTTGAGATATTACTGGTATAAAAGGACTAAAGGTATGAGATTGTCCTGCGCCACTCGTAAAAATACCAAGACTCCCGATTCCAACAATTACCCAGCCGTAGAAGAATTTATCTTTTGTAGCTTCGAAAAATTTTTTGTTAACAAGAAACATGTTAGTGATTTACTTCATTTGTTAACTAATTTACAAGTGTTTTTATATTTTATTTTTTAATTGCATTTACATACATATCAAGTACATCATTCAAAGATCTTGTTTCATCAACTGTTTCTCTAGTCTCTCTAGCAATTGGTGTTTTATTTGCCAGTGACATTATGTCGGCTGCACCTTCGTGAAATTTTGAGGTAACTCCAGCATCAGAAAAAGTATTAGCAATTTCAAACATTTCTCCCTCCCATCTTGCTGCATCAAGAGGAATTCTTGGAACCATCCTTTCCATTGCTGATAATATATCAGGTTTGCTATATTCCAATTCAGCAAAATATTCAGAAGTAAGACCTAGTTTATGAGCAGTTGTCAAAACTGCTGCATGAAGTGCAAAAGTTCCTTTTGTTGCGCTAGCATAAACCATTTTCATTGCAGAAGCTTTACCTATTTCTAAACCTAAATCTTTTATTATAAATCCTTTTTTGTGGAGTAATTTAACTGGTTGAGTATTAGGTCCAGATATATACAACCTTGTTTGTCCATTTTCTACAATTGGATTGAACCCAATGATACCACCATCTATAAAATTACAAAACTTAGAGGATATTGAATCATTGATTTTTAATGCTGTTTCAGGAGATACAGCATTGCAATCAACATAAGTAATGTGTTTTTCTTTTTTTAAAATTACATCGTTGACTATTTTAGCTTGTTGAAGAGCAAATTCAGGAGGCAGTATTGATAATATGATATCAGAATTTTCAACAACATTTTCAATCGTACCTAAATCTTCAAAACCGGATAATTCAGCCAGTTTTTTAGTTCTAATACTTCTTTGACTTAAACAAGTTACAACTCTAAAATTATTATTTTTAAATGCTTTTCCGCATCCATGGCCCATATCTCCAGGCATTAATATTGCAATTGTTTTTGACATAAAATTTTAAAATAAATGTTTTAGTACTTTTTCATTGGGCCACCATTTTTTTCCCAATCTGGAATTCCTCCTACATTAAGAACATTTTTATACCCCATTTCTATAAGTGTCTTACCAGTTAACGCAGCCTGGCCGCCAACTCCACAGATAAGTATTATTTCCGCATCTTTTTTAAGGTTATTATTGTAGAGTGGGGTTGCCTCATCAGCGACAAACTCAATTAGGCCTCTTGGAATTTCTAGACCATCTAAAATTGTTCCTGTTTTTTTAATATCAGAACTATCTCGTACATCTATAAAAATTGCTGATTTTGATTTATGCTTTTCAATTGCTTCCTTTACGTCAATTTTTTTCACAACTTCGTTAGCTTCTTGAAGGTAATCTTTTGCTGTTTTCATATTTTTCTCCACTTTATTTTAGTTCAACTGCCCTATAAATTGTGGTTGTGTAACCGCAGTCGTCATCCAACAATTTTTGCAATCTTTACTTACAGATGCTTTTTCTAAAAGCCATGTTAAATTGTAGCGTTTATTATCGTATGCGTCTACATTAACTGAATACGCAGCCTTGTTTTTATTTTCTTCGATTAATTTAATTTTGAATTTAGTTGAATTTAACAATATTTTATAAGATGTATCAGAAATCATTTTTTTGAAATTACCAAATGGACCTGTATATCTCTTATTTTCTGGATGTGCAAACAGCCAACATTGGTAAATGCCAGAATTATTTTTAATTGAGTTTGTCTGAAGGGAGCTCATTTGAAGTTCAACAACTTCCACTGACGAAAATAAATCATTTGGCAAAACGTCGCTAATAGCTTTATTTATGTTGATTAAAATAAAAATAAAAGAAGAAATAAGAAATAATCGCATGTTTATCCTAGAAAAATTTAAAGTAGTTTATATATAAGGCTATATTTCTTAAATTAAATGGAGCACTAATGTTTTATCAAAACTTTTTCAAAAAATTCATAAAATTTTTTACAATAATTTCTTTAAGTCAATTACTAGTGGTATCCTCCTTTGCTGCTGGAGGTGGTGGAGATGACAGTAAAGAGATGAATGTTAAATCAAATTATTACTATAAAGCGGTTAAATTAATTAATAAAAAATCATATGAAGCCGCTATAGATAATCTTCTTAAGGCTGAAAAAACCAATAAAAAAGATGCAGACATATATAATTATCTAGGGTTCTCATATAGAAAAATGGGTAATCTTGATAAAGCTGCCCAATATTATGATAAAGCTCTTAAAATTTCTCCAAAGCACAAGGGTGCTCTTGAATATCAAGGAGAAATGTTTCTTACTCAAGGAAATTTGAAAAAAGCCGAAGCTAATCTAAAAAAACTCAAAAAAATATGTTTTCTTGGGTGTAAAGAAGAAAAAATGTTAAAAGAATCAATAATGAAGTATAATAAGGGTCAGAAGAGCTCATATTAAACATTATATTTTAAATAAGGGAGAATATATAAATGAAACAATTTGATGAATTATCTCTCTTAGAAATTGTTGATGAAGTTAAAGATGGAGATTTGATTGGAATTCCAGCAGACTATTCCGGAGTTCCAATGATGTTCACAAAAGAACTAATAAAAAAAGGTGTAAAGGACTTAAAACTATACTGCCTTCCTTTGACCACTATACAAGGTGATATGTTAATTGGGAGCGGATGTGTTTCTGAGATTGAAGCAGCGGCCGTAACTTTGGGTGAATTTGGTTTGGCACCTAGATTTTCAGAAGCTGTTGAAGCAGGTCATATATTAATAAAAGACTCCACATGCCCAGCATTGCACGCTCAACTCCAAGCCACTGAAAAATCTGTTCCATTTATGCCTCTTAGAGGGGTAATTGGCTCTGACATACAAAAATATAGAAAAGATTGGCAAGTAATTGAAAATCCTATGAAATGTTCAGGTCACAAGAATGAGCCAATTTTGTTACTTCCTGCAGTCCAGTTGGATGTATTAATATTTCATGCACCTTGTGTGGATAAAAATGGAAATATTCAAATTGGGAGAAGACGGGAATTAGCAACTCTTACACATGCCTCAAAAAAAGTATTTGTGACAACTGAACAAATTCTGGATATTGATTTTTTTGATAACGAATTATCTGCTGCAACCTGTTTGCCGGCATTATATGTTGATGGAATATCGGTTGTTGAAAATGGAGCGTGGCCTTGTGCATTACCTAGTGTTTATGGTCAAGATAATGATGAAATCAAAAAGTACTCTATTGCTGCAAAGACACAAAAAGGCTTTGAAGAATATATGCAAAATTACTTATTTAATTAATTTAAAGGTTTGATTTTTTGATTGAACTTAAGAGAGAAGAGTTATTAATAAGTCAATTAGCTGATTTACTGGTAAATGATAAGCATATAGCCGTTGGTGCTGCATCACCAATTCCAGGTGCCGCGGCTTTGCTAGCAAAAGAAGAAGCTAAACTTCAAAACAATAGAATTAGGGTTACAATATTACATTCCAATAAATATAATAATTTCACTGATGGTGCTAGAGAACTTTTTGATTGCGCCGCTCAAGGTAGAATAGATACTTTCTTTCTAGGAGGTGTTCAAATTGATGGCGAAGCTAATATAAATTTAGTAGGTACTGGAAGTTATACAAAAATACAAAAAAGATTCCCAGGCTCTTTTGGATCTGCTTTGATGTATTTTGTAGTTCCACAAATTATTTTATTTAGAGAAGAACATTCACCAAGAACTTTAGTTGACAAAGTAGACTTTATTTCTGCGCCTGGATTTTCTGATGAGAATATCTACAGACCTGGAGGACCAAAATTTCTATTAACGAATAGAGCTCTATTCAAATTTAACAAACAAAAGAAACGTTTCTGTCTTTTAAAAATTTATAATAATGAAAGCATAGAAAATATAATTAAACTTACAGGATTTAAATTTGACGTTGATGATAAAATAACAAATATGTCTATCCCAGATCAAACACGTGTAGATATCTTAAGAAATAAGATTTCTTATATGGTCTCAGAATTTTATCCAGAGTTTGCCAATAGGATTTGGGGTATTTAACTCATAATGAGAAGACCTGTATTATTACTATTTATTTTAATTAGTACTTTTTTACTATCTTACATTCATCTTCAAGAAATATTCAATTTAGATAAATTCAAGGAACATCTCACATTTCTGAAAACATGGGTTAATGAAGAAATTTATATATCAAGAATTTTATTTTTTACTTTATATGTAATATTTTCAGGTTTGTCTTTCCCTGTTGTCCCTACTATTTTGACCATTGCAGCTGGAGCCTTGTTTGGAGTTATTGAAGGTGTAATTATAGTTTCCTTTGCCTCTACGGTTGGGGCATGTATTTGTTTCCTATTATCAAGATATCTTTTAAAAGATTTCATTAATAATAAATTTGAAAAAACAAAAATCATTATAGACAATAAATTTAGCAAAAATGGTATTTATTATCTTTTAAGTCTTAGATTGATACCTACTATTTCCTTTGTATTAATAAATTTAATTATGGGAGTGTTACCTATTTCGCTTTTTAGGTTTTACTATATTAGTCAATTAGGAATGCTTCCTGCAACAGTGATTTATGTAAATGCTGGCTCAGAAATTTCGAAAGTTAATAGCATTAATGACATTATGTCATTTACTCTTATAGTAAGTTTTACATTAGTAGCTATTCTTCCAATTTTGATAAAGTTTTTAATGAACTATTTTACCAAGCTAAATAATATTTAAGTGTTTTTTCTGTTTTGCACTAAATTTTGAACAACTTGTGGATCAGCCAATGTCGATACGTCACCTAACTCTTTATGTTCATTTGCAGCTATTTTTCTTAATATTCGTCTCATTATTTTACCTGACCTTGTTTTAGGAAGACCTGGGGCAAATTGAATTAAATCTGGTGTAGCAATAGGACCTATTTCTTTCCTCACCCATTGTTTTAATTCTGTCAATAATTCATCTGATGTTTTTACGCCAATATTCACAGTAACGTAGGCATAAATGCCTTGACCCTTAATTTCATGTGGGTAACCAACAACTGCTGCTTCAGCTACATCTGTGTGAGCTACAAGAGCAGACTCAACTTCTGCTGTACCCATTCTGTGACCAGACACATTTATTACATCATCAACTCTTCCTGTTATCCAATAATATCCGTCTTCATCTCTTCTACATCCATCACCAGAAAAGTATCTTCCGGGAAAAGTTGAAAAATATGTATCTATAAAACGTTGGTGGTCACCAAAAACTGTCCTCATTTGACCTGGCCAAGACATATTAATACATAGATTTCCTTCAGTGGCTCCAGTTAATTCTTTGTTATCACTGTCAACAATAACTGGCAATATTCCAAAAAAAGGTTTTGTAGCAGAACCTGGTTTTGTATCAGTGGCTCCTGGTAAAGGGGTGATCAAAATCCCTCCAGTTTCAGTTTGCCACCAAGTGTCCACTACTGGGCACCTTCCATCACCAACAACATTGTTATACCAATTCCATGCTTCTGGATTAATTGGTTCTCCAACACTACCTAAAATTCTAAGGCTGTCTCGTTTTGTTTTTTTTACTGGTTCACTGCCTTCAGCCATCAATGCTCTTATTGCTGTAGGAGCAGTGTAGAATATATTAACTTTATGTTTATCCACTATTTCCCAGAATCTACTCACAGTTGGGTAGTTTGGTACACCTTCAAACATTAATGTAGTAGCACCATTTGATAGTGGCCCATAAACTATATAAGAATGTCCTGTTACCCAGCCAACATCTGCAGTACACCAATAAATTTCATTTTCTTGATAATCAAAAACATAATGATGTGTCATAGAAGCATAAACCATATATCCTCCGGTTGTATGAAGAACTCCTTTGGGCTTACCTGTCGATCCTGAAGTATATAATATAAACATTGGATCTTCGGCGTTTATTTCAGCGGGTGGACAATTAGCTGATGCTTTTTCCATTTCTTCATGATACCAAATATCTTGGCCGTCTATCCAATTAATTTCAGCCCCTGTTCTTTTAACTACAATTGTAGTTTTGCACATTTTAGCTTTTGAAATGGCCTCATCAGTATTAGATTTTAAAGGTATCTTTTTTCCTCCTCTTATACCCTCATCTGCAGTAATAATAATTGTTGAATTACAATCCTCAATTCTTCCAGCTAGAGCGTCTGGAGAAAAACCACCAAAGACAACTGAATGAATAGCTCCTATTCTAGTACATGCTAACATTGCAACTGTTGCTTCTGGGATCATTGGCATATAGATTGTTATTCGATCACCTTTTTTTGCACCAGCATTTATCAATACATTAGAAAATTTACATACCTGTTCATAAAGTTCTTTATAGCTAATATGTTTGGACTCATTTGGGTCGTCACCTTCCCAAATAATTGCTGTATTGTTACCTTTGGTTTCTAGATATCTGTCTAAACAATTATAACTAGCGTTTAGTGTTCCATCCTCATACCATTTGATATGAAGATCTTCTTTATTGTAGGACACATCCCTAATTTTTGTGTAGGGCTTCATCCAGTCAATTCTCTTACCATGTTTTTCCCAAAATTTTTCAGGAGAAGTAATAGATTCTTCATACATTTTTTCATATTCAGCCTTATTTGCATGAGAATTTTTAATTATGTTAGAGGATGGTTCATATAAATCTTTATTAGTCATTTTCTAATCCTTTTATATTTCTATAAATTATCTTCTAAAATTAAATTAGCTTTTTCAATATCTTTAATATCAAAAACCTTTTTAACAATATCTAATGAGAAACCTCTTCTTGAGAGTGCTCCATACCATTTATTTTTTAATTCAAATTCATCAATTTTATTCTCTAAATTCTTTTTATAATATATACCTATATTTTTTTTCTTAATAAAATTTATTGCTGCGATCATTTCTGCATTTTCATGACCCTCGTCTACTTTATTAATAGCACATTTGATTATATCATTTGATATTCCTTTTTCATTTAATTTTGCATAGATAAATCTTTCCGAACCACCTTGACGTCTGATTGAACGAATTTTTGTCTCAGCAAAACGCTTGTCATCAATAAATTTTGCTAATATCATCTCTTTTTTTAAATTTCTTATTATTTTTATTTTATCTAAGTTTTCTAAATTAGCTTTTAAGTTAGATAGTTTTCGTTTCATTGTCTTTTCAAACTGGTGAACTGAAACTTCATATCTAGCTAAATAAGACATTGCAGATTTTCTGAGTTTCTTAATTATTTTTTCTTCTTCATTCATGTGAAATTTCATTTTTTTATAAATATAATTATTAATTAATATATATAGATTATTAAAATTATAAATATTTATATCGCTGGAGAGAAATTTTTGAAAAATAAAAATTTAAAACTTGGGGTTAAAAGAGAAATTGGAAAGGTAAATTGGACGGCTTTATTTACTTTATACATTAAAGAAGTAAAGAGGTTTACGAGTGTGTTTTTACAAACTATTACAGCCCCAATGGTAACTACTTTACTTTTTGTAATTGTGTTTTCAATTGCGATTGACAGAAATGTTGGATTTCATCAGGTTCCGTTTATAACATTCTTGGTTCCAGGATTAATTATGATGAGTGTTATCCAAAATTCTTTTGCAAATGCTTCTTCAGCTTTTATGACTGCAAAAGTCCAAGGATCTATTGTGGACTTATTAATGGCTCCTTTAGGGCCAATAGAAATTTTGATTGCTCATACTTTAGCTAGCGTTACAAGAGGATTATGTGTTTTTACAGCTTCTTATTTATTGTTATGGATTTTAGGAATCATAGATTTTCCTAAAAATATTTTTTGGATGATATTGTATTTAATTCAGGGAGGTACCACATTGGCCATAATTGGAATACTTGCTGGAATATGGGCTCAAAAATTCGATCAATTATCAATAATTTCAAATTTTGTTATTCAACCACTAGCATTTTTATCTGGCACTTTTTATTCAATTGAAAGACTACCTGAATCTCTAAAAATTTTAGCTTATTGTAATCCATTTTTTTATGCTATTGATGGGTTAAGATTTAGTTTTATTGGATTAAGTGACGCATCTCCTATATTGGGAAGTTCAGTTTTACTTTGTTGTAACTTTGTTTTAAGTATATTTGCTTGGTATATACTAAAAACAGGGTATAGGCTTAGGTCTTAGTTAAAATAATTTTGGAAATCTAGAATGAATAAAATTCAAAAAATCGCTGGTGTTTTATCAAGTCAAGAAATTTTAGAATTGATTCGTAAAAACGTAATTACTAGTGAAAATGGCATTGAAAAAGATCTAATCCAACCAGCCTCTATAGATTTAAGATTAGGTATAAAAGCATGGAGAGTGCCCGCCTCCTTTCTTCCAGGTAAGGGAAATAAAGTATCTAGTAGATTAAAAGACCTAGCAATGCACGAATTTAGTCTTATAGATGGTGCTGTTTTAGAATGTGGATGTGTGTATATCGTCAAATTGTTAGAGAATGTAAGTTTGACTGATAATTTAACAGGGATTGCAAATCCAAAAAGTTCTACTGGAAGACTTGACGTTTTCACTAGGTTAATTGTTGATGGTGCAATGGAATTTGAACAAATTCCAGCTGGATATCAGGGACCCTTATATGCAGAAATATCTCCTAGGACATTTTCAGTTTTAGTAAGAACTGGTTCCCGACTTAATCAATTAAGATTAAGAAGAGGACAGTCATTTACTTCAGATAAAGAAATGGAAATATTGCAAGAGCATGTTGGCTTGGTTAGAAATCAAGATAATATTAATCTCCCTGATAAAATAAAAAATGGTGTTCCTTTATCTGTAGATTTAGTTGGTGAAAATGGTTTGATTGGCTACAAAGCAAGAAAACATTCTATGCTTATAGACATCGATAAACCAAATCATTATAAACGTGAATTGTTTTGGGAAAAAATAACTGTGGAAGATCTTTTATACCAAAGTGGTGATTGTCAGAATAAAAACAATCAAGGTAGTTTAATACTTAGCCCTGACGCATTCTACATATTAGCTAGTAAAGAATACGTTTCTGTTCCCTCAAAGTATGCTGCAGAGATGAGAGCCTATGATACCAAGGTTGGTGAATTTAGAGCTCATTATGCTGGTTTTTTTGACCCTGGATTTGGTTTGACAGATCTTGGTGCTTCTAAAACCAGAGCAGTATTGGAGGTGAGATCTCATGATGTACCTTTTTTAATAGAACAAGACCAGACAGTGTGTAGACTTGTTTATGAACCAATGGCAAATGTACCAAGTATATTGTATGGTGAGGCTGGAAGCTCAAATAATTATCAAGCTCAAGGACTTAAATTAGCTAAGCATTTTATTTAAAATTTCTTATTTATTTCTTTTTAATTATAATTGTATATTCTTATAAATTTATGAAAGTTTTAGTATGACAATAAGCCCATCTATAATGACAACATATGGAAGAATTGATATAGCCTTTACGCACGGTAAAGGTAGTTATTTATACTCAGAAGATGGAAAAAAATATTTAGATTATGCAAGTGGTATTGCTGTTAATGCATTTGGACATTGTCATCCAAAGTTGGTGCAGGCTTTGAAAGATCAAGCTACAAAATTATGGCATACATCTAATCTTTACAGGATCCCAGAACAAGAAACAGTTGCAGAAAAACTTGTAGAAAATTCATGTGCAGATAGAGTCTTCTTCTGTAATTCTGGTGCTGAAGCAACCGAAGGGGCAGTTAAAGTTGCTAGAAGGTTTGCATGGTCAAACGGTGAAAAAGATAGGACAGAAATTATTTGTGCTACTGGAGCCTTTCATGGCCGTACTTTGGCAATGTTGGCTGCAAATGATAGACCATTATTTAGGGAAGGTTTCGGACCATCTGCAAAAGGCTTTACACATGTTGAATGGGGAGACATTGAAAGTTTAAAAAATAAAATAGGTAAACATGTCGCGGCTATTTTAGTAGAACCAGTTCAAGGAGAAGGTGGTGCCAGAAAAGCTCCTAAAGGCTACCTTAAATTACTGCAAGATATTGCCAATGAAAATGGATCTTTGTTGATTTCAGATGAAGTGCAAATTGGAATGGGTAGGTCAGGAACCCTTTTTGCTTACCAACAAGAAAACATTCAACCAGACATAATAGCGTTAGCTAAGGGTCTTGGTGGGGGGTTTCCAGTAGGAGCAGTTATGGCAAAAGCTAAAGTAGGTGACGCTATGACACCAGGTACTCATGGCAGTACATTTGGTGGTAATCCTCTAGCTATGCGCTCCGCCAATGCTGTTTTGGATCTTCTACTGGAGAATGATTTTCTCAAAAGCTTAAGAGAAAATATTATTTTCTTTGATAATAAAATGGATTCCTTAATAAATGATGACGACAAGGTATCTCCAGTAATATTATGTAAAAAAGGCTCAGGAATGTTAAGGGGCTTTCAGTTAACAGAAAATTTTGTAGCAGGGGATTTTGGTAATATTTCAAGAGAAAAAGGTTTGTTGCTAGTAGGCGCTGCAGAAAATACTATTAGATTACTTCCACCACTTAATACTTCTAAAGAAGAAATAGACCAAGCTTTTGACATTTTAGGTGAAGTAGTTAAAGAAATTAAAAAAAACTAAGATATTATGCCTAATTTTATTGATTTAAAGGATCTAAAAAAACATCAACTTATTGATTTAATTTCATTGTCTTTAGAATGGAAAAACAATAATTGTGCTCAATTTATGAAAGATAAAAATGTTGTTCTTATCTTTGAAAAACCTTCTTTAAGAACTCGAATATCTTTTGAAGTAGGAATAAATCAATTAGGTGGAAACAGCTATATTTTAAATGAAAAAGAAATGCAGTTAGGTGAAAGAGAGACTGTTGAGGATACTGCTAGAGTTCTAGAACGATATGCTGATATGGTTATCATAAGATGCTTTGGACATGATAAGTTAATAAAGTATGCAAATATATCAGAGGTTCCTGTAATTAATGCTCTTACAGATTTTAGTCATCCTTGCCAAGTTGTAGCAGATTTAATTACGATAAAAGAACATCTAAATGATTTTGAAAATAAAAAAATTACCTGGTTTGGTGATTGTAATAATGTTTTACAAAGTTGGATAGAGGCTTCTGGTTTACTAAATTTTGAATTAAATATATCTTGTCCAGAGGGTGTTAAACCAGATGCTAAAACAATATCATGGGCTCTTGAAAGAAATAATAATATTTCTATTACACATAATCCTCAAGAGGCTGCAGAAGGTGCTAACTGTATTATTACTGATACATGGAGATCAATGGGTGACAAAAGCCCATTTCCTGAAGATCAATTCATACCATTTCAAGTAAATAAAAAAATAATGGAATTAGCAGATAAGAATGCGATCTTTATGCATTGTCTACCCGCTTACCGAAATAAAGAGGTAAGTTCTGAAGTGCTGGAAGGAAGTCAATCTGTTGTATTTGATGAAGCTGAGAATAGATTACATGCACAAAAAGCAATCATGCAATTTTGTCTTAAATAAAAACTTTTAGAAACTTATATTTTTAAAATGACTTTGAATAATAATGTAATTCCATTCCAATTAGGTAACAATTCTGTTAGAGGCAATATAGTAAGACTTCAAACTGTTGTTTCTGAAATAGTAAAGCGTCATGAATATCCAACAATTGTGGAAAGTTTATTTGCTGATACACTTACTATTACCGCATGTTTAGGGTCTAGAATGAAGCATGATGGTGTTTTTACCATTCAAGCTAAAGGTACAGGAGACGTTCACACCTTATTTTCTGACATAACAAGTGATGGTTTTCTTAGGGGTTATGTTGGTCTAAATGCAGGTTTTACAAATACAGAAGGTAAATTAAATTCTTTAATGGGTTCAGGACATATTTCATTCACTTTAGATCAAGGAAAATATACCAAAAGATATCAAGGCATAGTATCTCTTGAAGAACCAAGCATGTCCAAAACAACAGAGCTTTACTTTAACAATTCTGAACAGTTAGAAACTAAATTTCTGACTTTTAATTATTTTGATATTGAAAAAAATAATAGAAAAAACTTATTTTCTGCAGGACTTATAATGCTTCAAAAAATGCCTTTTAAAAATAGCTTTGATGAGGAAAGCAATGAAGAGATTTGGCAAAATTCATTAAAATTTTTGTCAACATTGGGCAAAGAAGAGTTTTTATCTACTAATCTTACCTCTGAAGAAATACTTTATAGATTATTCAATGAGCTAGAAATCATAGTATATGACGAAATAATTATCCAAGATCAATGTAGATGTTCAGATGAAAAAATCAAATTTGCTATTAAAAATTTAAGCAAGAAAGAATTGAGAGAAATTACAGATGAAAATGGAAATGTGAAGGTTGTATGTGAGTTTTGTAAAAAAGAAAGAATACTTCCTAGTTAAATTTTAATTAATTCTTCCAGAATAATGGTGAGAACATAACTAATATTGCAAAAATTTCTAGTCGACCTAATATCATTCCTACACATAAAATTATTTTTCCTAGATCTGGTATCGATTGATATGATCCTGATGGACCAATTATGTCGCCTAAACCTGGACCAACATTTCCAATTGCAGAAGCTGCGCCTGAAATTGCAGTAACTAAATCAAGTCCTAATCCACCTAACAAGCTAGCAATTACTGCAAAAGAAATTATATACAAAAAGAAAAAACCCATTACAGATTCAGCCACATTTTCTGGAATTGGTTTTTGGTTGTAATAAGAAACTACTACTGCATGTGGCCTTATAAGTTTAGAAACTTGCGCTTTTGCATTTGCTATCAAAACTTGAATTCTTGCCATTCTTAACCCACAAGTCGTCGATCCAGCACAACCTCCTACAAACATAAGAATTAGTAAAATAGTTGTAGGAAAACCGCCCCAATTACTAAAATCAGATGTCCCAAAACCAGTTCCAGTAATTATTGAAATTACATTGAAGGAAGCTAGCCTCAAAGCATCAAGAAATGGTAAACTATTAAAACTCAAATACAATGATATGATCAAAACTACAAACAAAACCATAGTCAAAAATAGTTTAACTTGATCATCTTTAATAAGATTTTTTAGACCATTTTTGGATAAAGTTAAATAATGAACAAATGGAAGAGATCCAACTAACATTCCAAAAATAATAATTATTTCTATAGTCGAAGAATTAAACGCTGCTAAAGATTCAGACTTTGTAGAGTATCCCCCAGTTGCAAGAGTTGTCATTGCATGTGCAATTGAATCAAACATTGGCATTCCAGCTCCCCATAACATTAATGCCCATATAACTGTTAAAGTTATATAAACAATACTGATACCTGCAGCAAAGCTTGCTGCTTTTGGAACTACTTTATCAGGAGTTTCATATGATTCAGTTTTAAAGAGTTGCATACCACCAATTGACAACATTGGTAAAACGGCTAATGCCATAACAATTATGCCTACACCACCAAGCCATTGAAGAAGTGCTCGCCAAATTAAAATTCCATGAGACTTTGCTTCTAAATTTTCAATTACAGTTGCACCTGTAGTTGTTATTCCAGATGTTGATTCAAAAAAAGCGTCAATAAAGCTCATTTCAATATCTGATAGTAAAAATGGCAATGAGCCAAATAAAGCGATTGAGATCCATGCACTATTAGTTAATAAAAATGCTTGCCTTAATTCTAAATGTTCAGTTGCACTTCCTTTGTTTGAAAAGAAAAGTATTAATCCCACAAATAATGTAGATATTGAAGAACCTACAAATGCAGGCCAGTTTTCACTACCATAGAACCAATCTACAAATGCAGGCACTAACATAAATAAAGAAAGAATGCATAACAACATTCCTATGAGATAAATTATTGGTGCAAATTTCATGATTTATTCTGTAAGCTTTTTTAAAGATTATTTTATTAAAATTGCCTTAAGTTGCCATTTTCAAAAATCTATCTTGTAAATTTGAATCTTCTAAAAAACAACCACTAAATAGATTAGTTGTCATTGTAACATCATTTTTCAAAACACCTCTAGTGCTCATACAGTGATGTTCTGCATCAATAAATACTGCAGTTCCTTTTGGGAGTAGAGTTTTATCAATACAATTTAATATTTGCGCGGTCATAGTTTCTTGAGTTTGAAGTCTTTTAGCATAAAGATCTAAAACTCTTGCTAGTTTGGATATTCCAACAACTCTTTTGTCTGGATAATAACCTATAGAAGCTCTTCCAATTATTGGGACCATGTGGTGTTCACAATGACTTTCAAAATTTATATTTTTTAACAAAACAATATCGTTATACCCCTCTATATCTTCAAAAGTTTTAGATAAAAATATTTCAGGATCTTGACTATAACCTGCATAAAATTCGTTAAATGATTTTATTACTCTTTTAGGGGTTTCTAATAGGCCTTCTCTTTCAGGATCTTCACCAATATAGCGTATTAGTGTTTTAACAGCCTCTTCGGCCTCCGCTTTTGAAATAATTTTATTATCTTGATTATCAATGATAATATTTGAAGCATTAATAGACGAATTCATGGCGCACCCTTCATTATTCTAGTTTATTTTTAACGAATAATAATATTTAAGCAACGTATTAATAGTAATTATTAAAAGATTTAGATATTAATTATCTCATAAATGTATTTAGATCTATAGGTTTTTCATTACTTATCATTTTATCAGTTTCATCGTGAGTAACTATCAAACAAGGTATTTTACTTTCCTTTACTTTATCAATAACAAAGCTTCTGAATGTATTTCTGTGCTCAGGGTCTAAAGACGAAAAGGGTTCATCAAGTAACAACACCTCTGGTTCTGATAATACTGCTCTAAGACAAGCTATTCTGGCTTTTTGACCTCCTGAAAGAGTATAAGGGTATCTTTTTTGAAAGCCCTCCATATCAGCTTTTTTTAAATTTTCATCTATTAAAAATAATTTTTCTTTCGATTTTAGCTTTCTATTCATTCCAAAATATATATTTTGTTCAACAGTCAAATGAGGAAATAAAGCACCGTCTTGCAGTAAAAGTCCGATTTTTCTTTTTTCAATGGGAACATTATTCAAAATTTTTCCATTCAAAATTATTTCACCTTCAAATGATAAGTTATCTTCAGTAGTGCCTGCTATAATGTTAATTAAAGAAGATTTTCCAACCCCACTTTTCCCATACACGCATAAAATATTACCATTATTTATCTTAAGATTAAGATTTTTGATAAATGGTTTTTCTTTTGGAGAATTCCATTTCAATGATATATTAATTAATTCAAGCAAATTCAGATAACCTAAAATCAAAACCTTAAAATAAATAAATGATAAAAGAAATTTTAAAAATAAAAAATGTGTTTCATTTCACTAGAAGTAATAATTCTATTAAGAAGAAACAGTCTAAAGATTTCGAGTCTTTTAGAAAATTTTTGGATCTAGCTAGATCTGAAATGGACAAAAATGGATTATTTGATTGGAAATTAGATCTAGATCACGCAAAAGTAAGGGCAGGGGCATGTTTTTTTAGAGAGAAAAAAATCTCGTTTTCAAGGAATTTCATTAAAAATTCAAATGAGTCAGAAATTTATGATACAATTCTTCATGAAATAGCTCATGCCCTTGTCGGTCCTAATCATGGACATGACATCGTATGGAAAAAAATGGCTAAAAAGCTTGGGTGCTCAGCAAAGAGGTGTCATACTTTAGAATTTTCAGATTATAAGTGGATAAGGTATTGTAAAAATTTTTGTTGGGAACAAAAAACACATAGGCGAAAATTAAATTTAATGTGCAGAAAATGTGGAGCCTCTGTTTGCTATAAGAGAAATATATAGAAATTACTTAATTTCTTCTAATTCAATCAGAGTTCCTGAAAAATCTGATGGTTGCAAAAATATTACAGGGTTTCCATGAGCGCCAATCTTTGGATTGCCATCACCTAAAATTGATGCTCCTACTTCTTTAAGTTTTTTTGAGGCAGATTTTAAATCGCTAACTTCATAACAAATATGATGCATCCCCCCATTGGGATTTTTTATAAGAAACTTACTAATTGGACTATTCTCATTTAAAGGTTCAAGAAGTTCAACTTTTGTGTTTGGTGATTCTATAAATACTACTTTAACTCCATGTTCAGGTAAGGTTTGAGGGCTGCTGACATTAGCGCCTAGGGCCTTTTGCCACATATCAGAGGCTTTTGTTATATTAGGAACAGCAATAGCAATATGATTAACTCTTCCGATATTTGAATAAAATTCTTCCATAGAATACTCCAAAACAAACTAAATTTCTTAAACAAGTTATATTTAATTTTAATAATTTTCAATTATCATAGATTGATTATTACTAGTTAATTTTATCAAATTTTGCTAAATATTATTTTTTATTGTCTTCTGAAGGAGAAATGTTATCAAGAAATCAAGTAGAGAAATAATTTCTGAATTACAGTCAAGAAGAGAAAAAGCGCGGCTTGGTGGTGGAATAAAAAGGACAGAAAAACAACATTCACTTGGGAAACTTACTGCAAGAGAAAGAATAAATACTCTTTTAGATGATGGTTCATTTGAAGAAACTGATATGTTTGTTATCCATCGAATAAGAGATTTTGGAATGGATGGGAATACTATTCCAGGTGATGGTGTTATCACTGGATCTGGAAAAGTTAATGGCAAATTAGTCTATATTTATGCTCAGGATTTTACCGTTTTTGGTGGTTCGTTATCATCAGATCACGCAAAAAAAATTGTAAAAATAATGAAACTAGCAATACAAAACAAAGCACCCATCATTGGCTTGAATGACAGTGGAGGAGCAAGGATTCAAGAAGGCGTTGAATCTTTAGGCGGCTACGCGGATGTTTTTTTACAGAATGCTCTAGCTTCTGGTGTAGTCCCACAAATTTCTATGATTATGGGACCGTGTGCTGGAGGAGCTGTTTATTCTCCAGCTATGACGGATTTTACATTCATGGTCAAAGAAACAAGTTATATGTTTGTCACAGGCCCTGATGTAGTTAAAACTGTCACCTCCGAAGAAGTTACCGCAGAAGAACTGGGTGGAGCTGAAACTCATACAACAATTTCGTCAGTAGCAGACGGATCATTTAATAATGATATTGAAGCTTTAAATGCATTAAGAAAATTTCTCAGTTTTTTGCCATCTAGTAATGAATACAAATATATAAAAAGAAAAACTGATGACCCAAAAAAAAGAATTTCTTTAGCATTAGATACTTTGATACCTGAAAATCCAAACTTACCGTATGATATGAAAGAACTTATTGTATCAATAGCTGATGAATATGATTTCTTTGAGTTACAAGAAAATTTCGCAAAAAACATTCTTATTGGTTTTATAAGGTTAGATGGACAAACTATTGGGGTTGTAGCAAATCAACCTATGGTTTTAGCAGGTTGTTTGGACAATGATTCTAGTAGAAAAGCAGGAAGATTTGTAAGATTTTGTGACGCTTTCAATATTCCCATACTTACTCTAGTAGATGTACCAGGTTTTATGCCAGGAACTGCTCAAGAGTATGGTGGTATAATTAAGCATGGAGCAAAACTTTTATTTGCATATGCAGAAGCTACAACGCCAAAGGTTACTCTAATTACTAGAAAAGCATATGGTGGAGCATATGATGTCATGAGCTCAAAACATTTAAGAGGGGATGCTAACTATGCCTGGCCTACTGCTGAAATTGCAGTAATGGGAGCAAAAGGAGCAGTAGAAATTCTTTTCCGAAATGAACTAAATGACTCAAAAAAAATAGAAGCTAGAACATTAGAATATGAGGAAAGATTCGCAAATCCATTTATAGCTGCAGAAAGGGGTTTCTTAGATGATGTCATTATACCTAGTAATTCCAGATTTAGGTTGATACAAGCATTTTCTAAATTAAAAAATAAGACACAAAAGAATCCAGATAAAAAATTTGGAAATATTCCACTTTAATTATAATAGAAGTATAAAATGTTTAAAAAAATTTTAATTGCAAATCGTGGAGAAATAGCTTGTAGAATAATTAAAACTGCAAAAAAAATGAAAATTAAAACTGTCGCAGTTTTTTCAGATTCCGACAGGTATGCAGAACATGTTCGTTTAGCAGATGAAGCAGTTTATCTCGGACCATCTCCAGCTTCAGAGAGTTATCTCAGAGCCGATTTGATAATAAAAGCGTGTAAAGAAAAAAAATGTGATGCCTTACATCCAGGATATGGATTTTTATCTGAAAACTCAAGTTTTCCAGAATCTTTAAGTAAAGCTGGAATTACTTTTATTGGCCCTTCAAAATCAGCAATAGCATCAATGGGTGATAAGATTGAATCTAAAAAAATTGCTAAGTCAGCAAATGTTAATACTGTTCCCGGTCATATTGGAATAATAAAGAATAAAAGTGAAGCAATAAAGATTGCAGATGAAATAGGCTATCCGGTAATGATAAAGGCTAGTGCTGGTGGCGGCGGCAAAGGTATGCGAATTGCATTTTCACGTGATCAGGTAGAAGATAATTTTGAAAGAGCTTCAAGTGAGGCTCTTAAGAGTTTTGGCGACAAACGTATTTTTATGGAAAAATTTATTACCGAACCAAGACATATTGAAATACAAGTATTAGCAGATAATTTTGGCAATGTAATTTATTTAGGTGAGAGAGAATGTTCTATTCAAAGAAGAAACCAAAAGGTAATTGAAGAGGCTCCTTCACCTTTTTTAGATAAACAAACAAGACAACAGATGGGTGATCAAGCCGTTCAATTGTCAAAAAAAGTTAATTATAGTAGCGCTGGTACAGTTGAATTTATAGTTGATAAAGATAAAAATTTTTATTTTTTAGAGATGAACACACGTCTTCAAGTTGAGCACCCTGTTACTGAATTAATCACAGGGATAGACTTAGTAAAACAGATGATAAACATAGCATATGGAAAAAAACTAGAAATTACCCAAAATGATGTTCATTTAAATGGTTCAGCAATTGAAACTAGAATATATGCAGAAAATCCCTATAAAAATTTTCTACCTTCGATTGGAAGATTGACTAAATATAATCCGCCTAAAGAAACGAAACATCCGGATGGCACAATTACTAGAAATGATACTGGAGTTAGAGAAGGTGATGATGTATCAATGTTCTATGATCCTATGATTGCAAAATTATGTTCTTGGGGGAAAACACGTGATTTATCCATTAATAGAATGGAATCTGACTTAGACAACTTTTTACTTGAAGGGATAGATCATAATATATCCTTTCTTTCAGCTATTTTATCAAATAAAAGATTTAAATCTGGTGATATAAATACTGCATTTATAGAAGAGGAATTTAGAGAAGGATTTCAAGGAATAATTCCAAACAAGAAATTGCAATGGACTTTAGGATCTCTAATTTTAGCATATCATATTTGTGAAATTTCTAAAAATTTTGAAATTTTTGAAAATGATCACATTTCTGATGAGTGGGAAGTTTATCTTCATTACAAGCAATCATCACAAAATCCTTCAAAATTGAAATATATGATCAATAAAGATAATTTAAATTTGCCTTTTGTTTGTATTAAGCCTATGTACAACCAAATAACAAAGGGCCTGAATGATGATTTTTTTACAATTGAAGTACATCAAGATTTTATTAAAAAATTAGTTACATTCAAAATAAACTCACAAGATCCATCAAATGACCCTCAAAATATTCAATGTAGATTAAATAGCAAAAATACTAATATCGAGTTTCAACATAGAGGAATTACAATGTCGGCAAACGTGTTTCCAAAACACGTAGCTGATTATCAGAAATATATGAAACCAATAAAAAACTTAGATAAATCAAATCTATTGATCTGCCCAATGCCAGGAAAATTAATTAAAATACTAGTGAAAGAAAATCAAATTATTGAAGAAGGGCAATCTTTATGTGTTGTAGAGGCAATGAAAATGGAGAATACATTAGTTGCTCCAAAACAATGCACTATTAAAAAAATCAATTATAAAGAAGGTGACACCTTATCTGTTGATCAAGTCATTATGGAGTTTTCATTTAAACAAAAATTATAAAAGTAAGAGATTTGTATGGGGAAAAAAGATAATTTAGAAAACTGGAAGAAAAACGCTATTAATGAGTTAAAAATTCCAAATGTTGATGATATCTTCATTAACACATCAGAAGGAATTAATATAAAACCATTATACACTTCAGCAGATAATGAAAATATTAGTCATCTTGATAGCTATCCTGGTGAACCTCCATTTTTAAGAGGCCCAAAAGCCACAATGTATACAGGCAGACCTTGGACAATTCGGCAATATGCTGGTTTTTCAACAGCTTTAGAATCGAATAAATTTTATAAAAAAAATCTGGCCTCTGGACAAAAAGGTTTGTCAGTTGCTTTTGATCTAGCAACTCACAGGGGCTATGATTCAGATCATGAGAGGGTATATGGAGATGTAGGTAAAGCTGGTGTCGCTATAGATAGTGTAGAGGATATGAAAATTCTTTTTGATGGTATCCCTCTTGATAAAATGTCGGTATCAATGACAATGAATGGAGCAGTTCTTCCTGTGCTAGCAGGTTATATAGTTGCGGCTCAAGAACAAGGTGTAAGTACAAGAGAACTTAGCGGAACAATACAGAATGATATACTTAAAGAATTCATGGTGAGGAATACTTATATTTACCCCCCAGAACCGTCTATGAGAATCGTCTCTGATATTATCAATTTTACATCAAAAGAAATGCCAAAATTTAATTCTATATCTATTTCAGGGTATCATATGCAGGAGGCAGGTGCCTCTCTCGTGCAAGAATTAGCTTTTACCATTGCAGATGGATTAGAATACATAAGAGCAGCAACAAAAAGTGGATTATTGGTTGATGATTTTGCACCTAGATTATCCTTTTTCTTTGCTATAGGTATGAATTTTTTTATGGAAGCTGCTAAATTGAGAGCAGCAAGATATTTATGGTCACAATGGACAAAAAAGTTGTTTAATTGCCAAAATCCAAAATCACAAATGCTGAGAACTCATTGCCAAACTTCTGGGGCAAGTTTACAAGAGCAAGATCCTTATAATAATATTATTAGAACTACTATTGAAGCATTGGCTGCTACTTTAGGAGGAACGCAATCTTTGCATACAAATTCATTTGATGAAGCAATAGGTTTGCCCACTGAATTTTCTGCTAAAATAGCTAGAAATACCCAACTAATTCTTCAACATGAAACAGGTATTACAGATACAGTGGATCCGCTTGCTGGCAGTTATTTTGTTGAGAATTTGACAAAAGAATTAATTGATAAATCTAATGAACTAATTGAAAAAATTGAAAAAATGGGAGGCATGACAGTAGCCGTAATTAATGGTTTTCCAAAATCAGAAATAGAAATTTCTGCGACAAAACGTCAAGCAAAAATTGATTCTGGAGAACAAGTGATTGTAGGAGTAAATAAATATAAGTCTGATCAAAATGAAAATGTTGATGTTCTAAATATTGATAATAAAGCAGTTCGCGAAGAACAAATTAAAAAATTAAATCAAATAAAAAAAACTAGAAATTCAAAAGGAGTAAAAAAAGCATTACAAAAATTAAAAGAAAGTGCAAAAGAAAATAAAGGTAACTTGTTAGATTTGACAATTGTTGCGATTAAAGCAAGAGCAACAGTTGGTGAGGTGTCTCATGCTCTAGAAGAAGTTTATGGTCGTTATGGAGTAAAACAAGATATAATTAAAGATGTATACAAAAGCTCTTATCAAAATGATGAAGATTTTAAAAATGTGGATATTGCTCTCTCTAATTTTAAAAATATTGCAGGTGAAAATCCAAAAATTTTTATGGCTAAACTTGGACAAGATGGTCATGACAGAGGAGCAAAAGTAATTGCTTCTGCTTTTACAGATATTGGTTTCTCAGTCGAAATTGGTACTTTGTTTCAAACTCCTAAAGAGGCTGTTGATCTTGCTATAGATTTAGGGGTGCATGTCATTGGTATATCCTCTCTAGCCGCGGGCCATAAAACATTAATACCTGAATTAATAGATGAACTTAAAAAAAGACAAGCTGACGATATTCTTGTAGTTTGTGGTGGTGTAATCCCTGCGCAAGATTATCAATTTTTATATGATTCTGGTGTTGCAGCTATTTTTGGGCCTGGCACACCTATTCCTCATGCTGCATCAACAACTATAAATAAAGCAGCAGAACAATTAATGAGAATGCATAATTTTAGAAAAGCTAGAACGAAATAATTGTTATTTTTTTGGGGGGAGATAAATTTGGGAAATTACAAAAAAATTTATGACAACTGGCAAAAAGATCCAAAAACATTTTGGAAAGAACAATCTGAAAATATTGATTGGGAAAAAAATCCTGAAAAGATATTAGATGATGATAACAAACCATTTTATAAATGGTATACTGATGGAAGTTTAAACACTTGTTTCAATGCTATCGATAGACACGTTATAAATGGTAGAGGAGAACAAGATGCAATATTGTATGATAGCCCTGTCACAAACACAAAAAAGAAAATTACCTATTCAGAACTTAAATATCAAGTTTCCATTTTTGCTGGAGCACTTAAAAAATTAGGTGTTTTAAAAGGGGATCGTGTAATCATTTATATGCCAATGATACCTGAAGCGTTGGTAGCCATGCTAGCTTGTTCAAGAATAGGAGCAATTCACTCTGTAGTATTTGGTGGTTTTGCTTCAAATGAACTAGCTGTAAGGATTGATGATTGTAAGCCAAAAATAATCGTCTCTGCATCGTGCGGACATGAACCAAATAGAATTGTTGAATATAAACCTTTACTTGACAACGCTATTAAAATTGCCAGTCATCAAGTGGAAAGATGTATAATTTATCAACGTGAAGCCCTAAATGTTGAGCTTATTCCAGGCCAAGATATAGATTGGAATGAGGTTATTAAAGATGTTCCATTGGCTGATCCAGTTGAAGTTCAAGCAAACGACGCTTTGTATATTTTATATACATCGGGAACAACTGGAAAACCGAAAGGAGTTGTCAGAGATAATGGAGGACATGCGGTATCTCTAAAATGGTCAATGAAAAATATTTATAATGTAGAACCTGGGGATGTTTATTGGGCTGCGTCGGATATTGGATGGGTAGTTGGTCATTCTTATATCGTTTATGCACCTTTACTTCATGGTTGCACGACAATTTTATTTGAAGGGAAACCTGTTGGGACACCAGATGCTGGGACATTTTGGAGAATTATTTCTGAGTATAAGGTCAAGGTGTTATTTACAGCTCCAACAGCTCTAAGAGCTGTTAAGAGAGATGACCCAAATGGTAAGTTTATTAAAAAATTTGATTTAACATCCTTGCAGTCCCTATTTCTTGCTGGAGAAAGAGCTGATCCTGATACGGTGTTGTGGCTGGAAAGAAAATTAAAAGTTCCTATAATTGATCACTGGTGGCAAACTGAAACTGGATGGCCTGTTGCAGCAAACCCTTTAGGTATAGAGAAGCTCCCAATTAAAACTGGTTCTCCAACTTTACCTATGCCAGGATATGATGTAAGGGTTTTATCAGAAGATGGCAATGAGGTCCCAAAAGGAACATTAGGAGCAATTTCAATAAAATTACCTTTGCCACCAGGATCTTTACCTAGTTTGTGGAATGCAGATGACAGATTTATAGAGGCTTATTTATCAACTTTTGAAGGTTTTTATGAAACAGGAGACGCAGGTTATCAAGACGAAGATGGTTATTTATACATTATGTCAAGAACTGATGATGTGATAAATGTTGCAGGTCATAGGCTTTCAACAGGTGCAATGGAAGAAACTTTATCTAATCATGTAGATGTTGCTGAATGTGCAGTTGTTGGTGTTTCAGACGATTTAAAAGGACAAGTTCCATTAGGATTGATATGCTTGAATAAAGGATGTAATAAAACTCATGAAGATGTGTGTAAAGAAGTTGTAGATTTAGTTCGAAATGAAATAGGGCCAGTTGCTGCATTTAAATCAGTGGCTGTTGTTTCAGCTCTTCCAAAGACCAGATCAGGAAAAATTTTAAGAGCCACTATAAGAAAAATAGCTGATAAAGTTGAATGGGAAATGCCCGCAACAGTGGACGATCCCCAAGTTTTTAAAGAAATTGAAGAGGCTTTAAAACCATTAGGCTATTAATTTTAACTTTATGAAACTTTCATAACAAACTTTCCTACGTGATTTCCTTTTTCTAAGGCCTTATGTGCTTCACTTGCATCGTTTAATAAAAATTCTCTTTGGATTATAGGTTTGATTTTACCTTTTTCTAAATATTCCCAAGTATGTTTAACTAAACTATTTACGTATTCTGTTTTTTTTGTTGATGGCTGAGGTCTCAATGTTGATCCAGTTATTGTTTGTCTTTTTATCATGATATTTGCAAAATTTACTTCATCTTTAATACCACCCTGGACGGCAATAATAACTAGTCTTCCATTAATACTTAAACATTTTAAATTTCTCGAAATATAAGGTCCAGCAACCATATCTAAAATTACATCTACACCTTTTTTGTTTGTCAGTTGATTTATTTCGTTTTCAAATTCTTTTGCTTTATAGTTAATACATTTTATAGCTCCAATTTTTTCTACAGCTTGACATTTTTTGTCACTTCCTGCTGTTGCATAAACTTTGGCACCAAAGTGTTTAGCCAATTGAATTGCAGTTGTACCTATACCACTTGCACCGCCATGAATTAGGACTTTTTCATCCTTTTGTAATCTTCCTCTCATAAATAAATTGCTCCAAACTGTTATAAAAGTTTCTGGTATACATGCTGCTTCTGCCATAGAATAGCCCTTAGGTAATGGCATACAGTGACCCTCGTCTACAGCAACATATTCGGCATATCCACCACCATGACAAAGCGCACAAACTTTATCGCCAACATTAAATTTTAAATTTGAACCTTTATTTTCAACTACTATCCCAGAAACTTCTAAACCAGGTAAGTCTGATGCATCTTCAGGAACTTTGTAATTACCTTGTCTTTGCAAAATGTCTGGTCTATTAACACCAGCAAACGATACTTTAATTAAAATTTGATTATTGGAAATTTGAGGAGTTGGTCTAATGCAAAGTTTTAAATTATCAGCTTTACCAAATTCTTCTATTTCTATAGCTTGCATGTTTTTTGGAATGTTTAATAATTCTTTTTTCACTTTTATCTCCTAAATTAATCTAATTGCCAAAATTCCGTCTTATTTTGTCAAACTATAGCCATTTAATAATGAAATAAGTTATAATATAAAAGAGGAGAAACAAAATGATATTTTTTATTGCAGTTTATTCAGTTCTAGCCCTTGAACAACCACATGTTAAAGAATTCCTAGTTGAGGCTTCTAAATCTGGTCCAATTAAATATAGTTTTGTAAAACCAAAAGACTGTATATCTGGCAAATTAAAAGATAGTTACGTATTAGCTCAAAATGGTAAGGTTGTTTTAAAACAAGTTTCCAAAGATGGTTCAATAGGTCCAGTTTGTGTTAAATAATCTTTATTTAGAGTTTTCAATCATTTTTTTTACTCTAAGTCTAAGAGCATTCAATTTAATGAAACCTTCTGCATCTGAATGATTATAATCAGCTGTTCCTTCTTCAAAAGTTACTAAGCTCTCGCTATACAAAGAAAGTGGTGATTTTCTACCAGTAATTATAACGTTACCTTTGTAAAGTTTTGCTCGCACAGTACCAGACACATTCTTTTGAGATTTATCAATTGCTGATTGTAACATTTCTCTTTCAGGAGAAAACCAGAAACCATTATATATTAAAGAAGCATATTTTGGCATTAACTCATCTTTAAGATGTGCAGCACCTCTGTCTAAAGTTATAGACTCAATTGCTCTTCGCATGTGGAAGAGAATTGTACCACCGGGTGTTTCATAAACACCTCTGGATTTCATTCCAACAAATCTATTTTCAACTAAATCTATTCTTCCTATGCCATTTTCTCCTCCTAAAATATTTAACTGATGTAACATTTTGGCTGGAGATAAATCTTTCCCATTTAAACGTACTGGATCACCATGCAAAAACTCTAATGTGATTTCTGTTGGTTTATTTGGAGCGTCAAACGGTGACTTAGTTCTGGAATAAATAAACTCTTCGGGTTCAACCCAAGGATCTTCTAAAATTTTTCCTTCAGCTGATATGTGTAATAAGTTTGCGTCAACACTAAAAGGTGCTTCACCTCTTTTATCTTTGGGTACTTTTATTTGATTTTCTTCAGCGTATTTAATCAGGTTTGTTCGACTAGACAGGTTCCATTCTCTCCAGGGCGAAATTACTTTAATATTTGGTTGTAAGCCATAGTAACCTAATTCAAATCTTACTTGATCATTTCCCTTACCTGTAGCTCCATGTGATACAGCATCAGAACCCGTTAAATTTGCAATTTCAATTTGTCTTTTAGCAATCAAAGGTCTGGCTATAGATGTACCTAGTAGATAAATACCCTCATATAAAGCATTTGCTCTAAACATAGGAAAAACAAAGTCTTTAACAAATTCTTCTTTTAAATCATCAATAAATATCTCTTTTACACCTAATAATTCAGCCTTTTTCCTTGCAGGCTCTACTTCTTCACCTTGACCAATATCAGCTGTGAAAGTTACGACTTCACATTGATAATTATCTTGCAACCACTTTAAAATAACTGATGTATCAAGCCCTCCAGAATAAGCTAAAACTATTTTTTTTATTTTAGAATTTTCATTTAGCATTCTTTTTCCTTATGTCACAAAATTAACAGAAATTAGAATTTTATGTATAGCCTCAATTTATAATTTTGTAATTATGTTATATATTTTTTTTTAATATTATTAAGTAATCTTATTTATTAAAAGGTTGTCAGCATTAATAAATATTGTATGTTATGATATGTATTTTACTAAAAAACTATTTATTTTATTTTAAAAAAATAAATATGGTCATTAATTTGCATAGTCTATGATTATATTAAAGAGATTTGGGATAATGATTTACAAATTTTACAAAATTTTGATGTTTATAACTGTATCAATTTTCTTTACAACTCATGCTTTAAGTGAAACAAAATTGTTGGGTACGGAAAAATATTGGAAGGCCTATTCAACAAAAATAGATAAAACAAAAACCTGTTTTATTACTTCTGAGCCAGTTAAGACTGAAGGTAAATTTAATAAAGATAATAGAGGTAAACCTTACGTTTTTGTAACAAATATAAAGAACGGAACCAATCATGAAGTATCTATTAAGGCAGGTTTTAATTTTAAAAAAAATAAAGATGTAATTTTTGATGTTGATGGAAAGAAAACAAAATTATTTCCAGTTGATGATAGAGCATGGTCAGAAAGTACTAAAGTTGATAGATTTTTGGTTCAATCAATGAGAAGGGGACAAAAATTAATAGTTACAGGCATATCTACTCCTGGGAATAAAATTATCGACACTTATTCTTTGTCAGGTTTTACAAAAGCACTCAGATTAATTGACAAAAGTTGTTCTTAAGCAAAAACAATTTATGAGATATTTATAATGTTTAAACAGGATCTTATCGATTTTAGTTTTGGCGAGTTACAAAATTTTTGTAAAGATAAAAATCTGCCAAAATTTAGAGCTTCTCAGATTTGGAGATGGATGTATTGTTTTGGATTTAAATCATTCGATGAAATGAATAATATCTCAAAATTAACTAGGGAATTGCTAAACGACATTTCTTTAATTTCCAGACCTCAAATTTCTGAGATGCAAATAAGCAAAGATGGTACTATAAAATGGTTGATAAAATTAAAAGATAATTCTGAAGTAGAGACTGTCTATATACCACAGGATGATCGAGGAACTGTTTGTCTTTCAAGTCAAGTAGGTTGTACTCTTAATTGCTCATTTTGTCATACTGGAACACAGGCTCTAGTTAGAAACCTCACATCAGGTGAAATTATCGGACAGTTGATGATTGTCATGGATCATTTAAATGATTGGCCTTCAGGAAAGAATAATAGAAAAGTAACAAACATTGTAATGATGGGCATGGGAGAACCATTACTTAATTATGATGAAGTTTGTAAAGCAATAAAGATTATGATGTCTGATGATGGTATTGCCATTTCAAGAAGAAGAATTACTTTATCCACATCAGGCATTATTCCTAACATCGAAAAAACCGGAATTGAGTTAGGTGTTAATTTAGCCATCTCACTTCATGCGGTTAATGATGAACTGAGAAATAAATTAGTTCCAATTAATAAAAAATATAATTTAGAAACATTGATAAAGTCTTGTAAAAATTATCCAAAATTATCTAATTCCAGAAGAATTACCTGGGAATATGTAATGTTAAAAGATGTGAATGATACTTCAGACGACGCCATCAATTTAATAAAATTAATTAATGGTATACCATCTAAGATAAATTTAATTCCCTTCAATCCTTGGCCAGGGTCGTTATTTGAGACATCAACTCAGAAAAATATTGATAACTTTGCTAAAATATTGATGAATGCCGGATTTGCCTCTCCAATAAGAAAGCCAAGGGGACAAGATATTTATGCTGCTTGTGGACAATTAAAATCAAATAGTGAAAAAATAAGAAAATCTCAAATTAATAAGCTTGTGCCAATTCATAACTTTTAAAATATTAAATTTTTGTGAAACTATTGCTTTAGGGCACATTAAGTATTACATTATATATAAAATTAATTATTTAAAAGGATAATAATTACATGAACAATAATCGTTTTATGTCAAGCTCAAATGCTCAAGCCTCCCAAATTGATTTGGGCCTTAGATCATACATGCTTGGTGTTTATAATCATATGACAACTGCCCTAGCTTTGACAGGATTAATGGCTATGGGATTAAATTTTCTTGCCATATCAAATGGTGCATTAACACCCATTGGTGAATTATTTTTCTTAAGTCCGCTTAAGTGGGTTGTTATGTTAGCACCCTTAGGGATGGTATTTTATATCTCAGCAAAGCTAAATAGTATTTCTGCTGAAAAAGCTAGAAACTTATTTTATATATATGCTGGTTTAATGGGTCTGTCTTTATCCTCACTACTGCTAATTTATACTGGCGCGTCAGTAGTTAGAGCTTTTTTTGTTACAGCAGCGGCTTTCGCGGCATTGTCTATCTATGGTTACACTACTAAAAAATCTCTTTCAGGTTTAGGCTCATTTCTAATGATGGGTGTATTTGGGCTTATCATTGCTCAGATAGTCAATATTTTTATGGCCTCAACACAATTAGATTTCATGATTTCTATTGTTGGAGTATTAATTTTCGCTGGCTTAACTGCATATGACACACAAAAGATTAAGAATATGTATTTAGCAGGTGATAATAATGAAGCAGCTGGAAAAAAATCTGTACTAGGAGCTTTAACTTTATACCTAGACTTCATTTTGATGTTTCAATTCTTATTAGCTTTTTTAGGAAACAGAGAATAAGTTTTATTAAATTGACTTGAAAAAACCATCGAAAGATGGTTTTTTTTATTTTAAAATTACGTCTTCAATATCTGTTATAATTTTATTTGAGTTTGGTCTAGTAGTGCTAGCATACCATTTAACTAACAAACCTTCCTTATTTATAAGATATTTATAAAAATTCCATTTTGGGAAAGCTAAAAATCCGGCTTCTTTTTTTATCCATTTAAAAAAAGGGTGTCCTCTCTCCCCTTTTATATTAGTTATTTCGGTAAGTATGAAAGAGACATCAAAATTTGTGGTACAAAATTCTTTGACCTTTTGATTTGATGATAATTCCTGATTTCCAAAGTCATTAGAGGGTATTCCAATAATAATTAGTCCGTTTTTCCTATACTTCTGATGAAGAGTTTCAATATCGCTATACTGGTACGTAAAGCCACAAAGCGAAGCTGTATTAACAATTAATATAGGTTTACCTTTGAAATCATCTAAATTAATTTCATTTCCGTCTATTGAATTAAAATTAAATTGATACACGTTTGCTTTAATTTCAGAAGTCATTGATACTCCTATCATCACCATTATATAGATTAAAATTTTATTCATAATTTTCTATTGTCCAAATAGGGCTCAAAATATTATCAAACAAATCATTACCATTTAACTTTAAGCTAAAATCTCTAAAAGATTTAGCGATATTTTGAGCATTAAGTATTTCACCAACCATTTTTGATTTATTGGCCAACAAATCTTTCTTTAGATATCTTTCTTTAGCAAACATATTTACTGTTTCATAAAAATTATAATTTTTATCTAATAATTTTTTTATGTAAGCTGCATCCTCTAATATTTGGTTGCCTGCTTGTGCAGTATGTGGCGGTATTGCAAAAGCAGCATCACCAAATAAAAATATTCCATTCTTATAAATTGAAGTTTTTTCGCCATCATTAAATGAAGCATATGTTATTATCCATTCTAAATCTTCAGGAATGAGATAATTTAAAATTTTGTTATTTAAAGTTGGTAGACCAGTCTCATTATTTTGCGGGACAAAAATATAATTAGTTGCTTTTTTATTGTTTATAATTGTGGGATAAATTACGTAATAACCACTTTCATGGATTAGTACTTGTAAAATTGTTTTTGATAAATTGTAGGCACTATCTTTAAATGAGACTGTTCTATATATTTTTTTCTTTTTTATACAACTACTTGATCCAACTACAAATTTTCTACTAACACCATCAATACCATCAGAACCAATAATTAAATTAGCTTTAAAGATCTGTCCTTTGTCGTCAATTAATTCATTATAGTTATTATTTGAAACTATATTTGCTACAGTAGAATTAATTATTTTGATTGTACCATTTTTAAGTGCATTATTTTTGAAATAATTAATCATAGTTTTTCTTTCAAAAGAACCATAATTGAGATTTTGTTCTACTAAATCATGATGGAATAAAATTTCTAAATTATTATTTGAATTTAATTTTTTTATATAAATATTATAAAATGGTTCAAAGTAATTTTGAATATTTTTCAATTCCATAAGTTTTGATAATGCTTCCCAACCATTGGGGGTAATCTGTTGGGACCCAAAACTTTTATTTTCTCCTTCAAAAACATTAACAGAATAACCTCTATCAGCAAAAATACTAGCGGCTATCCAAGAAGAAAATCCGCCACCAATTATAGTTAATTGTTTTTCCATCTTATATTAAACTTCACACTATAAATTATAATTAGAATTAAACCTTGAAATAAAAATATTAAATAATAATATATGGCTAATATATTAGAAAAACTGATATTTTACATCTTTAATTTTTATTTTTTAAAACAGTATTATTATCTATAAATAACTTGTATTATAACAAAAAATTCTAAACATTGATCTTTGCATATAATTAAATTTTGAGAATTTTATGAATATAAAACTAAAAAAACAATTAGCTAACATTGGAATAAATAATATTTCTGAAATTATTTATAATCCATCTTATGATCATCTCTATAATGAAGAAAATGATGAAAGATTATCAGGTTTTGAGAAGGTTCAAAATACTAAGAATGGAGCTGTAAATGTAATGACTGGTGTTTATACCGGCAGATCCCCTAAGGATAAGTATATATTAAAAGATGAAACAACAGAAGATAACTTATGGTGGACCACAGAAACTTCAAAAAATGATAATAAACCAATTAATAAAAATGTTTGGGATCATCTCTATAAAATTGTCAGCAAGCAACTTTCGAATAAAAAACTTTATGTTATTGATGCATTTTGTGGTGCGAACAAGGATACTTGTCTTAGAGTAAGGTTTATAATGGAGGTAGCGTGGCAAGCACATTTTGTTAAAAATATGTTTATTAGACCGACAATAGAAGAACTCGATAATTTTGAGCCAGACTTTCATGTTTTGAATGGATCAAAAGCTGTAAATCAAAAATTTAAGGAACAAGGTTTAAATTCCGAAACATTCATTGCTTTTAATCTAACTGATAAAATTCAAATTATTGGTGGAAGTTGGTATGGTGGTGAAATGAAAAAAGGTATGTTCTCTGTAATGAATTACCTTTTACCACAAAAAAATATAGCATCTATGCATTGCTCAGCAAATAAAGGAGAAAATGGCTCAGTAGCATTATTCTTTGGCTTGTCAGGAACTGGAAAAACAACTTTATCAACTGATCCTAAGAGACAACTAATAGGTGATGATGAACACGGCTGGGACGAAGAAGGTGTCTTTAATTTTGAAGGAGGATGTTATGCAAAAACTATTGAACTTGATAAGAATAAAGAACCTGATATTTATAAAGCAATAAAAAGAGATGCTTTACTAGAAAATGTAAGTGTAAATGATGAAGGTATTGTTGATTATTTTGACACATCAGTTACACAAAACACAAGGGTATCATACCCAATATATCATATTGATAACATTGTTAAGCCTATATCAAAAGGCACACACGCAAGTAAAATTATATTTTTAGCAGCTGATGCTTTTGGGGTTCTTCCTCCTGTATCAAAACTTACTTATGATCAAGCCGAATATCATTTTCTATCTGGATTTACTGCAAAAACAGCTGGCACTGAAAGAGGAGTAACCGAACCGCAGCCAACATTTTCTGCATGCTATGGTGCTGCTTTTTTAATGTTACATCCAACAAAATATTCAAATGTATTGTCAAAAAAAATGAAAGTTTCTAACTCTAAAGTTTTTTTGGTCAATACAGGTTGGAATGGTCAAGGTAATAGAATTTCATTAAAAGACACTAGGTCAATCATTGATGCAATTTTAAATGACGAAATAAATGACACTGAAATGGAGATAATACCATATTTTAATTTAGCAATTCCTAAAAGTATTAAAAATATTCAATCTAATTTGTTAGATCCTAGATCAACATGGAAAAACAACTATGAATGGGAAATAAAAGCTAAAGAATTAGCACAATTATTTATTAATAATTTTCAAAAATTCTGTGATAATGACCATGGAAAAAAATTGCTAGCTTCAGGTCCTCAACTTTAACAAAATATTTGTATAGATCTAGAAAAAAATGAAAATTTTAATCGTTATTTTAGTTAGTTTATCAATTTTTATTTCACTTCCTTTGTCTGCTCAGTCATCTTTTAAGAACAAGGGTAAAAGAGCCTCTCTAGTAAAGGTTGCCAAAGTTCAATATTTTGATATAGCAGAAAAGACCGAGTCTATAGGAAGATTAGTTGCTGTTAATCCAACTATCATTTCTTCGAAAATTAATCAGGAAATTTTAAAAATTCACTTTAAAATTGGAGATAATGTAAAAAAAAATGATGTTTTATTTACTCTTGATTCAAAAGATATTTTGAGAAACATAGAACAAATTTCTGCTGAAATGAGATATGAAAGACAGACACTTGATATTTTAGAAAAAAAACTATCATTAAGGCTCTCTAAAGTTCAAAATGCTAAAAATCTTAAAAAAAAAAATATTATTACTCAAGACAACTTAGATAGCATTAATATTTTACTTCTTGATAATCAACAGCAAATTGCTCAAAGAAAATATAACATTAAAAGACTTGAAATTTTACTTAGTGAAAATAAAGAAAATCTGAGTTTTTCTAAAATTTTATCACCAATTGATGGAAACATTGTCAATATAGATGCACAAGTTGGTGCATTAACATCAAAAGGTAAAATTTTAGCATCAATTCTGAATTCTCAATTTAAAGAAATAGAAACTGATTTAAGGTCTGATATAGCTTCAGAGGTTAAAATAGGTTCAAAAGTAGATATTCTTAGCAAACAAGCTAAGTTTATTGGAAAAGTACGGGGTATAGTCAATATAGAGAATGTTAGAACTGGAACTAGGAAACTTAGAATAAGTTTGAATAAAGATTTGCCAACCAATATTAATGCTTCTGGTACTAGATTTTCTTTGTATATACCTTTTGGACACATTAAGCCAAGGTTGCTTATACCAAAAGATGCACTAATACCATCAGCTAATAAACAAATTGTGTATATTTTTGATAAAGGCTTGGCCAAACAGAAATTCATTCAAAGTGGAGTATCTTTTGGAGATAAAATAGAGATTTTAAAAGGTTTAGAAGAAGGCCAGTTAGTAGTGGTGAAGGGAAACGAAAATTTAAGGCCAAACCAAGCAATTAAATTAAAAAGACAAAAACATTAATCAAAAATTTAATCATAAAGTATGGATAATTTAATCAAATTTGCAATTAAACAACCTATAGCAGTTGCTGCAATGGTTTTTCTTATTATTGCATTTGGTTTTGTTTCTTTACAAAAAATACCAATTCAAATGACACCTGACATAGACAAACCAGTTTTACAGGTCAGAGTTTCATGGCCAGGTGCTTCTCCTAAAGATGTTGAAAGGGAAGTTGTTACTAGGGTTGAATTAGCGGTTAGTTCACTTAATGGTGTTGAAACGGTTGAATCAGATAGTCGTTTTGGATCTGCAAGAGTAACTTTAACATATTCTGTTGGTCAAGATATGGATATTGCACTTGTACAACTCTTGAGCAAAGTTTCCTCAATTGATGGTTTACCTTTTGACGCAAAACGACCAACAGTTCGGACATCTAATTCAGATGATAGCCCAATTTCAAGGTTAGCTATGATTAAATTACCTGGATCTAAAGTACAGGATCTAGGTAGTTTAGGAGATTTTGTAGAATATGAAATTATAGAAAAATTATCACGAATAGAGGGTGTATCAGAGATAACATTTCGAGGAGGACAAAGAAAAGAATTAAAAGTAGCATTAGATATAAATAAATTAGCTGAATATTCAATTTCAATACCAGCTGTATTGGATTCTCTAAGAGCAAGTTCAGCACAAGTTACTGCAGGAGAAATTATTGAAGGAAAAAGAACTTATTCCCTTCGAGCTGAAGCTATTTCATATACACCTAAAACTGCTAGAAATATAATTTTACGATCCGAAACGGGTTTAGATGGTATTCCCGTAAATGTTAAGTTAGAAGATGTAGCAAAAATTTATATGTCTTACAAAAAACCTACTAGTTTTAGGAGATTAAATGGGCAGGATGCTATTACTTTTGCTGTAATAAGAGAACCTGATTCAAACGTTGTTGAAATTATCAAAAATTTAAAGGCAGAAATTGATAAATTAAACAAAGGTATTCTTGCTGAAAACGGTCTTGTTTTGAATAATGTTTATGATGAAACAGTATATATAAACGCTGCCATTAAATTAGTTCAACAAAACATTATTATTGGTGGAATACTTGCAATATGTATATTAATGCTTTTTTTAAGGAGCTTCAGGCCTACATTTATAATTATGTTAGCAATACCAGTTTCTGTTATTGGTACATTTGTAGCAATTTCGTGGTTGGGTCTTTCAGTGAACGTTATATCGTTGGCTGGACTAGCTTTTGCTGTTGGAATGGTTGTTGATGCTTCAATTGTCAGTCAAGAGAATATATATAGATTAAAGCAGTCAGGTATGTCTGCTGCCATGGCCTCATATAGTGGTTCAAAGCAAGTTTGGCCCCCTATACTAGGTTCTGCTCTAACTACTGTTGTCGTGTTTATTCCAATTTTGTTACTAGATTTACCAGTAGGACAATTATTTAGAGATATAGGCATAGCAATTTCAGTATCTGTATTAATCTCAGTTATAATTTCTATAACATTAATACCAACTGTAGCATCTAGAATATTAGAGACATCTAAAGCAAAAGAAGAAAAAAGGTTTTCAGTTAAATTTATTGATAACTTTGCAGGTAAGTTTTCAAAATCAATACAGACATATGCTTCTTGGTCAACCAGTACTTTGAAATCTGGTTTGACTGTTGTTTTTTGTTTGATAATAACCGCTGGTATAATAATAGTGTCTTTTCTTCCTCCACTTGATTATTTGCCTGATGGGAATAGAAATTTTGTATTTGCTCGTATAATTGTACCACCAGGGTATAACAAAGAATCAACTGTTGAAATATCTAGAGCTATGGAGAGAGCCGCAAAACCACTTTGGGAGGCTGAGAGTGACGGTCCTTATGGAAAGCCAAAGATTTCACGTTTCTTCTTTGTAGCTTATTCAGGTGGAGCATTTGCAGGAGCAGCTACTGAAAATCCTGAAAGAGTAAAAGAAATTTTACCAGTGCTTACAAAACCAGTAAGATCACAACCAGGTGCTAGAGCATTTGCTCAACAAGCTTCATTATTTGGAAGATCGGTAGGTGGATCTAGAGTAATAAAACTTGAAATTACAGGACCTTCACTAGATTTAATACAACCAACAGCACAAAATATTTTTAGAATTGTTAGGAGTGAATTTCCGCCTAAAGATGGACATCAAGTTAGATCAGTTCCTCAAATGGGAACTGGGTCTCCTCAAGTGATGATAAAACCTGTTCCTGAAAGATTAGCTGACATTGGAATGACAGCTAGAGACTTAGCACAATCTTTGGATGTTTATAATGATGGAATACGAGTTTTGGAGATACCGTTTGAAGGAAGGTTAATTGAGCTAGTTTTAACTTCAAATAAAGCCAATACCAACAAAATAGATGACTTAAAAAATTTACCATTAATTCTAAAAACAGGAGAATTAGTAAGATTGTCACAAGTCGCTGAGATTGAGTTGATTGGTGTCCCTGAACAAATAAAAAGGTTGTCAGGCAGAAGAGTAATTACATTACAACTACGTCCTCATGACAGTATTTCTTTAGAAGATGCTGTTTTAAAATTGCAGAATTCAGTAATTGAACCTCTAATGAAAGACTTGCCTAGTGGTATTTCAATAAACTTATCTGGTGCAGCAAGTGAATTAGAGCGAACATGGATTGCAATGAAAAATAACGTAGTAATTGCTCTTTTTGTTATTTTCTTATTGCTTACAGTTTTAATGAGGTCATTTATCCTACCTTTTGTAATTGTAATAACTGTTCCAATAGCGGGTGCAGGAGGTGTTATGGGATTAGTTGTTTTAAATCAATTTTCTGCTCAATCACTTGATATGCTAACTATGTTAGGTTTTATAATCTTAACTGGAATTGTTGTAAATAATTCTATCTTAATGGTGGAGCAAACTCTTTGGCATATTAGATATGAAAGTATGAAAATTTCAAAAGCTATCACAGAAGCTACTAGAAATAGAATAAGACCAATTTTTATGTCAACTTTGACAAGTTTGTTTGGTTTAATTCCAATTGTAATTTTCCCTGGTTCTGGTTCAGAATTATATCGTGGAATTGGTACTGTTGTTTTTGGAGGATTATCCACCTCTGCTATTTTAACTTTACTTATAGTTCCACCTTTACTTGCTTTAGCGTTAAAATTCGAAAAAGTAAAACCAATATCTCAAACCAAACAAGAAGAATTTATTTAATTCTAACTAAATTATAACTCTTTATTTTTATTTAGTGACAAAAGACTTAATAAAAAGCTATAAGCACCGTTATGTTAAATCTTAATAAAATTAAAGAAATAAAATGAAAAATATTATGTTAGAAGAAGAGAAAATTAAATTAATTAGAAATATAGCCATTGTTGCTCACGTTGATCATGGTAAAACAACCTTAGTTGATACGTTGTTACAACAATCTGGTACATTTGCTGCTCATTCAGAATTAGTTGAAAGAGTAATGGATTCAAATGATTTAGAAAAAGAACGTGGCATAACGATTTTATCAAAAAATACAGGATTAAGATGGAAAGAATGGAGAATTAATATTGTAGACACTCCAGGTCATGCGGATTTTGGTGGTGAAGTTGAAAGAGTTTTATCTATGGTAGACTCTGTATTATTATTAGTTGATGCTGTTGACGGTCCTATGCCGCAAACTAGTTTTGTTACTAAAAAAGCTCTTGAAGCAGGTCTCTGTCCTATTGTCGTAATAAATAAAGTTGACAGAGATGGAGCTAGGCCAGGCTGGGTGTTAGACCAAACTTTTGATCTTTTCGATAAATTAGGCGCTAATGAAACACAACTTGATTTTCCTGTAGTTTATGCATCTGCAATTCAGGGATGGGCAACTAATGATTTGACAGATAAAAAAATTAATATGGATGCATTATTCGATACCATCATAAACAAAGTTCCTTACCCAAATGTTGATCCAAATAGTAATCTACAAATGCAAATATCAGCTTTAAGTTATTCTAGTTATGTTGGTTTGATAGGAACAGGAAGAATAAGAAGAGGTCATTTAAAAAAGGGTCAAAACGTTTCTATTGGAGATGAAAATGGAAATGTTCGTCAAGGTAAAGTTCTACAAATAATGAATTTTCATGGTCTAGAGAAGAAAGAAATTGATGAGGCTAATGCAGGAGACATTGTAGCAATAAGCGGCTTAGGAGAGCTAAAAATTTCTGATACAATTTGTGAAGTTGGAAAGTTTGAAGCATTAGAAAAGTTGTCCGTAGATGAACCTACTATAAGTATGATGATACAAGTAAATGACAGTCCATTTGCAGGCCAAGAAGGAAAATTAATAACAAGTAGGTCAATCCGTGAACGGTTACATCAAGAATTAAAAACCAATGTTGCATTAAGAGTTGAAGATACAGATAATCCAGATAAATTTAGAATTTTAGGTCGTGGTGAACTTCACTTATCTATTCTTATTGAGAATATGAGAAGAGAAGGTTTTGAAATGGGTGTTTCATCTCCGGAAGTTATTACAAAAATTATAGACAATGTTAAAAATGAGCCATTTGAAAACTTAACCATTGATATTGAAGAAATTCATCAGGGCAAAATAATGGAAAAATTAGGTGAAAGAAAAGCTCAATTAATAGATATGGTCCCAGATAGCAAAGGAAGAGTTCGTATAGATTATAGTATTGCTAGTAGAGGTTTAATAGGTTTTAGGACAGAATTTTTAACTTTAACCTCTGGATCAGGTCTAATGTATCATACATTTGATAAGTATAGACCTTTTATTGAGGGATTACAGACTGGAAGAAGAAATGGAGCCTTAATTTCAATTGCCCAAGGTAAAGCTCTTCCATATGCATTATTTAACCTTCAAGATAGAGGAAAAATGATAATTAAAAATGGAGTTGATGTTTATGAGGGGATGATCATTGGTATTCACAGTAGAAGTAATGATCTTGTTGTAAATCCTCTCAAAGGTAAACAACTTACAAATGTAAGGGCTTCTGGTAGTGACGACGCCGTCTTATTAACAACGCCTATTAATGTTACTTTAGAATTTGCATTGGAATTTATAAATGAAGATGAACTCATTGAAGTAACGCCAATTAGTCTTCGAATTAGAAAAAAATTTTTAAAAGAACATGAAAGAAAAAAAGCCGCAAGAGCCGCATCTTAATTAATAATTTACTTTTGTTTTAGCTAGCTCTTCTTTTGTATCAATATCAAAAATTGTTCCAAATCCAGTCTTAAGAGTAATTATATCTTTTTTTTTAATTAGTGATCTGGCACCAAAATCACCTTTGAGACTTTTTAAAGTTTTAAAATAATTTCTTGGCAAGATAGCAGGATTACCTATTCGACAATTATGTTCAGGCATTATTACTTTTGTACAATTAAGTTCCATAAATTTTTTTTCCAATTTGATAAGATCTTTAGAATT
>CACMTN010000010.1 GCA_902616615.1 uncultured SAR116 cluster alpha proteobacterium | reverse complement strand
CTCCAAGCATAAAAGTTGGACCAACTTCTCTCATGTCTTCCATTGCGGTTTCAGGTCTTTCAGGAAAATTTACTTTCATACCTCCAACAATGTTAAAACCGACACCATAAGTCTGTTCCATTATCCACGGAAATGGTAATACTGAAACGTATTCATCATCTACAGATTTTGGGTCAACTTTAAGATACCTTATGACATGTTCAATAAACTTAGCCCCTGGAAGCATCGCTAATTTAGGATTTGAGGTTGTACCAGATGTGGTACATAAAATAGCATTTTTTTCACCTGAGATTTTCTCTATCATTTTATCATATTTATTGGGGTCTTTGGAGGCGATATCTTTTCCTTCTTCAATTAAATCCGACATATCTGTGATCTTTGGATCATTCAATTCTTTAAGACCACGGCTATCTTCATAGAAAATATTGATTTGATTATTTTTAGGCCTTTTAATAGTTAATATTTTATCTACTTGTTCTTGATCTTCTGCATAAACAAAGTTTACTTTTGCAGCATTTATTAAATAGCCAACTTCTTCATCTAATGTATCTCTATATATTCCTAAGCTCATTCCACCTATGGCTTGCGCAGCCAATTCAAAAAATAGCCAAGAAGGTTTGTTGTCGCCAATTAAACCGATAACATCGCCCGACTTGAAACCTCTTTTAGATAGGCTTAGTGCCAAATATGAAACGTTATCATTATACTCTTTCCATGTGATTTCGTTCCAAATACCTAAATCTTTATCTCTTAAAGCGACAGTATTTGGTATAGTCTCAGCTCTGTGTTTCAGAATTTTTGGTAGCGTATCGTGAATGTTTGTATCTGGATAATTAGACATGTGTACCTTTAAGTTAAACCCCATAAATATTTAAGTATCTACTAAACTAGTACATTACTTAAATTAATAAAAATTGATGAGATCAAACTTAGAAATAAGTAGCCCCCCCATATAATTTATAGGCTATCCAAAAAAACATTAAAATCAACATAAACTTTAATAAAATTTAAAAAAAAATATCTCATTTGTTTTCAATGACTTATTTGATAAAAAAACTATGTTTTCAAACAAAAAAATTAATTAATTTACTTGTTAAACAAAAGAATCGTCTGTTAACTGAACTATAGTTGCTCCTTTAGTAACAATTTTGAAATGAGATTCAACCCTAGGCAAAATATGAAAATCAAAAAATTCAGCTGAGATAATTTTACTTTTTAGAAAATTTTCATTTTGAGATTTTTCTGACAATTTTAATTTAGCTTTAACTTTTCCTTTGTGCATTAGCCATCCACCAATTAAATAGCCAAAACCCATCATATAATCAAAACTAATACAAGATAGCATTTCAGCATCATCTCTATTTTCTAAAATAAAATCTAGAGTGTTTGAAGCCAGGACAATCATATTTGACATTTCTTTATTTTGTTCACAATCGACTTTTATTTCTTTTAAAAATTCCTTTGCAGTTTCCCCATTATCTCTTAAATTTTTTCTAAACATAAAGTCATTGGCTTGGATTGCATTAGTGCCTTCATAAATTGGTAATATTCTCGCATCTCTCATAAACTGAGCGGCTCCAGTTTCTTCAATAAATCCCATACCTCCATGAATTTGTAGTCCGTTACTTGTAACTTCTTGAGCTAATTCAGTGGACCAACCTTTGATTATTGGAATTAAAAAACCTTCTTTCAATTTACATTTTTCATCGCCGTTATGCGCTCTTTCCATAATTTCGGATGAAACTAAAATTAGAGCGCGCATTGCCTCTGTAAGACTACGCATGGATAAAAGTAGTCTTTTTACATCACCATGGCCTATTATTGGTGTGCCTTTTTCTCTGTTAATTGGAGTTCCTTGAATTCTTGTGTTTGCGTATTCAAGTGCTTTTTGTCTAGCAGCCTCTGAAATTGCCATCCCTTGAAGTCCAACATCAAAACGTGCCCTATTCATCATTATAAACATGTATTCGATGCCTCTGCCTTCTTCTCCTAACATATAACCGACAGCGCCTTCATTCTCTCCGTAAGACATAACTGCTGTTGGGCTTGCTTTTATACCCATCTTATGTTCGATGGATATGCATTTAAGATCATTTCTAATTGTATACTCGCCACTTTCATCTTTTAGGAATTTTGGAATTATAAAAGTAGAAATTCCCTTTATACCTTCAGGAGCACCATCTGTTCTAGCAAGGACCAGATGAATTATATTTTCAGACATATCATGTTCACCATAAGTGATATATATTTTTTGTCCTTTTATCCTCCAATTCTCACCATCATGTTCAGCTTTAGTTTTTATTGTAGCTAGATCTGTTCCAGACTGAGGTTCTGTTAAATTCATAGTGCCTGTCCAGGCTCCAGAATTAAACTTGGGTAGATAAGTTTTTTTTTCTTCTTCTGTGCCTACAAGAGTAAATGCGTCAATTAATCCTTGAGTTAATAAGCTACATAACGCAAAAGACATATTCGCTCCATGCCAATACTCATTAATTGCAGCGCTCATTCTTACTGGTAGACCCATACCATCATAATTAGAATCACTTGCTACTCCAATCCAGCCCCCCTTAGCAATTTCTGAAAAGGCATGACTAAATCCTTCAGGTGTTTCAACTTCGTGATCTTGCCGAAGAATAGGATTATTCTTATCACCAAAATGATTTAGAGGTGCTAAGTAATTATCGGCTAGCTTTCCAGCTTCAGACAGAACTGCGTCAATTGTTGTATCATCAAGATCCTCATGAGCAGGCAAAAGGTTTTCTAAAACAAATTTTGTGTCCTCTAAAGGAGACGTGTAACCCATTTAAAACTCCGGTATATTTTCATAGTTGATAAAATCTAGCACTACTATTATGAATATTATTAGGAGGAAATCAACTATGTCTGAAATAGAAAATGGTTTAAGTAAAAATAAAGCAAATTACGCCTCATTAAGTCCTTTATCATTTCTAGAAAGAACAAGAAAAACATTCCCAAATCAAATTGCTATTGAATATAAAGATTATAAATTAACTTACCAGCAAGCTGGTGAAAGATGTGAAGCATTAGCAGAATTTGTTAGAAATAAAAATTATGCTGACGGAAGTACAATCGCAGTAATGCTACCTAACATTCCAGTTATGTGGGAGTGTCATTTTGGTATACCGATGGCAACTGGTGTCTTGAACGCAATTAATACAAGACTTGATAGTTTTACTGTTAGTTTTATTCTTGAACATGGAGAATCTAAAATGTTCATTTATGATTCTGAATATAGTCAAATAGTTGAGAAAGCCATAGAGAATTTAAAAAATCCTCCATTATTAATTGAATATGTTGATAAAATTGCTGGTAATCAAAGATCTGGTTTTGCAGAGAAATTTAACTGCCTGGACTATGAGACAGAATTAGAAAAATTTTTTGGTTTTAAATTTGAACATGTTTTGCCAACTGACGAGTGGAATTCAATCGCTTTGAATTACACCTCTGGAACAACGGGTAACCCAAAAGGAGTTGTTTATCACCATCGTGGCGCATACTTGAATGCCATTGGTAATACGCTTACCTGGGACTTACCAATGCACCCTAAGTATTTATGGACACTTCCTATGTTTCATTGCAATGGATGGTGCTTTCCTTGGACTATTACAGAAAGAGCAGGTACCCATGTTTGTTTAAGACAACCAGCTGGAGAATTAATTGTAGAAGCTTTTCAAAAACACAACATAACTCATTTATGTGGAGCCCCAATTGTAATGCAAATGGTAGCGGATTATTTATTACAAAATAAAATATCTCTTAAATCAAAAATTAAAATGATGACTGCTGGTGCCCCTCCTCCAGAGGCTGTTCTCAGTAAAATGGACAGTTGTGGTATTGACGTCATTCATGTTTATGGTCTTACAGAAATTTATGGGCCCGCCGTTGTATGCGCATGGCATCCAGAGTGGAACCAATATGACACTTCTGAAAAGGCTAGATTAAAAGCAAGGCAAGGTGTTGTTTACTCTGTACAAGAAAATATGAAAATTGTAGATCCGGAAACTAAAAAAGAACTTCCAAAGGATGGAATATCATTAGGTGAAGTCTTTATAAGAGGTAATATAACAATGAAAGGTTACCTTAAAAACAAAAAAGCAACTGATGAAGCTTTTAAAGATGGTTGGTTTCATACAGGTGACTTAGGTGTTTGGTATGATGATGGATATATACAACTTAAGGATAGATCAAAGGACATAATAATATCTGGAGGAGAAAATATTTCCTCAATTGAGGTAGAGGACGCTATATATAAACACCCTGATGTTATTGCAGTAGCAGTTGTCGCAAAAGAAGACGAAAAATGGGGTGAGACTCCTTGTGCATTTGTAGAATTAAGTGAAGGATCTTTAATTGGAGAAAATGAGTTAAGAGATCATTGTAAATCTTTATTAGCTGGATTTAAAGTACCAAGATATTTTAATTTTGTAGAACTTCCAAAAACAAGTACAGGTAAAATACAAAAATTTAAGTTGAGAGAACAAGCAAAACTTGTGTAATTTAACTTACTTTTTTTAAATCATGGTTAGTTAAAATTTTATCAAAAGATTTTTCCCATTTTTCTTCGGCAATTTTTATGTGTTTCTCTTTAATGTGACCATATCCTTTTATTGATAAAGGTATATCTAAAAACTCAATAATTTTTTTATAATTATTATCATTTAAAATTTCAGATATCTTATTAACTGTAGCAATAGTTTTCTGAGCTAAAGCGCGTTCTTTTTTTCTTTCTAAGGTATATCCAAATATGTCAAATTTTGTTCCTCTTAAAAATTTTAAAAAAGACAGAACTTTGAAAACTTTATATACCCAATGACCAAACCTTCTCTTCAGTAGATGACCTGTTTCAGGATCTTTCTTAGAGAACAACGGTGGTGCCAAATAGTACTCTAATTTCGCGTTTTTATTTTCATTTAAAAAGGTTTGGGCAAAATCCCCACTAGTATGTAATCTAGCAACTTCGTATTCATCTTTGTATCTCATAGCTCTAAATAAAGTAAGAGCAGCTTTCCTGGATAGAGGTAATTCCTTTTCTGAATTCTCTATTTGGTTTTCTTTTTCAATTACTTTTTTTACATTAGAAAGAAAAATTTTGGAGTAATCTTTGTTTTGATATTTTTCAAGTATGTCAGATAAATTATCTACATATTTATCTATTGATATAATTTCAGACTTTTTTGAGTTTAAGCCAGCTGAATTAAATACTGATTGAGGTTGTTCGCACAATAATCGTCCCCAATTGAAGGCCCTCAGATTTTGTTCAATAGCCACTCCATTGAGTTCTATAGCTTTTTGTAAAGAGTCAATATCTATTGGAAGAAGTTCTTTTTGAGCGGCTATTCCTAACATCATTATATTTGCAGAAACTGTATCGCCAACTAAAGCTTCAGCTAAGTTGGATATATCAATAAAGTCTATATTTTCAGTTTGAAGATGATTTTCTAAATGCTTTTTTAATAAGCTATCATCGACAACTGTACCAATGTGAACACCAGCAACTCCAACTGGCTCTACTCTTCCATTAATAATTGCATTTGTTTTTAGAGGGTTTAATGTTCTGGTAATAGAAGGAGAAACTGACACAACAGCGTCACATCCTAAAAGCACATCGGCTGTTTCGTTTGGAAGTCTTGCTGATCTATCATAAAGTGATTTTTCTTTTCCAATTCTAATTTGACTTGTTACGGCTCCATTTTTTTGAGCTAATCCAGTAAAATTCATTGATTGTGCAAATAATCTATCAATTCTAGCAGCCATAACTATTATGGCAGCGACAGTAGAGACACCTGTGCCACCTATGCCTGCCATTATTATATTTTGAATATTATTTAATCTTTTCTTAGGTTTTTTTAATTCATTTATTATCTCTGGAATATCTGGGAACTTCTTTTTTTCTTTGATTGAAATACTATCAGCTTGCACACCTATGAAACTTGGACAAAATCCTTTTTTACAAGAATAATCCTTATTACAAACACTTTGATCAATTTGTCTTTTAATTCCTTCTAAATGTTCAAAAGGTTTTACAGCTACGCAATTTGATTTTTCAGCACAGTCTCCGCATCCCTCACAAACATCAGGATTAATATACATTTTAATATCTCGATCTTGAACATATCCCCTTTTTCGTCTTCTTCGAAGTTCTGTTGCACAAGTTTGCACATAAATTATTGCTGTGACTCCAGAGATTTCTCTTACTTCTTTTTGGATATTTATAAGTTCATCTCTATGAAATATTCCAACTTTGTCTGCAAATAATTTTAACTCTTTGAACTGTTCTGGTTCATCTGATACAACATAAATCTTTTTAACACCTTCTGCTGCAAGTTGTTTAGAAATTGCCCATGGAGTTGCTCCACCAATGGCCTTTTGACCACCGGTCATTGCTACTGCATCATTGTAAAGGATTTTAAATGTCATGTTAACATTTGCTGAAATAGCCGCTCTTATTGCTAAAGAACCAGAGTGAGCATATGTTCCGTCTCCAATATTTTGAAATGTATGTTTATGATTTGAAAATGGAGCTCTTCCTATCCAATGGCCACCTTCACCACCCATTTGACTGAAATTCGTTAATTTTTCAGGATGGAGAAAATATCCAATAGAGTGGCATCCAATGCCAATACCGACAACTTCTTCATCTGGTGTCTTTGTTCCTGAGTTGTGGGGACATCCTGCACAATACCAAGGTGTTCTTGAAACAACTGGTGGTAAATTTCCACCAATTGCTTCTGATTTTGTTTTAGGAATATCAATGCTTATCGAAGAATGGATAGCTTTTTTTAGCAAACAATCTGCGATAATATCACTGGATAATTCTGATATCTTCGGAATTAACTCCTCTTTAGAGGAAGCATCTAACTTTCCAGATAATCGAGGTCTTGATTTGGAATTAAAAAGAATATGAGCAACTTGTTCTTCTACAATACTAGCTTTTTCTTCTATAACTAAAATTTCTTCAAAGTTTCTACAAAAATCAATTATTTGTTGGTCTATTAATGGCCAGGGGATTTTGCATGCAAATAGACCAATACCACTCCTTTCAGGATCTTTAATACCAATTTTATCTAAAGCATCTATAGTTTCTGTAGTAGCTTTTCCAACAGAAATTATACCCAATGTTTTTTTTGTTGGATTAAATATCACGTTATTAATTTTGTTTTGTTTAATAAAATCCTTAGACGCAGGTATTCTTCTTTTAATTAGCGCTGCTTCTCTATCTAAAGCTGGGTCATGTTTATTGACATGAACATTAATTGGATTTTCTAACTTGGATGAAATAGGTCTTAATTTCCCGAGGTCAATCACAGAATTTGAATCAGCTGTATCACTTGTAATTTTGAGTGCAACACATACGCCTGCATGACGTGACAAGGCAAAAGCTTGCAGACCCATTGGTATAACTTCATCTACATTTGCTGGATAAAAAACTGGAATACCTGCAGAAATAAGAGATTGCTCTGATTGATATGCAATAGTAGAACTTTTCCCAATTGGATCATCTGCAACCGCTAATACCATTCCACCTTTCATTGAAACACCACCCATGTTTGCGTGTCTTAAAGCATCCATAGATCTATCTAAACCTGGCCCTTTCCCATACCACATTGAAAAAACACCATCTATTTGAGGTCTGTCGTATAAACCGAGCATTTGGGTTCCCCAAGCTGCAGTAGCAGCTAATTCCTCATTCACTGCTGGTTGAAAAATTATATTATGTTTTTCTAGATGTTTTTTTGATCTTCCAAGTTCTAAATCAAGTGTCCCAAGTGGTGATCCCGGGTATCCACTGACATAACCATGTGTTATTAATCCATTATCTTTGTCAAGTTTTGCTTGTTCGATTAAAAGACGTACTAGTGCTTGAACACCATTCATCAGTGCTAAATCATTGTCCTTAGTAAAACAATCGTCTAATCTGATATTATCAATGTAATTCAAAGCTGACCCAATGTAATTTTGTTCATAGTTAATTTAAATAATTAAAATGATTTTAACAAGTATTAAGAATAATTTAAGGAAAGGTGATTATTTTTTATGCTTCAAAAATTGAATAATTTTGAAGAGTTATGTTTATCATTTAAATGGAATATTCCAGAATTTTACAATATAGCGTCTGATACTGTTGACCAGGATATTTATCAAAATAGGATAGCATTAATTAATTTTTTACAAGACGGCAAGATAGAGGAATGGTCTTTTGTTGATATAAAAAGATATGCAAACAAACTTGCTAATGTTTTTGATCATTTTCATCTTGAGCCCAACGCAAGGGTTGGTATTATTTTAGGTCAATGTCCTGAAACTGCAATTGCACATATGGCTTGCTTCAAGTCTGGAAAAATTTCAATACCTTTATTTAATTTATTTGGAACAGATGCATTACATTATCGTTTGTTGAATTCTAGAGCATCCTTGGTGATTTGCGATAATATTGGCTTAAATAAAATTTTTGAAATTAAAGATAGATTACCAGATTTAAAAAAAATAATTTGTATAGATAGTTATGACGAAAAAAGGAATGTTTTAAATTTCAAAAAATTATTAGAACATGCCTCAGACAGTTATATTACAAAAAAAACAAAAGCATCTGATCCCGCTTTAATAATTTATACTTCTGGAACTACAGGAGGGCCTAAAGGTGCTTTGCTCCCTCATAGATCGTTGTTAGGACATATACCAGGAGTAGAAATTCCTCATGAGTTTTTATCTTCATCTGAACCAGTTACAGATTTATTTTGGACACCAGCTGACTGGGCATGGATAGGTGGGTTGTTTGATGTACTCCTTCCAGCATGGCACTTTGGTATTCCTGTGGTAAGTTACAGATCTCAAAAATTCGATCCTGAAATTACTTTTGATTTAATATCAAAGCTAGAGATAAAAAATACTTTCTTGCCACCCACTGCACTTAAAATGATGAAGTCATTTAATCCCTCTAAAACAATAAAAAACTTGAAATTAAGAACTGTTGGGTCAGGTGGTGAAGCTCTTGGACAAGATTTGCTAGAGTGGGGTAAGAAAATTCTAGGGGTTGGTATTAATGAGTTTTATGGTCAAACAGAATGTAATTTAACAGTCTCGAATTGTGGAGCAATTATGCCAACTAGACAAGGTTCAATTGGTAAACCCGTTCCCGGTCATGAAGTTAGAATAATTAACGAAAATGGAGAACTTATCAAAGAACCTGGATTAGATGGAGAAATAATAGTCAAATCTGATACCCCTGTATCTTTTTTAAAATACTGGGAAAATGATAAAGCAACAAAACAAAAAGTTAGGGATGGTTGGCTCTACACAGGCGATTTTGCCTATAAGGATGAGGAGGGTTATTTTTATTTTAAAGGTAGAAAAGATGATATTATTAATACCTCAGGTTATAGGGTTGGACCAAGTGAAGTAGAAGATGCTGTGCTTTCTCATCCCGAAGTTAGTATGGTTGCAGTGATTGGCTTTCCAGATAAATTAAGAGGTCATATCATAAAAGCTTTTGTTGTTCCTAGGGATCATAATAATGTTTTAGCTGAAAATGAAATATTAAAAAGATCTATACAAAATCATGTAAAATTAAAGTTGGCTGCTCATGAATATCCTCGACTTATAGAGTTTGTTCACGAATTACCTTTAACAACTACAGGAAAAATTATCCGAAAAGATTTGAGAGAAAATAATTAATCCATTAGAGTTTTTTTGTTGATTGTACAAATGTTTTTTCTTTAATACTTTTTTATTAGGTGGATTTATATTTTTAAGGTTTAAGAAATAAGCTATAATATTTATAATTATTTTAAGGAATTTCAATGAGTGAAAATTACAAATTTGACACCCTCTCTTTACATGCAGGACATATTCCTGATAAGGAAACTGGTTCACGTGCTGTACCAATTTATCAGACAACATCTTACGTTTTCAATAGTACAGAAGAAGCAGCGTCTTTGTATAATATGGAAGTTGGTGGACATTTATATACTAGAATATCAAATCCTACAGTTGCAGCACTCGAGCAGAGGTTAGCAGCTCTTGAAGGTGGAGCAAGTGCGCTTGCATGTTCAAGTGGAATGGCTGCGATGCATCTTGTGGTTTCAGCAATTTGTAGTAGTGGGGATCATATTGTTGCATCAAGTAAAATGTATGGAGCGAATATTAATTTACTTCAGCATACCATGCCTCGTTTTGGTGTTAATACCGACTTTGTTAATCCCAATGATCCAGAAGCAATTAAGAGAGCAATAAAACCAAATACCAAATTAGTATTTGGAGAAGTTATTGGTAACCCAGGATTAGATATTATGGATGTTCCAGAAATTGCTAAAATATGTAATTCAAAAAATATCCCTCTAGTACTAGACGCTACTTTTAATACTCCATATCTAATGCAACCATTTAAGCACGGAGCTAATATTATTGTTCATTCACTTACTAAATGGTTAGGTGGACACGGTATTGCGATAGGAGGTGCTATTGTTAATGGCGGTAACTTTGATTGGGGGGATAAAGACAAGTTTCCTACAATTTCGGGACCACATTTTGCTCTAGGTGGTATAAGTTTTTGGGAAGAATTTGGTCCATCTGCTTTAATAGCCAAAATAAGAGCAGAAGGTATGTATAATTTTGGACCTTCTTTATCCCCTACTAATGCATTCCATTTAATGCAAGGAATTGAAACGCTCCCTTTGAGGATGAAAAAACATATTGAAAATACTCACTCTATATTAGATTTTTTAGTAAATCATGAAATGGTAGAATGGGTAAAACATCCAGATTTAGAAACACATCCTGACCATGAAGTAGCAAAAAGAATTTTACCAAAAGGATCTGGGTCAATTGTTGCTTTTGGTATTAAAGGTGGACGTGAAGCAGGTAAGGCATTTATTGAATCCGTACAATTAGCTTCACATTTAGCAAATGTTGGGGATGCTAAAACATTACTTATTCATCCAGGGAGTACAACTCACTCTCATTTGAGTTCTGAAGCTATGAAAGAGGGTGGATTAACGGATGACATGATAAGATTGTCAGTTGGATTAGAAGATATTAATGACATCACAAAAGACTTTGAAAGAGGTTTCAGAGCAGTAAAAAAGCTTAATAAGTAGGAATACCATGATCATTAATTTTAAAGGTGCTAAGACCTATATAGGTACAGGTGGTAAAAGTTTAGATGTTTCTAAAATGACTTTGTGTTTTTTACACGGGGCAGGTCAAAATCATTTGAGCTTTATTCAACAGGCTCGTTTTTTTGCTTATAAAGGGTATTCTGTAGTTGTTCCTGATATGCCAGCACATGGATTTTCTGATGGCAATCCTTGTAAATCAATAAAAGAAAATGCTGAATGGATAAATGACTTATTAGTTGAACTAAATCTTAAAGACGTGGTTGTTATCGGACATTCTCAAGGATGTTTAGTAGCCCTAGAATTGAATAGGATTTTGAAAAGTTCTTTAGAAGCACTAATATTTGTTGCGGGCTCAAATGAAATTCCAGTTAATCAATTTTTATTAGATCTTTCAAAAGAAAATCCACAAAAAGCCTCTGAAATGATGGTAACTTGGGGACATGGAATTGATGGTGACATGTCAATTAATAAATGGCCGGGACATTCCCATTATGGAGAAGGTAATAATATAATGTGCATGAATAAATCAACAGCTTTAAGGTATGATTTACACGCTTGTAATGATTACTCAGACGGAATAGATGCTGCAAAAAATATCAAAGTTCCAGCATTGGCTGTTTTAGCAAAAAATGACCAAATGACACCATTAAAATCAGGTTTAAAATTCTTAGAACTTATTAAAAATTGTGAAACTCACACTCTTGATTGTGGTCATTTTCTTCCATCTGAAAGACCTATGGAATTAAACTCAATAATAAATTCTTTTCTTTCAAAATTAAAATAGTTTTCAAATGTGGATTTTATAAATTAAATGAACGAAAAAGATTACTTCTTATTTAATAATGCTGAAAATCCGGATCATTGGAAAATTTCTGAAATTATCTTAGATCAATGTAATAAATATCCAAAAAGAGAAATTATTGAATTTATAAATGGTCCAAAATGGACTTTCCATGACCTAAAAATTAAATCTTTAGAAAAAGCTCAAATTTTAAAAGAATTGAGTTTAAATGAAGGTGACAACTTAACAGTTTTAATAGAAGACCCAAAAGAATTCATACTATATTGGATAGCATGCAGTTTTATAGGAGTTATGTTTGTAGCTATCAATACTGCTATAAAAGGAAATGTATTGTTACATCAAATTAAGACATCTAAATCAAAAAATGTTCTTGTTGAAGATCAATTTTTTCACGAAGTAAAAAGCTTGGTTAATCTTCATCAATTAGAAGTTGAAATATCAAATTGTAAAGATTTAAATGACAAAGACCTTTTGAATGAAGACGAGATTATTTTAGGAAAATTAAGTGACAACGTTTGTACAATGTTTACAAGTGGAACATCAGGGCCTTCTAAAGGAGTTATGATGCCCAATGCACATTGTGTTTTGTTTGCTATAGGAACAATTGAAAATTACAACTTAAGAAATAATCACACTTTTTACATCTCCTTACCTTTATTCCACGCTAATGGATTATTTATGCAACTTTTAGCATGCATTATGACTGGTGCAAAAGCAGTTATAAGAACTAGATTCTCAGCCTCAAATTGGCTTAAAGATATTAGAAAGTATAATATAACTCATACTAATATGTTAGGTGCTATAGCTGCGTTTATTGTTGCACAACCTCCTACCAAATACGATAAAGATCATAATTTAGAAGTAATTGGTTCAGCACCATTGCCAAGTGAACCTGAAAAAATTTTTAGAAATAGATTTGGTGTAAAATATGTATTACCGCTTTATGGCATGACAGAAGTTAATATTCCAATATATGGTTTAAAAAATGAAATAGGTAATGGTAGGTGCGGAAAACTATATGAAAAATATTTTGAGGTTGAAATAAGAGACCCTGAGAAAGATATACCTGTAAATGATGGCTTGGTTGGTGAAATAGTTGTAAGACCAAAACAACCATTTGGTTTCATGTCTGGTTATTTAGGAATGCCAGAGAAAACTGTAGAAAGTTGGAGAAATTTCTGGTTTCATACTGGTGATGCAGGGATTAGAGAAAAGTCAGGACATTTTGTTTTTGTAGATAGAATTAAAGATTGCATTAGAAGAAGAGGTGAAAATATTTCATCATACGAAGTTGAACAAGCTTTTTTAGAAATTCCTTTTATTACAGAAGCAGCTGCATATGCAATTTCAGCTGATGGAGGTGAGGGAATGGAAGATGAAGTAATGGTAGCCTTGATGATTGATAATAAAACTAATATAGATTTTGATGAATTACTTGAAAAAACTAAAATAAACTTAGCTAAGTTTGCCATACCCAAATATATAAGAGTAATGAAAGAATTTCCAAAAACACAAACAGGTAAGATCCAAAAAAACAAGCTAAGAGAAGAAGGGGTTACTATAGATACTTGGCAAAATAAAAATATTTAATTATCATAAATTAAAATAAAAATATAAAGGGGTCAGAATGGCTAATAATAAATTTCAAGGTTGCTGGCCTGTAGCTCCAACACCTTTTAAAGATAATGGTGAACTCGACATAGAAGGCATGAAAAGAGTTCTAGATTGCATGGTGGATCAAAATGTTGATGGCATTTGTATATTAGCGAATTACTCCGAGCAGTTTTTGTTATCAGATGATGAAAGAGAGATTTTAACTAGATTATGTATTGAACACGTATCAGGCAGAGTTCCTATTATCACAACTGTGAGTCATTTCTCAACAGATATTGCACTTTCACGTGCTAAATTAGTTAAAGAACTTGGTGGCGAAATGCTCATGATGATGCCCCCATATCATGGCGCTCTAATGAGAGGAACGTCTCAACAAACATTTGAACAATTTGCAAAAGTAGGTGAAGCAGGAGTAACCATTATGGTTCAAGACGCACCGTTATCAGGAGTTGATTTGCCTGTTCCTCTTTTAATTAAAATGGCTAAAGAAATAGAAACAGTAAAATGTTTTAAAATTGAGTGTGCACAGGCAGCTTCTAAATTACGAAAACTCGTAGTTGAAGGTGGGGATGTTATTGAAGGACCATTTGACGGTGAAGAAGGAATAACGTTGTTTGCTGATTTAGAAGCTGGTGCAACTGGTAATATGAGTTCTGCAATGATACCAGACTTAATTAAACCAGTTGTTTTAGATTATTTGGCTGGAGAATTCGATAAATCTGAGGATAAATATAATAATATTTTACCTTTAATTAATTATGAAAATAGGCAATGTGGGTTTAGAGCAACTAAAGTAATTATGAAGGAAGGTGGTGTTATTAAATCAGATTTCTGTAGACATCCAATTCCACCTTTAGAGGAACAAACAAAAGCAGGATTAATCAAATTAGTTAAGAAATATGATCCAATTGCCTTAAGCTGGGGAAAATAAAATTTAAAAACTTATAAACTAATTTTGGAGGAAATATTGCCTTATACTTTAGATGAATTAGTTCAAGATATTAAAGAAATAATTAATACTGAAAAAATGCCATATGGGGCAGATAAAATTTGCTATTTTGTTTCAAAAGCACTTATGGATCAGAATTTTATAATTGATAATCTTCCTGATAGAGCTGATGGTGAATTACCTAGGCAAATACTTTATGAAGATAAAGAAATTGGTTTTTGTGTCTGTGGACATGTCCATGATAATGAAGCCATAGGAAGCCCTCATGACCATGGATCAAGCTGGGCTATTTATGGACAAGCCTCTGGCGAAACAGAAATGACTGATTGGGAAATTGTTGAAAAAAATAATTCAGATAATGTTGTAAATGTTAAACCAAAACAAACATATATTATGAAAGCTGGTGATGTACATTTTTATGATGTAGGGCATGTCCATTCACCAGTTAGAAAGCATCCTGTTAGATTATTAAGGATTGAAGGAGTTAATTTGGATAATATAAAAAGATCTAATATTAAAGTAATTACCTAAAGAATCGCCTTTCTTCTTCGTCCATGTTTTTTATTAAATCCGTTTCCCATTTTAAGTAATTTTTTGCATGTTCTTTGTTTCCTTGATGACGAAGGTGAGTATGAAAATTAAAATCAATAAATTTTTCATCCAATTCAACTTCTGTTGTATCAATATAATCCAAATAATGTTCAACGTCTGTTTCATTCCAATGATATACTTGAACCATATAATTTGGATCTTTTTCTTGAAGATCACTTATAATTAGACTTGCTTTAGGTAAATCATCTGTAATTAGAATTATAGATTTGTGATAGTGAGTCATATCTTTTTTTATTATTAATCTATTGGTCCAAACTGACTTTTTAATTCTTTTTTTGCAATAATCAAAGCTGTTTCGGATATCAAAGATAGGAATATCTTTTAAATTTTTAAAATTCTCTAATTTAATTAAATTTATTGGGTTAGCTCTAAAGTTTACATCATGTTCGAGATTTAAATTTTTCATTCTTTTAGGGCTTTCATTTACAACATAACAATGATAGTTCATTTTTTTTAACCATAATGCTGTCATGCCTGCTCTTACAAGATCACCGTCATCAAATACAATTACATGTGATTTTAATACACCTATATATTTATCAGTAGCTTGTACTAATTGACCACCAGGTACGTTTCTTAATTTCGATAACTTATTTTTTTGATTTGAGCTTGTTCTTACATCAAAAACATATGTAGTTATGTTCTTATCATTTATGAGTTTTTGGGCTTGATTAAAATCAATGATTTCAACTTTATTTTCTAATAAGTTTACTATCTTGCTTCTAAGCTCATTAATTTTTTCATTCTTAGGTGTTTTGTCCAAAAATTTTATTTTTCCGTGATCTAATTTTAAATTAGCTAAAAACCATCCTTGTGTCCCATTCTCTAATGCATAAACTTTATTTTTAATACCAAAATTTATCAGTGCCTGAGCACCAATAATTGATCTTGTTCGGCCCGCGCAATTGATTATTATTTCAGTATTTGAACTTTTTATTAGTTCAGAAATTCTAAGAGGTATTTCAGCATTTGGACAACAAACACTTCCAGGTATGCTCATCTTATTATATTCATCAAATGGTCTGCCATCTAATATAATAATATCTTTCTTTTCTTTTTGTTTTTGAAATAATTGAGATGCTGTTATGGATGGCGTGTTAAATTTTTTTTCAACTAATTCCCCGAAACTTTTACTAGGTACATTAATTCCGTCAAACAGATTAAATTTAGATTTTTTCCAACCATCAACCCCATTTCTTAAAATAAAAATATTTATATATTTTAAATTTTTTGCCAGTTCATATGTTATCTCTGCAATTCCGTCGTTATTATCAAACAAAACCATTCGTATATTTTTGTTAGGTAATAGCTTCTCAATATTTATTTCAAATTCGCTAAATGGAATTGAAATAGAAAATATTGGATGACCTGCTGTGTGTTGAGCTGTCTCTCTAACATCAATAAAAGCTAGTTCTTTTTCATCTGAAATCCAACTTTTTACTATTTTGGCTTCTACAAAATTTTTCATCATTTAATACAATCATTGATTTAATTTTAATAATTCAAAAAATTAATATATGTTTTTTGATAAAGTTAGTCAAAATGGGGGATATAATGAAAGACTACAATGTGGGAGATTTAGTTTCGGAGTTTTTGCATCAAATAGATGTTAAGGATGTTTTTGGTGTGGTCTCAGTACATAATATACCGATGCTTGATGCAATTGGTAGAAGAAATCATATCAGAATGATCCCAGCAAGAGGTGAAATGGGAGCTGGCCATATGGCTGATGGTTATGCTAGAGCCCATAATGGACTTGGTGTTGTGTTTACAAGTACAGGCCCTGGCGCAGCTAACGTTGCTGGTGCAATTGTAGAGTCTCGTTTTGCAGGTTCATCTGTTTTGCACTTTACAGGTCAAACTGCAACAGAAAATTTAGATAAAAATCAAGGTACAGTTCATGATGTTCCTAATCAATTAGGTATGCTTAGTTCAATTTCTAAAGAGGCTATTAGAATTGATGATGAGGATGAGGCCCTAGAAAAATTAATCTATGCATGCAAGATTGCTCTTACACCTCCAAAAGGACCAGTTTCAATTGAGATACCTATAGATATTCAAAGAAAAAAAATTGAAAGACCTTATTTACTCGACACGATAAGTCTGCCTCATATAAGTGGTGAATTAGGTGATACAAAATCACTAGATAAAATAGAAAATTATATAAAATCTTCAAAGAGAAAAATTATATGGGTAGGAAATGGAGCTAAGTTCGCTACTGAAGAAGTCAATCTTTTCATCAAAATGGGTTTTGCAGTAGTTACAAGCACTCAAGGTAGAGGAGTGGTTTCAGAAACAAACAAAATGTGTTTAGGAGCTTTTAATGCTGTCCCCTTAATAGAAGAATTTTATAAAACATTAGATTTAATGCTTGTAGTAGGAAGTAGATTAAGAGGTCATGAGACTAGAGATATGTCACTAGAGTTGCCAAAAAAATTAGTACAAATTGATATAGATCCAAGCGCCAAAAATAGAACATACAAAACAAATCAATTTCATTGTGGAGATGTAAAAAAAGTTCTAGCCGAATTAGCTAAAAGATTAGCGGGCAAAATTTCTGTAGATAATGAGTGGATAGATGAGGTTAGTGATTTAAAAAATCAAATATATTTAGATTATAAAAACATGTTAGGCGCGTATAAAGATTTTCCAGAAATAATAAGAAATATTCTCCCAAAAGAGGGTAAGTGGGTAAGAGATGTTACTATTTCAAATAGTATGTGGGGAAACCGCATGATGTATGTAAATGAACCTACTGAAAATATTTATCCTGTTGGAGCAGCAATTGGACCTGGAATGGCTTTGGCTATTGGAGCTGCAATTGCCAGTGAAGGAAAAAAAACGATAGCAATGTGTGGGGATGGGGGGTTTATGCTTAATCTTCCCGATTTGTGGACTGCTTCTGAAACAAATTGCGATGTTGTGTTTTTAGTAATGAATGATAATGGTTATGGCGTCATAAAACACATACAAGACAGCATGTATGGTGGAAGAAAATTCTTTGCTGATTTAATGGGACCAAATTTTGAAGATTTAGCAAAAGTAGCCAAAATGAAATATAAGAAAATAGACTATGCAAAAGATTTAGAAAAGGTACTAAAGGAAGCTGTAAATTTTGATGGCCCAGTATTAGTAGAGGTCAATGTAGCATCTGTTGGAGAAATGCCACGTTACTTTGCCCCACCTCCTCACGCTCTTAAAAAATAATATGTTAGAGTTTCCGGAATCGATTTCAAACTTAACAGCATATTTTTTGATTTTTGCTAGCATGGCTACTTCATTTATTACCTCAGCTTTTGGGATTGGGGGAGGAGCAGTTTTATTGGGATTATTAGCTGTCAAACTACCTCCTGTTGCCTTATTACCAATACATGGGATTGTTCAAATAGGTTCTAATCTTGGAAGAACAATAATTTTTTTCAAAGACATTAAAAAGGAAACTTTAATTCCGTTTACTATTGGGACTATTATTGGTTCTATAATTGGAGGTTCCATTTTTATTCAAATAGAGGCTTGGTTGCTTCAGTTATCAATATCTTTATTTATATTATGGTCGGTATATGGAAAAATTCCAATTATTGGATCAAAACAAATAACAATTGGTGGTGCATTTTCAGGTTTTATGACAATGTTTTTTGGAGCATCAGGACCTCTAGTAGCAGGAATGGTAAAAACACTAAATTTAGAACCTGTAAAACATTTAGCAACACACTCAGCATTAATGTCTATACAACATATGATTAAAGTAGTTGTATTTGGTTTTGTTGGTTTTGCTTACTCAGAATATTTTTTACTTATTTTTTTAATGATAATTAGTGGATTTGCAGGAACTATTTTAGGAAAAAAAATTTTAGTAAAATATGGAAGTAAATATTTTAAATTAATTCTAAATGCAACTCTTACGATTATTGCAATATACCTTCTTTGGAATGCTATAATAACAAGTAAAATTCTAGATGATCTTAATCTTTTTGCTTGGTAATCCAAGAATAAATCATAGGTCCACATAAACCTAAAAATGCAAAAACTAAAAACATTAGTGCAAGTGGTTGAGCAAGTATCATCCACCACGCTCCATCATACATTTTAAGTGAATGTTGTAAGTTTGTTTCCACCATCTCTCCTAAAATAAGACCGACAGCAATTGGAGCAACAGAAAATCCATGCCTTCTAGCAAAATAACCAATGACTCCAAAAATTAACGCTAACCAAACATCTAAAAGTTGACCTTGAAAAGCATATGCGCCGATCACTGATAAAGCAAAAACAATAGGCCATAGAATCTGTGTTGGAACTAATGATACTCTAGCAAATAACTTAGCAGCATAAAGACCCATCAACATAAACATCACATTTGCGACAAACATTGAACCAAAGATTTGATAAACTTTTTCTACTTGTTCAGTAAACAAATAAACACCCGGTCTTAGACCATGTACCATTAGGCCAACAAGTATAATTGCAGTAGTTCCGCTACCTGGTATTCCTAGCACCATAGTAGGAACCATAGCTCCACCTGTGGCTGCATTATTTGCTGCTTCAGCTCCAGCAATTCCCTCAATAGCACCTTTCCCAAATTCTTTTTTATTTTTTGACCATCTTCTTGCTTCTGAGTAACCAATCATTGATGCAACAGTGGCTCCTTCAGCTGGAAGAACACCAATAAAAGTTCCAATTCCACATGATCTAAGTATGGTCTTCCAAATTTTTTTGTAATCTTCTAAGGTGGGTAGCTTAACGGCTTTCATGGTTACTGTATTAATAATTTTATTAACTGTTTTTGATTGAACTAAAAGTTCAGAAATAGCAAAGAGACCTATAAATATTGGCACAAAGTGTAAGCCTTCATATAATTCGTAATTACCAAACATAAATCTTTCTATTCCAGTAACACGTTCTGCGCCTATGGTTGACAGCCAAACACCAAATATACCGCCTATTAAATTTTTAACTGCTCCACCAGCACTTATACTTGCAAGCATTGATAATCCAAAAACAGTTAAAGCAAAGTATTCTGGTGATCTAAATTCATAGGCAACCCTTGCTAATAGTGGTGCTGCAAAACATAAAATTATAACAGAAAAAATGCCACCAACTGTACTTGATATCACTGCTATTCCCAAAGCACGACCAGCCTCACCCTTTTGTGCAAGTGGATATCCATCAAATGTAGTAGCTGCAGCTGCAGATGTGCCTGGAGTATTAATTAATATTGCTGTAATTGATCCTGCAAAAGTAGCAGATACATATATGGTTGCGAGTACAGCGATAGCATGAACTGGATCCATTGTAAGTGTAAACGGTAACAGCAATGCTGCCCCAGTAGTAGCACCGAGGCCTGGTAAAACACCTATGATAACACCTAATATTGTAGTGGCAAATATCAAACCTAAAAGATATGGGTCGACTACAACTGATGCCATTGCAGATATTGCTTGCTCAAACATAAATATTTTTCCTAACCATAATATAAATTCATTAATATACCCCTAGGGAATCTGATTTTTAAAACATAGTCAAATAACAAAAAAACTAACCCAGGAGTTACTGTAGCAGTCAAAAAAGCAACCCATATTCTTCTCTCACCCCACAAAATACTCATTAAAAAAATCACAACAAAAATTCCAATAAACATATCTGTATAAACAGTTAACAAATAAAATAGCAGAAATAAAAACATACTTCCCCATGTGTGATATTTCTCTAATGCTACGGGCTTTGGATTGTTTTTATAAAATTGAAAAGTCAAAATTCCGATTAAAATCAGTTTCAAAATCATCAAAAATATTGGGAATGATCTAGCCTGCATGCTATCACCAACAATCATTTCAGGTGACGTATCAAGCTGTAAGGCAATTGCAATAACTGCCAGCGAAAAAATGGATAATATTAATGGAACTAAATAGACATTTTTCATAATTTTTTATTAAAGACCCCTCATATTTGAGGGGTCTTTATCTTTTTTTTATTTTTATTTTAATAAGCCCATTTCTTTTAAGGCAGGACCAAACTCACCCACCATAAATGCAATTTGCTTACCCCATGGACCTGATGGCTGTGGGGATGTACTATCTAAACCTGAGTTAGCTAGGTAAGCCTGATACATTGAATGTTTCATAGCTTTTTGAATACCTTTTTCCATTTCAGCAACTCTAGCTTTATCAACACCAGCATGTGTTACAAATCCTCTTGTTGTTGATAAAACAAGGTCAATGCCTAATTCTTTAGCTGTCTTAGCTTTTGGAATTGGAGCCATTCCGTTTTCTGCTAAAATAACAAGCGGACAAATATCTCCAGCTTCAACAGGTGCTGCTGCTTCTGATAAGTTTAATGTTCCTACATCAACTTCACCAGCAACTAGTCTTGTAGCTAATTCTCCACCACCTTTGTAAGGAATGTATTTTGGCATTTTTTGGCCAAGTCTCTTAGCCCATAAAAAGACAGTTATATGGTCAATAGTACCAGTGTGTGTGCCACCAAAAGTAATTTTATCGCCCTTTTTCATACCAGCAACAAAATCTTCAGGTGTCTTATAAGGACTTTTCTTACAATTAACCATTAAAATTTGTGGATCATTAGTACCTCTTGAAATTGGTGCCATATCCTCAACTTTTAACTTTGTTTTTCCCATTGCCATTGTGATTGCATGACCAACAGTAAATGTTAAAATTGTGTTGCCATCGGCAGGTCTTGTCATAAAGTAGTTCATTGCCGCTGCACCGCCACCACCTCTTTTATTAACTACAACCATGTCTTGTTTAAGAGTTCTTCTTGAACGAAGCATCATCATTCTTGAGTTGACGTCAGTACCTCCGCCAGCTCCTGCATGAGTAACAACTTCAATCGCAGGCTTTTTTGAAGCCAGAGTAGGACTAGTAGTGAAAGCAATAGCTGATACTATAGCAGCCAGACCAGTTCCAACTTTGAAAAGTGTTTTAGATTTAATCATTTATTTTCCTCCGTAATGATTACCCAGCTAATGCTGGCTTGAAATACTATTAAAATAGTATTGTCTTGAGTAATTATATACTCAACCCCATTCAACATTATAGCAACTTAGAAATTTCAAATTACTTACTAAATGAATAATTCGATTATTACGAATATAAATTATGAGTCAAGCACTACGACAAGTTAAATGATGAATTTGTTAATAGTTAAATGATGAATTTAATTATTAGGTTTATCTTGAAAATTTGAACTCATATTAGATCTATAAAATTCAATAACTTGCGTTCTTGTAAGATCGGAGTTTTCTTCTTTCATAAAAACTTTAGAAATGTTAGGTGTAGCTGTAGATAATTGAAAAATTACAGAAAATATTGATAATGGCTCCAAATTTATCTCCTTAGAATTAGAATAAATCTGCAATCGATATGCCATTCATATTCTAAGACAAAATAAAAATTCAAATTTAAGCCTTAACGCATTGAAATTTCAAAAATTAATTTTAAATAATTATTGTAAATATTTAAAATTGAAACAATGTCAGACACTAATATCATAAAAAAATACAATGCTTCTAATATTAATGTACCTGATTCAATGCTAAATTGGATGAGATCTAATCATGCTGGAGAAACAGGCGCAGTTTGGATTTATATGGGCGCTAAATGTATATTTTGGAATAAAAAAATTCAGGATATGACCAAAGAACATTATGAAACTGAAAAGAATCACTTAATTGTGATGAGCCATATATTACCTAAAAATAGTCAAAGTAAACTCTTAATTTTGTGGAGAATATTAGGATTTGGTCTAGGATTTTTTTCTGCATTATTGGGGTATAGATTTTTTTGTGTAACAATTCAATCAGTGGAAACTTTTGTAGAAGAACATTACCAAGAACAAATTGATTTTTTGTTAAAAAACTCTACTTCTTTTGAACTACTTAGAGTGTTAGAAAAGTGTTGTGATGAAGAAGTAGAACATCAAGTGGATGCAAAACTCCAAAAGGGAAATGATAAGAATACTAGTTTTGAGAGATTTTGGTCAAATTTAATTGGATCTGGTTCTAGTCTTGCAGTAAATATTTCAAAACAATATTAGGTTTAATAATTATGAAATTAACTAAAGTTTTTTATGATGGAAAATGTGGGCTATGTAGTAAAGAAATTAATTATTACAAAAGAATAGCTCCAAAAAATATTTTTGAATGGCATGATATAGCTTCAAATCCAGAAAAATTGAAAGAGCTTCACGTTTCCCAATATGACGCTTTATTGTATTTACATGCAACTGATCAAAAATCTAATTTGAAAATTGGCGTAGACGCTTTTATTTTAATATGGGGTCAACTTAAACATTGGAAAATTTTATCAGTATTGATAAGAGCGCCTTTCATATACTCAATTTCTAAAATAACATATAAATTGTTCGCTAATTACAGGTTTAAAAAGCTTTCACATTGTCAAATGGCTAGTCGGAAGGTTATCTAAAATAAATGATTAAATGGATAAAAAATTTAAAATCTAAACAAAACAGTTTTTCTGAGAAAAAAGAAACTCGGTTAGAACAGATGAAAAAAAATCCATACAAAAGAGTTGATAGCGAAAATATGACAGATATTGAAAAAATGGATCAAGGTTTTAATGGAAAAACTTTTACTATTAATGGTATTGAAATAGATTTTTAACCTTATCAATAATTAATTTTTATACTTTGCCTTTACATAAATTGTTATATACTCCTGATTCTTAATTAAAGGTTTATTAGGGGATTAAATATGAAAAAGTTTACAACAACATTAGCGGCTCTATTGATAATGGGGTCTGCGTCGTCATTTGCTGATGGTCACAAGGTAAAAGTTGGTATGATAACCACATTATCAGGTGGAGGATCTGGTTTAGGAATTGATGTCAGAGATGGCTTTATGCTAGCTGTAAAAGGAAATAAAAATATTTCTGTAATCACAAAAGATGATCAGCGCAAGCCTGATATTGCAGTTCAGTTGGCTGATAAAATGATACAATCCGACAAAGTCGATGTGTTAACTGGTATAATCTGGTCAAACTTGGCAATGGCAGTTGTGCCGGCTACTGTAAATCAAGGTAAATTTTATTTATCACCAAATGCTGGTCCATCAAAGTTAGCAGGTAAAGGATGTCATAAGAATTATTTCAATGTTGCCTGGCAAAATGATAATTTACATGAAGCAGCAGGAGGTTATGCTAACTCTGCTGGATTTAAAAATTCATTTATACTTGCTCCAAATTATCCTGCTGGTAAGGATGCATTAACTGGTTATAAAAGATATTTTAAAGGAAGCTTAGCTGGTGAAATTTATACTAAACTAGGTCAAAAAGATTATGCTGCAGAAATTGCACAAATAAGAGCATCAGGTGCTGATAGTGTTTTCTTTTTTCTACCAGGCGGAATGGGTATTGGCTTTATGAAACAATTTTCACAATCTGGCATAAAACTTCCAGTCGTTGGCCCAGCTTTTTCATTTGACCAAGGTATACTTAAAGCAGTAGGTGATGCAGCACTTGGTGTTAAAAATACTTCTCAGTGGTCAAAAGATATTGACAATGCTGCAAATAAAAAGTTTGTGAAGGATTTTCAATCTGAATATGGAAGACTACCTTCATTATATGCTTCTCAAGGTTATGATACAGGTAAGCTTTTAATTTCTGCAATGTCAAAAGCTAAAGTTAAAGATAAAGATAAATTTAGAGATGCCCTTAGAAAAGCTGATTTTTCATCAACAAGAGGTAAATTTAGTTTTGATAAAAATCATCATCCTATTCAGGATATTTATGTTCGTGAAGTAATTAAGGAAGGTGAAATACTTACTAATAAGATTGTATCAGTTGGATTAAAGGATCATTCGAACGCTTATGTTTCTGAATGTAAAATGTAAAATTTACTAGGTGATTTCTCATAGAAATCACCTAACTCTTAATTCTTTTATAAATGACATCTATACTATTTTTTGAACAACTATTAAACGGCATACAGTTTGGAACTATGTTGTTTCTGATGTCTGCCGGTTTAACTCTTATTTTTGGAGTCATGGGTTTAATTAATTTAGCTCATGGATCTTTTTATATGATTGGAGCATTTAGTGCAGCATTGATAGCAAGTCTTACTGGATCTTTTTGGCTTGCACTATTGGCAAGTTTGTCAGGTGCAGCAATCGCAGGAGTGTTGATTGAAATTATAATCATTAGACGTTTGTATAGAAGAGACCACTTAGATCAAGTTTTAGCAACATTTGCATTAATATTGTTGTTATCTGAAGCTGTAAGATGGTGTTTTGGAGCTTTCCCCTTATATTTAGATATCCCAGAAAATCTTAATGGTACCTTTCCAATTTTAGATGAAATTATTTACTCTAAGTATCGATTATTTATAATATTTATGGGTCTATTAATAGCCACTGGACTATATATCCTTATAACCAAAACTCGTTTAGGTGTTCGTATAAGAGCAGGTCAAAATGATCGCCAGATGATATCAGCACTTGGTGTTGATATTTCAAAACTGTATACCATTGTATTTGCATTAGGAGCTTCGTTAGCTGGTTTGGCTGGGGCAATGATAGGAGCTATTCAATCAGTTGAAGTTGGAATGGGTGAACCTATTTTAATTTTAGCGTTTGTAGTAATAGTAATTGGAGGCATTGGTTCAATAAAAGGGGCATTAATTGGATCTATTTTAGTAGGGGTAACGGATACAATTGGTAGAATTTTTTTACCAGAATTTCTAAAGATTTTTATGGAACCAGCAAGCGCCACCTCAGTTGGTTCTTCAATTGGTTCAATGATAATTTATATCTTGATGGCTTTAATACTTATAATAAAGCCATCTGGATTATTTGGAAAAACCTAAAATGATTGTTGAAAAAATTTTTAATAAGTGGATTTTGTTCTTTCTTTTTTTAATTCCAATTTTAGGATTTGTTTTTGAAGAGCCTTATTACATAACTTTAACAACAAAAGTTGTTATTCTTGGAATTGCAGGTGTTGGGCTAAATTTAGCACTCGGCTATTGTGGCTTGATTTCCTTTGGTCATGCGGCTTTTTTTGGATTAGGTGGGTATGTTACAGGAATACTATCTTTTCATGCTATGAACTCAGAATTAATGTTTAGTTGGCCTTTTGTCACTTCTGGTAGTTCTGAAATGTTAGTAATTTGGCCAATAGTAATATTATTAAGTGCATTTTTAGCTTTAATTATAGGATTTTTATCCCTAAGAACAACAGGTGTTTACTTCATCATGATTACTCTGGCATTTGCACAAATGTTGTATTTTTTTGCAATTAGCTGGCCTAACTATGGAGGTGAAGATGGGTTATCTATATATATGAGAAATTCGTTGCCAATGGTTAATACTATGGATCCACTGACATTTTACGTTATATGTCTTTTTTGGCTATTATTAGTCATTTTTATCTCAGCTAAACTGATAAATTCTTCTTTCGGCATGGCATTTCAAGCTATTAAGCAAAATGAAGAGAGAGTAAAATCAGTTGGTATTGAAACTTTCAAAGTTAAGCTGCTAGTTTTTGTTATTTCAGGAACAATCACTGGATTGGCGGGGTCCTTATACACTGACTTAAACAGGTTCATAAGTCCTTCAGTTCTTAATTGGCAGATGTCTGGAGAAATAATGGTATTTGTAATTCTTGGAGGAATTGCCAGGCTTTATGGACCTCTTGTTGGTGCGGCTTTCTTTATTGTTTTAGAACAAACCTTAGGAAGTTATACAGAAAATTGGCAGTTTTGGTTGGGATTAATTCTTATTTTAGAAATATTATATGTACGCTCAGGGATTTTAAGTTTATTTGAAAAGAAATTAAAATATGAAAAATAAAATTTTAAATATTAAAAGCTTATCTAAATCATATGGTGCATTTAAAGTTACTGATGAAATTACTATAGACCTTCACTTTGATGAAATACATGCTTTAATTGGACCTAATGGCGCAGGAAAATCAACATTAATAAAGCAAATAGTTGGCAGTGTAAAACATGACATAGGCTCAATCATATTAGATCAAGAAGATATCACGGATTTAACAGACATTGAGAGAGCTAAAATTGGAATATCAAGAACATTTCAGGTTTCCTCTATCATACCTCAATTTAGTGCAATAGATAACATAATTTTATCTCTATTAGATAAATCAAATAAAACTTTTCAACTCTTTAAAAGTGTAAAGAACAATAAAGAATTATACTTAAATGCAAAAATAATTCTCAAGGAAATTGAATTATTAGAAAAAAGAGATATTTCAGCCTCTGACCTAAGCCATGGTGATAGAAGAAAACTTGAAGTTGGTCTAGCTTTAGCAATGGACCCTAAAGTTTTTTTGTTTGATGAGCCAATGGCTGGTTTGGATGAAAATGGTACAAAGATGATGATCAATTTATTCAAAAAAATAAAGTCTAACTCACCAATTTTACTAATCGAACATGATATGGAGGCAGTTTTTGCATTGGCTGATAGAGTTTCGGTAATTAATTATGGGAAGATAGTAGCTACAGGTACGGTAGATGAGATAAGAAAAAATGAATTAGTGAGAGATGTTTATTTAGGCTATGAAATTTGATGGAAAAACTTCTTGAAATTAATAAATTGCGGTCATGGTACGGTCTAAGTCAAGCTCTATTTGATGTGAATTTAGATATTTATAAAGGTGAAGTTGTTGCCCTTCTAGGTAGAAATGGCATGGGCAAATCAACAACTATTAGGTCGATTTGTGGTTTAATAAGTAATTATGAGGGTGAGATAAAGTTTAAAAATATTTCTATTATAAATCAGCCAAGCTACAAAATTGCTCAACTTGGAATTGGCCTTGTACCAGAGGGTAGAAGAGCATTTACAAATTTGACTGTATTGGAAAATCTGACAGCAACTGCAGTTGAAGGTGAATGGAACCTTGACAAGGTTTTTCATTTATTTCCAAAATTAGCAGAAAGAAAATATCAAAGTGCTTCTACTTTATCTGGTGGTGAACAACAAATGCTTGTAATTGGAAGAGCATTAATGACAAATCCAGACTTACTTATTTTAGATGAAGCTACTGAAGGTTTGTCCCCAACTATAAGGTCAGAAATATGGAGAGTTATAACAATTTTAAAAAATAAAGGTGTTTCAATTTTAATAATTGATAAATCACTAAAACAACTCCAAGATTTAGCTGATAAATTTTATATTTTAGAAAAAGGAAAAACAGTATGGAATGGTTTTTCAGATAATTTAAATAGTAAAATTGCACAGAGATATTTAGGTGTTTAGTTAGATATGATTCTTGAAATCATCTAACATATTAATATCAGCTTCTCCTCCAGCACCAGAAACAATTGCCCCCATTTCATTAAATTCTTGACTTACTTTTATCCAATTTTTTCTACCTTTTTCAAAGTGTGACTTTGAAATCCAATATTTCACAGCAAGAAAACTTGTATCAGATATATCAACAGTTGTTTGTTTTATAAGACCAACTTTCATTTGCTCATCCGCTACTTGATTATTATGTAGCTTTATAGCTTTTTTTGCTGTTTGGTTTGGGCATTTAATTGTTACTACTCTTACATACATGAAATTATTTTCTATTTAAGGTAAAGGTTATATTTAAATTCATCTAATCAAAAGTTACAAACAGAATCAATAGTGATTTTGAGTTTTTCAGAAATTTCATCAATCTCATTCTCATTAATTATAAATGGAGGTGCAATGAGAATATGATCGCCAATTTCTCCGTCGATTGTTCCTTGCATTGGATAACAAATTAATCCTTCATCTAAGGCCTTTTTCTTAATTTTCCCAGCTACATTAAATTTTTTAGGAAATGGATTCTTAGTTGATCTGTCAGCTACAAGTTCTATAGCTCTGAACAAACCTCTGCCCCTAATATCTCCAATATATTGATTTTGGCCTAGTGTTTTTGTTAAGCTTTGCAGAAGTATATAACCCTTTTCTCTTACTTTAGATGGATAATTATCATTTATTAATTTACTTAAAACTGCATAAGAAGCTGCACATGCTACTGGATGACCAAGATATGTGTGTCCATGTTGAAAAAATCCAGATCCACCCTCTATCGCGTCGTATATATAATCTTGACATATCATAGCTCCAATTGGTTGATATCCTGCTCCCAAACCTTTAGCGATAGTAATAATATCAGGAATAACTGGTTCATCATCGCAAGCAAATAAAGATCCCGTTCTTCCCATACCACACATAACTTCATCTAAAATTAATAAAACATCGTATTTATTACAAATTTCTCTTATAAGTTTGAAATATCCTGGCACAGCAGTAAGAGCACCTGCAGTTGCTCCAACAACTGTTTCTGCTATAAAAGCCATAACATTATCTGGACCCAAATTTAAAATTTCATCTTCCAACTCTTTTGCGACTCTTTGTCCATAATCCGATTCAGTTTCGTCTGATCTTTTATTTCTATATGTGTAACAAGGTGAAATTAAACTTGTTTCAATTAGTAAATCTTCAAAAAAATTTCTTCTCCAAATATTGCCGCCAGAGGCTAGAGCTCCTAGAGTGTTTCCATGATAACTCTGTCTTCTAGATATAACCTTGTGTTTTTTTGGTTTTCCTATTTCAATAAAATATTGTTTTGCAAGTTTTATTGAGGCCTCTACTGCTTCAGAACCACTTGAAACAAGATAAACTTTATCTAGTCCAGGTGGAGAAATTTTAGCCAACAAATTTGCTAGTTTTTCAGCAGGTTCGTTAGTAAAAAAAGATGTATGGGCATAAGCTAATTTTTCAGTTTGATTAATAATTGCGTCTTTTACAGTATTGTCAGAATGACCTAAGCACGAAACTGCAGCACCACCTGAACCGTCAATATATTTTTTTCCATTATTGTCTACTATATAACATCCTTCACCTTTAATAGCTGTCGGTAGATCATAATTTAAATGTCTTGGAAAAATATTACTACGTCTCATTTTGTTTTCTAAAATGATGTCTCTCCAAGATCTTGAGTAACTCCACCAACAAAGTGGATTGTTTTAGGTGATAAGGTTTTGACATATTTAGCTATATTTTCGTCAATTAACTTATCAATTTTTTTCATTGATTCAGCGTCAGGAAACTCCCATAAAACCACACTTACGTTGGGTGTTTGCGGATTTTTCATAGCTCTAAACCTAACTCCTTTTACTTGTTGAAGTAAATTAGGCCATCTAGTTTCAAGTATTGATTCGAATAATTCACAATCTTCAGTAGATGAGAAGGTTCTTACAAAAATTTTTATTAACATTGTTTCTCCAGACTAAAAAACATCTTAAATTTATTACAATTTTAAGTTTTGTATATTATGTTAGTTTTTGCAAATAATATAAATTTTTGGTGGGGAATTGATGTTTCATATAGCATTTAGAAAAGATGTTTTTCTTAGAGCTTTTAAAATGGCTCTGATAGTAGGAATCATTTTAGCAATTATTAATCATGGGGATCATATTTTTTTAGGAACGATGACAGTAACAAATTACACTAAAATCTTAATTACTTTTTGTGTGCCCTTTTGTGTTTCAACTGTTTCCTCTGTACTTGCAATTAAAAAAGAGCAGTTAACAGTTAGATGAAAATAATTTGATAATGAATAAATTTTTAAATGTTCTAATTTTTTTAACAATTTTTTCCTTACTTAATTTTTCAGCAAGTTCCAAGCAAGAAAATTATTATTATGAGTTTCAGTTTGGAAATTTAATTGTTGGTAAAGCAGAAGTTTTGTTTAGATCAACGGCTCAAAATTTAAATATTAATATTAAATCACAAACCGATGGTATTTTAGACCTATTATATGAGTACAATGGCGTATTAAAATCATCATCAATAAAAAATAAAGGTACTTGGTTACCAAATAAATTTTCAGCTGGTGGAGTATTTAATAAGAAAAAGCGGACTACGGATATTACATGGGTCAATGAATATAAAACTGTAAGTTATATAAATGTTCCTACTATAGATCTTAAAAAATACCATGAAGTTCAAAAGTCAAGTTTGGTTAATGTAATTGATCCAATAACAGCCTTTATGAGAGTTATTGAAAAAATTAATGATGAAAATACTTGTGACCAAAACTTCAAAGTTTTTGATGGCAGAAGGCGATATGATTTGGAAATTAAAACGATTGGAAAAAGCACAATTGATAATGACAGACCTAAATCATATAAAGGAAATGTGCTGATATGTGGATTGAGAGTTTTCCCAATAGGTGGTCATAGACTTAAAACAAAATGGAAACCAAGTGAAGATAAGATTTCTGATATCAAAGTATTTTTTGGTAAAATTCAGAATAAAGATTATGTGCCCGTTAGAGTTCAGATAGAGAGATGGTTTGGAACAGTTGTTATACGTCTTATCCAAAAGACCCTTTAGATTAAGAAAATTGGATTAATAGGTAACAATATTTCATCCTCAAATGCTCCCGATATTCATATCCGTCTTGCAAAAATATTTCAAACACCCTTAAAATATTTATTGTTTGATTTAAAAGATAAAGATGAAAATTATTTTGCAGTTTTGTTAGAAGAATTAAGAGTTGCAGGGTTCAAAGGAGTGAATATTACATTCCCTTTTAAAAAAAAAGTAATCAAGCATGTAGATATTATATCTGAGAACTCAAGAAATGTCGGATCAGCAAATACACTTATATTCAGAAAAAAAATTACAGCTCATAATACTGATTATACAGGTTTTTTGAAAACTTATAATTTTCATTTTGGTACAAATACTCCAGGAACAATTCTAGTGTTAGGTGCTGGTGGAGTAAGTAGGGCAGTCACTTTTGCTTTAGCTTTTCTAGGGGTAGAAAAGATTTTTTTAATTGATAAAAATAAAGTTAAAGCGGATAGCTTATGCAGAGATTTAAATCTTTTAAATATAAATTGTGTAGTAACAAAACTTGATCAACTAGAAAAACATTTATCTAGTTTTGATGGTATAATTAATTGCACTCCAATTGGTCATTATGATTTTCCAGGATGTCCATTAGGTAATCCAATGCCAAATAAGAAACAGTGGATTTTTGATGTAGTGTACACTCCAGCTAAGACCAATTTCATTAAAAAAGGTGAACAAGTTGGAGCAAAAATTATTTCAGGTATTGATCTTTTTATTTTTCAAGCAATAGACGCTTTTTTATATTTTACTGAAAACAAAGAAAATAATCACAATCTTATAAATCATGTATATAAGTTAAGAAAACACTATTTCGATAATCTATATAATTGAATTAAGACTTGTTTTCAAAAATAATTTCATTTTCAAAAAGTCTATTAATTCTATCTTCTGAATAACCATTTTCTCTTAAGACTTCTCTTGTATGTTCCCCTATAACAGGTGGTTTATGTTTAACGCCTACTGCTTTAGATCTACTAAACTTAATTGGTGAAGAAACACCTTTGTAATCCTCTTTTGAAATAGTCATTTCTCTTTCTTTTGTTTGAGGATGATTTAAAGCTTCCTCAATATTCCTTACTGGTCCTGCAGGAACGCCTGCTGACAATAGTTTTTCTGAAAATTCAACTCCATCTACTTTACTAAGAGCATCTTCTAAATATTTGGTTAGTTCTATTCTGTTTTTTACTCTATCACCATTAGTTAAAAATCTTTTATCTTTTGCAAGATGATCTAAATCTAAAGCTTTACAGAGTCTTATAAAACCAGCATCGTTTCCAATTCCCATAAAAATCTCATTAGTTGCTGTTTTGAATTTATCATACGGGGAAATATTTGGGTGTGCATTTCCAGTAGCTTTACCTGGTTTGTTTGATAAAAAATAATTGCCAGTATGTGGGTGCATTAATGCAAGTGCTGAATCATAAAGAGACATATCCAAAAACTGACCTAAGCCAGATTTTTCTCTTTCTTGCAGTGCCATTAAAATTCCTATTGTTGAATAAAGTCCAGTTCCCATATCTACTACAGGAGCACCAATTCTTACATCGCCTCCGTCAGCATGACCATTTACTGACATCATACCAGTCATAGCTTGAACTATTGCATCATAGCCTGGTGCGCCACCAAGTGGACCTTTAGCTCCAAATCCTGAAATTCTACAGTGAATCAATTTAGGAAATTTTTCTCTTAAAACTTCCTTATAACCCAAACCCCATTTTTCCATTGTACCAGTTTTGAAGTTTTCAATAACTATATCTGAGTTTTTTAGAAGTTCTAAAATTATTTCCTTACCTTCTTGTTTGGTAAGATCGATTGCTATAGATTTCTTATTCCTATTAACGTTTATAAAATATGAAGCCATATCGTTTATAAAAGGTGGTCCCCAAGCTCTAACTTCATCACCAATCTTTGACTCTATCTTAATCACCTCAGCTCCATGATCTCCAAGTATTTGCGTAGCGTAAGGTCCTCCAAGAACTCTTGTAAGATCTAAAATCTTAATCCCATTTAATGCATGGTTATTTTTATTTTTTTGTATCATTATATTACTTTCTTATAACTAATAAGATTTTGGTAGTCCAAGAACACGTTCAGAGATATAATTTAAGATCATTTGAGCGCTAACAGGAGCCAATTTGGGGATAAAAGATTCTCTCAATAACCTCTCAACATGATATTCTTTAGCATATCCCATCCCACCCAAAGTTACGACTGCTTGCGTGGCTGCTTTAAAGCCAGCTTCAGCTGCAAAATATTTAGCTGCGTTAGCCATTCCTCCTGCGTTTTCACCTTTATCGAATTGATAAGCTGCTTTTGCAATTAGAAGTTCTGCAGCTTCTAGTTCTATCCAATTTTCTGCTAATGGGTGTTGAATACTTTGATTTTTTCCAATAGGTCTATTAAAAACCACTCTGTCATTTGCATACTTAACTGCCCTTGACAATGCATTTTTACCTATTCCTAGAGCTTCTGCGGCAATAAGAATTCTCTCAGGGTTAAGGCTGTCTAGAATATATTTAAATCCCTTACCTTCTTCACCAATCCTGTCAAATTCAGGTACTTCAAGATTATCTATAAATATTTGGTTACTATCAACTGCTGCTCTGCCCATTTTGGAGATTTCTCTTACTTCTATTTTTTTCCTATCTAAATTTGTATAAAACAAAGTTAAACCGTCTGTATTTTTTTTACAGTCTTCAATGGGACTTGTTCGGGCTAATAAAAGTATTTTGTCAGCTATTTTAGCAGTAGATGTCCAAATTTTCTGACCATTAACTAGATATCCATTATTTATTTTTTTTGCAAATGTTTTTAATCTGCCAGTATCTAAGCCTGAATCTGGTTCAGTAACCCCAAAGCAAGTTTTTTCTTTTCCTAAAATCAACGGTGGTAACCACTTATCCTTTTGTTCTTTAGTTCCATATACTACAATTGGGTGTGGTCCAAAAATATTAATATGTATTGAAGATGCGGCAGCCATGCCGCCACCTGTTTCTGAAATTTTTTGCATAAAAATTGATGCCTCACTCACACCTAAATCACTTCCTCCAAACTCTTTAGGCATACAAATGCCTAACCAACCTCCATTTGCTACCTCTTCGTAAAACTTTTGGGGGAATTGACTTTCTTTATCGCATTGAAGCCAATATTCATCATTGTAGTTTTTCATAATATTATTCACGGAATTAATAATAGATAACTGAGTTTGATTTAGATTAAATTCCATAAACTTATCTTGCTAAATTATGATAATTATTATTTGGTTCCATTTCGGTTGCAGAAGCTAGTCTGTTGGTCATATTAAACAAACCAACAATTGCACTAATGTCCCAAATATCTCTATCTGTATACCCAACATCCCTTAATTTTTGTCTATCATTTTCACCAATTTCAGATGGGTCTTTTGTTAATTTTTTTGTAAAATTAAGTAATTCCTCTTGTTTTTTTGGCAATTCTGCAGACCTGAAGTTTGCAGCTATTCGTTCTCCTAATTGAGGGTCATTTGATAATTCTCTTACTGCAGATCCATGAGCTACTAAACAATAAAAGCAATGATTTTCTGAAGAAACCGTAACTGCAATCATTTCTCTTTCCAATTTTGTTAAACCAGACTCACCTAACATCAAAGCATTATATAATTTAGTAAAACCTTCAAATTGTTTTGGAAATTTTGCAAAAGCTGCAAGAACATTTGGAATAAAGCCTAATTTTTTTTGAACAATTTCTAAGTAGTTCTTTACTTGATCTTCTCCATCTTTAGTACCTTCATAATCTAGATCTAATTTAGTTAAATTACCCTTTTGGCCTTGTTTTGTAATCGTTGCCATTTACTTCTCCATTAACCAATTTGGTTTTCTCTTTTCAAAAAAAGCATTAATTCCTTCTATTGCCTCAGGATTTTCCCATACATCTGCGAGAGCTTCAACAGTAAATCGAATTGTATTTTCATCTATTTTTGCAGATAAATTTCTTACTAGTTTTTTTGAAGCAGATAACGCAGCAGGCGCATTTTTTAAAAAGGGTAAAATTTCGTTTGTTATAGTGTCATCTATTTTATCACTCGTAGTAAACGATTTTATCAAACCAACTTTTTGTCCTTCTTGAGGACAAAATGTGCGAGCACTGGTAAACATGTCTATGGCATTGGTCGATCCAACTTTCAAAACCACATATGGACTGATTGTTGCTGGTATTAAGCCAAGCTTTGCTTCTGTAAGTGCTAATTTTATATTATCTAAAGATACTGCTATATCACATACAGATATAATTCCAATGCCGCCCCCAAAAGCATTTCCTTCAACTTTTGCAATTAAAGGTTTTGGAAAATTATACATTTTAAAAAGAAGCATTGCTAATTTTTTAGCTTCTTTAATTCTAGTTGATCTATTAGAAAAAATTTGTTTTTTCATCCAATCTAAATCTCCTCCAGCACAAAAAGATTTTCCATTGGCTGACAAAATTAACACTCTAGTATTTTCATCTTTTGATAGATTATCAAAAGCATCACTTAATTCTTCAATCATTGTTGGTGATAAAGCATTATGCTTATCAGGTTGATTTAAAATAATGTGAGATACTCCCCCCTTATTTTGTAATATTATCGAATTTTTTTTAATTTCAGTCATGGTTTCAGTTTAAGATTAATTTCTGAGCAATTATACTACATTCTTTTAATTTATCTCTATCAAGGTTCGTTTCATAACCTTTAGATAATAGTAATTTGTTAACTTTTTCGGTTGCTACATTTCCTTTTGCTCCTGGTGAATATGGACAGCCACCTAATCCCCCTACGGATGAGTCAAACGTTTTCATACCATTTTCTAAGCAGACATTGATGTTATCAAGCGCGTTTTGATAAGTATCATGAAAATGGCCCGCTAATTTATCTGCTGACAAATATTTTAAGCATTCTTTTACTACCTCTAGTGTTTGCTCTGGTGTTCCTTTGCCGGTCGTATCACCAAGTGAAATTTCGTAGCACCCCATTTCAAACAAATCTTTTGCAATTTGACCTACTATTTTAGGATTGACAAAATTCTCATAAGGGCAGTGAGTTGCACAACTAATGTAACCTCTTACAGGTATATTTAATTTCGAAGCTTTTTCAGTTATTGGAATAAATCGTTTAAGACTTGTTTCAATGTCACAGTTAGTGTTTTTTTTGCAAAATGTCTCAGATGCTGCAGTAAAAATTGCTACTTCATCGACATTAGCATTTAATGCGTCATTAAATCCTCTTACATTGGGTGTTAATGCAGTGTATTTAGTGTTTTTATTTCTATTAATTCTACTAAAAACTTCTGCTGCATCAGCCAGTTGAGGAACCCATTTGTGACTCACAAAACTAGATGTCTCTATCTTGTTAAAACCACATTGAGATAGTTGGTCAATTAAAAAAACTTTTTCATCAGTTGAAATAAATTTTTTCTCATTTTGAAGCCCATCTCTTGGGCTCATTTCAAAAATATTTACTAAATTTCTCAAATAAGTACCTATTATTTTATTTTATCTAAATTTAAGAGTTTAGAATTTTCAGTGACCTGTTCACCGTTTTCACAAAATATCTCTTTAATGATTCCGTCTCGTGGGGCAATTAAGGAATATTCCATTTTCATAGCTTCTAATTTTAATAATACATCGCCCTTTTTAACCCTGTTTTTTATTTTTAAATTATTGATTTTTATTATTCCATGCATAGGAGCAAAAATACTATCTTCAAATTTACTCTGTTCAACAGTTTCTTCAGTTAAAGAATTTTTTAATACAGCATCAAATGTATTTTCATCACTAAAAATGGTAAAATTTTTATTACCTGTTGATTTATCTGTAAAAACATAAAACTTTACTTCAAAGTTTTTGTTTTTTGTTTTCCCTTTTAATGTTGAATCGTGAAACGAAACAGAAGAGAAATAAAAATCTTGATTATTAAATGCAACTTCAAAATTCTTATTACTAGTTTTAGTAACGAAAAAAGATGTTACTTTCTGACCTATAGTTATATTTATTGGATAAGTAGTTGGTTTCCAATTATACCAATAACTTTGTTGTGAAGGTGTCAGATTATTAAAAATTATTAATGATGCTAAAGCTTTAAGTTGAGGTTCAATATCTTTATCTATAAATTGTTCAATGTTGTTTTCTACGTACTTTGTATAAATATTTCCTTCCCTAAAGTGATTATTTTTTAATAATTTTTTTAATAAGTTTAAATTAGTAGTTATACCTGCAACTTCTATATCAAATAAACAATTTCTGAGATGATTTATTGCCTCCTTTCTGTTTTTGCCATGTGAAATTATTTTTGCAATCATTGGATCATAATAAGGGCTTATAAAATCATCTTTTTTATTTCCCGTATCTATAATGCAATTTGGATGATCAGAAATTTTTGGAAATTTTAAATGATGCAGATAACCACTTTGTGGAAGAAAGTTTTTATTTATGTCTTCAGCGTAAAGTCTAGCTTCTAAAGACCAACCATTTAAATATATTTCATTTTGTGATTTAGGAAGTTTTAGGCCATTAGCTATATGTAACTGCCATTCAATAAGATTAGTTGATGTAATTTTCTCTGTAACTGGATGTTCAACTTGTATTCTCGTATTCATTTCCATAAAGTAAATTTTATTTTTATTAAGGCCATCAGTAATGTCTGCAATAAATTCTATTGTTCCAGCGCCCTGATAGTCTAAAGACTTTAAAGCGTTTACAGCTAAGTCACCTAAAAATTTTCGAATATCCTCACTAAGTTTTGGTGAAGGTGCTTCTTCAATAATTTTTTGTTGCCTTCTTTGTAATGTACAATCTCGATCAAAAAAATGTACTACATTTCCATGCTGATCAGAAAAAATTTGCACTTCAATATGACGAGCTTTAGTTATATATTTTTCAATTAAAATATTTTTATCATTAAAATTTGTTGATGCTTCACTTGAGGCTTCTTCTAAAGCAGAAAAAAAATTCTCTTTGTTTTGTACAACTCTCATACCTCTTCCGCCCCCGCCAGATCTTGCTTTTATAAGAACTGGGTAACCAATTTCATCGGCTTTTTTTCTGAGGTAATGCTTATCTTGATTTTCACCATGATACCCTGGAATAACTGGGACACCTGCCTCTTCCATTATAAGCTTTGCTTTATCTTTTTCTCCCATATTTTTAATAATTGTGCTTTTAGGGCCTATAAAAATTAGCTTATTTTTTTCAACACTTTTAACAAATTTTGAATTTTCAGATAACAATCCATATCCTGGGTGAATTGCGTTTGCTTCATATTTTTTACATATACTAATTATCGAAGGCCCATTCATGTATGTTTCTAAAACTGAAGAACCAGGAATGTTTACAGCTTCGTCAGCAAGTTGGACATGCAAACTATCAGCATCTTCATTTGAATATATAGCAACTGTCGGTATATCAAGATTTTTTGCACATTTAATTATTTTACATGCAATTTCACCACGGTTTGCAATTAATAATTTTTTTATTTTGTTTTTAATCATAATTGTATTAGTTACATCCTAAAAATACCAAATTTAGTATCTCCAATTTCTTTATTTAACGAAATTTTAAGACTAGCAGATAATATATCTCTTGATTTTTTTGGATCTATTATTCCATCGTCCCATAGTCTAGCAGAGGCATATAGAGGATGAGATTGATTTTGAAATTGTTCTAGAATAGGTTTTTTAAATGCATTTTCGATGCTTTTGTTCCATTTAGTTTTTTTGTTAAGAGTGTTTCTTTTTTTTAGAGAAGCTAAAACACTTGCTGCTTGTTCACCTCCCATTACCGAAATTCTCGAGCAAGGCCAAGTCCATAGAAATCTCGGAGCAAAGGCCCTTCCACACATCCCATAGTTACCAGCGCCAAAACTACCACCAATTAACAATGTTATTTTTGGTACTTTTGTTGTTGCTACGGCGTTTACAAGTTTGGCACCATTTTTTGCTATTCCACCATGTTCAGCTTTTTCACCTACCATAAAACCAGTTATATTTTGTAAAAAAATTAAAGGTATTTTCCTTTGACTGCATAGTTCTATAAAGTGAGTGCCTTTTAATGAGCTATCTGAAAATAGAACTCCGTTATTTGCAACAATTCCACATAAATCACCTTTTAATTTTGCAAATCCAGTAACTAAAGTTGTACCAAAGTTTTTCTTAAATTCGTCAAACTCAGATCCATCCACTATCCTCATAATAATTTCTCTTACGTCAAATGTTTCTTTTGGATCAGCTGGAACTATGCCAGTTAGTTCGTTTTGGTCATATAATGGTTCTTCAAAAGATGAAATATTGCTAGAGTTTTTATTATTTACATTTAAATTTTTAATACACTGTCTAGCTAAAGTTAGGGCATGCTCATCATTTTCAGCAAGATAGTCAGCAACTCCAGATATCTTTGTGTGGACTTCTCCTCCACCAAGACTTTCAGAGTCTGTGATTTCTCCAGTTGCAGCTTTTACTAAAGGTGGTCCTGCTAAAAAAATTGTACCTTGATTTTTAACAATTATAGTTTCATCTGACATCGCTGGTACATATGCACCTCCTGCGGTACAACTTCCCAAAACAACAGCTATTTGAGGTATCTTTTTAGATGACATATTTGCTTGATTGAAAAAAATTCTTCCAAAATGTTCTTTGTCTGCAAAAACTTGATCTTGATTTGGTAGATTTGCTCCACCAGAATCTACCAAATAAATACAGGGTAAATTGTTCTCAAGAGCTATCTCTTGAGCTCGTAAATGTTTTTTTACTGTTATAGGATAATATGTACCTCCTTTAACCGTTGAATCATTACAAATAACCATAATGTCGGTGTTATGAACTTTCCCAACTCCAGTTATAATTCCCCCTGAAGGACACTCATTATTATACATGTTATAGCCAGCTGTTAATCCTACCTCTAAAAAAGTACTTCCAGGATCTAAAAGCTTAGATACTCTATGCCTTGGTAGCATTTTGCCACGTTTTTGATGACGGTCATTCAATTCTTTCCCACCACCATTCATGGCAATCTCAACTGCTTTATGTGTAAGTTTATAATCAACAGAAAGTTGTTTTTGGTTTTTTAAAAACTTTATATTATTAGAGTTAACTTTTGATTTTAATACCGTCATTATGATGTTTCCAAGAACAGCTCTCTGCCAATCAACATTCTTCTTATTTCAGAAGTTCCCGCTCCAATTTCATATAATTTTGCGTCTCTTAGAAGTCTGCCTGCAGGAAAATCATTGGTGTATCCATTGCCTCCTAAGGCTTGTATTGCCTCTAAAGATAACTGAGTAGCTTTTTCAGCGGCATACAAAATACAACCAGCGGCGTCTTTTCTAGTAGTCTCTCCTCTGTCGCAAGCTTTCGCTACCTCATATACATAAGATCTACATGCATTCATAGTGGTGTACATATCAGCTATTTTACCTTGCATTATTTGAAATTCACCAATTGATTTTCCAAATTGTTTTCTTTCATGAATGTAAGGAACTACTATATCCATTGCAGCTGCCATTATACCCAAAGGACCTGCAGCAAGAACAACTCTTTCATAGTCCAATCCACTCATTAAAATAGCGGCTCCTTTTCCTTCTTCACCTAAAATATTTTCTTCTGGTACAGGACAATTTTCAAATACAAGTTCTGCTGTATTTGATCCCCTCATCCCAAGTTTATCTATTTTTTTTCCAGTAGAAAATCCTGTCATAGTTTTTTCAATTATAAATGCTGTGATACCTTTTGAGCCACCTTTAGGATCTGTCTTAGCATACACTACTAAAGTATCTGCATCAGGCCCATTAGTAATCCACATTTTTGAACCATTTAATAAATAAGTATTATTTCCTTGTTTTTCAGCATGGAGCGTCATTGATATAACATCTGAACCAGATCCCGTTTCACTCATTGCTAGAGCACCAACTTTTTCACCTTTACATAGACTTGGTAAATATTTTTCTTTTTGTTCATCGCTGCCATTCCTGTTTATTTGATTGACACACAAATTAGAAAAGGCTCCATAAGATAGGCCGACTGAAGCACTTGCACGACTTATTTCTTCCATAGCTATACAATGAGCTAAGTAACTCATTTCACTACCACCATATTTTGTATCAGCGGTAATACCAAGAAGTCCTAATTCTCCAAGTTTTTTCCATATTTTATTAGGAAACGAATTTTCTTTATCAATTTCATCAGCAAGAGGAGCTATCTCTTTTTGCGCAAATTTAAAAACTGTTTCTCTCAAGACTTCATTATCTTTGCCGATTGAAAAATTCATTGAATGAAAAAACATATAGTTGCAGTCCCTTAAACTTTATTGAATGAAATCTATTTAGTTTGACTTAAAGCCCTTTGTTTTGCTAAAGCGCTTTCTTCCCCAGATACATAAAGTAATCCATTCATTCGTCTCATTAGATTAGCTTCAAAGTCGTCAACAAATCCATCCGAAAGAATTACTCCCCACATCATTTCAATAACATCAATTCTTTCTTCATGATCCATTTCATTCAATATAATTTTTATTTGAGAAAAAATTTCGATTCTTTCGTCACTTTTTTTAAGCGCATCAAGTAAATTCTTTTCAGCTTGATCTGAAGTAAAACTAAATTTGTTAATTAATAATTTCTTTATATACTCAAGTTCAACTTTACCGGTTTCTCCGTCAATTTGACATGCTTCTAATAGTAGTATTATAACAGCTTGTATATCCTCACCCTCATAGACATCTTCTTTTTTATCTTTTGAAGTAATATTTTGAAAAGCAGTTTTAAGATTTGAAAGCATTTTTGACCTATAAAAATTGAATAGCGATTTGTTAGTTTATTATTTCTAAGATGAATAAAATATAAATTTTTTCAAGTTTAAAATGGATGTTACTTACTCCTTTTCACTTTTTGTTTTTTGTGCAAATGTTATTTATTAAAATTTGTAAACAGTTTGAAATTCTACAGGGGAGCAATCCTATAAGGATTGAAAGAATAATGGCTAGTGACGCATTTCTAAATTCTATTGAAATTAATTTTAAAAAAGCAACTCAATATATTCAACAAATTTATGGAAATGAAATTCTTTCAGAAGATTTGTCGAACCAAATTATGATGGCAAATGCCACATATGTTGTTCGATTTGGAGTAAGGCTTAGGGGTACAGTATTTACATTTATTGGTTATCGCTCAGTTCACTCTGATCATTTTGAGCCCGTTAAAGGTGGCATAAGATATGATTTGGCAGTTAATCAAGAAGAGGTTGAAGCTTTAGCAGCATTGATGACATATAAATGTGCTTTGGTAGAGGTTCCTTTTGGTGGCTCAAAAGGTGGACTTTTAATTGATATCAAAGAGTGGAACCCGGATGAATTAGAAAGAATTACAAGACGTTTTACTCAAGAATTAGCTAAAAGAGATTTAATACACCCATCACAAAACGTACCAGCTCCAGATGTTGGGACGGGAGAACGTGAAATGGCATGGATGGCTGATGAATACCGTAGGCTAAATCCAACAGACTTGAATGCTTGGGCTTGTGTTACCGGAAAACCTGTAAATAAAGGTGGGATTTCCGGGAGAACTGAGGCAACTGGAAGAGGTGTTAAACTTGCTCTTAAAGCGTTTTTCCAAAATGAAAAAGATGTAAAAAAAACTGGTTTAACACCAGGATTAAAAGGAAAAAGAATAATTGTTCAAGGACTTGGAAACGTAGGTTATTATGCAGCTTATTTTTTATCTATCGAAGATGGAGCATTAATTACTCATGTTATAGAACGCGATGGCTCAATTATAGATGAAAATGGTATAGATATAACATCATTAAAGAATCACATTATTGAAAAAGGTACTGTAAAGGGTTACAAAGGTTTTGTTGAAACTGGCCCAGAAGTTTTAGAACAAGAAACTGATATTTTAATTCCTGCGGCTATGGAACTAGTGATAGATGAAACAAATGCTGAACGAATAAAAGCTAAACTCATTGTAGAAGCAGCAAATGGTCCTGTTTCAGCAGCTGCTGATGAAATACTAAATAGAAATGGTATAGTTATTATACCAGATCTATATGCTAATGCTGGTGGTGTTACGGTTAGTTATTTTGAATGGATTAAGAATTTAAGCAGAATCAGACTAGGTAGATTACAAAGAAGAGCCCAAGAAAATCAGGTATCTAATTTAATTGAAGGAATTGAAAATATGACAGGAAAAACTTTTCCTGCTGATTTTAAGTCAAAATCTATTGAAGGATCTTCAGAAATAGACTTAGTTCGTTCTGGTTTAGAAGATACCATGTTGGAAACTTATAAAGTAATTAGTAATGTATGGAACAAATATATTGAAATACCTGATTTGAGAACTGCTGCTATGATTGTAGCAGTTAGAAGAATAGCTCAAAGTTATAATTCTCTTGGAATATAAAAAAAGGGAGCATAAAGCTCCCTTTGATGTTTTTATTAATTAAATTTACTTTTTAAAATCTGGATAAGCTTCCATACCAATCTCAGCTAAGTCAACGCCTTCAAGTTCTTCTTCGGCGGTAACTCTAATTCCAATTGTAAACTTTATTACATACCAGACGACTGCTGATGCTATAATTGTAAATGCACCAATTGCAAATATTCCATAAAGTTGTGCACCTATAGTCGCATCTGAATTTGAGAAAATAACAGCTATTGTTCCCCAAATACCAGCGAAAAGGTGTACAGGAATAGCGCCCACAACATCATCTATTTTAAATTTGTCAAGCATTGGTATAGTTAATACTACAATTAATCCACCCACAGCTCCTATAAAAATTGCAAGCATTGGAGATGGAGCCAATGGTTCAGCTGTAATAGCTACTAATCCACCAAGAGCACCATTTAATGCCATTGTTAAATCAGTTTTCTTATAAAATAACATTGTTAAAATAAGCGCTACTACTACACCACCCGCAGCTGCAAGATTTGTATTAATATATATGTTTGATATAGCAGCTACGTCGGCTCCAGATCCCATAGCTAATTGAGAACCACCATTAAAGCCAAACCACCCAAACCAAAGTATAAAGGTACCTAGTGTGGCTAAAGGTAGATTTGAGCCTGGCATTGGATTAACACTTCCATCGTCTGAATACTTACCTTTTCTAGCACCTAAAATAATTGCACCTGTCAAGGCAGCCCAACCACCAACACCATGCACAATAGAAGATCCAGCAAAATCAAGAAAACCAGCTTCACTTAAGTAACCACCACCCCATGACCAAGATCCTTGTATTGGATAAATAAAACCGCATAATAATACAACAAATATAAAAAATGCTTTTAATTTTACCCTTTCAGCAACTGCACCACTTACAATTGAGGCAGCCGTAGCACAGAAAACCATTTGAAACCACCAATCAGATCCAGATGAGTATGTTGCGTCATTTTCAGAACCAAATGTTTCACCATCAGATGGGCTCCAAATAGAAAAAGAACCTATCCATCCTGATACGTCCATATACATTAAATTATATCCTACAACCGCAAACATAATACCAGCGATTGAATAAAGACCAATGTTTTTAGCACATTGGACAACAGCATTTTTAGCTCTTACCAAACCTGTTTCCAACATACAAAAACCTGCTGCCATCAACATAACTAGAAAACCGTGAACTAGAAAAGAGAAGGAATTGAATATGTATGCTGTTTCAGCATCTGGTGCAGCAATTGCTGTCCCAACAATACCCAATATAAATGCAGGTATAAGTAGAAATAACCTGATTGAATTAGACATAATAAATCTCCATTTATGTTTTTACCTAATGGAAGATCTTATGAAAATTATATGATTGAAAGTGAGTTAAAAATTGTGCGGCGAGGATGATTAAAATTGATTAAAATTTAATCAATATATATTAATAAATTTATATACGATCAAAATTTATGCAAATAATTTGCTTACAAATTCTTAATTTTTATTAATTTAAAGAATTTTTTTCAGACTCTAGGATTACATTAAGAATGTTGAAATTATGAATTTTTCCTTGATTAATTTGTGCTTTCAATGTTCCTAAATCTTTTTCTTTAGTTTCATTAATTAATAAAGATATAGCTGCGCTTGGTAAGTTACTTTGCTTTTTGTCTGTAAAACACAAATTCACAATTTGGTCTAATTTAAAAAATAAGTTTTCTATCCTTTTAAACAGCAAAAGTTTTTTATCTTTTTCGTGTTGATCAATTAAAATTGACTCATTTTCATAAAAAAATTTTAAAAACTCAATATCTCTCTGTCCACCTGCTACATATTTAGTTTCAAACCACTTTGGCAGAAATTTTTTTTCAAAATTTTTGGTGTCTTCCTTATTTTCGTTAATATTCACTCTCATCTTTAAGACTTCTTTTGCCATTTCTCTATCAGATATTGGATATGCATTTAATTTATCTAAAACATTAGAGATCTTGGTACTAAATTTATTAACTGTAATTACACGAGTTTTTTTGAGAGCTAATTTTTCCCAAGAAAAGGATTTATGAGTGTGATAATTTTCAAAATTTTCATAAGTGCATGCAACTGGCCCCCGATTTCTTGAGGGCCTTAATTTTGTGTCAACTTCATATAAAATACCTTCAGATGTTTTTGTAGATAAAATAGTAATAAGTTGTCTAAATATGTCTAAATATGTCTTTTTATTCTGTTCTCCGTCATAAATAAAAACTAAATCTAAGTCTGAATTAGCTGTCATCGTAAAAGTACCAAATCTTCCGTATGCTATTATGCAAAAATTTTCATAATTACATTTCTTTGAATAAGAAATTTTATTTTTAATTATTTGTAAAACAAATTCTACGGTGGCTTGTGCTAAATAAGAAAATTCAGTAGAGGCCCTTTCGATATTTATGTCATTATTAATTAAAGAATATAAAATTTGAAATTTTAGTAGTCTATGCTGCCTCCTAATTATATTGAGCATACTTTCGGTGTCTAAAGTATCAAAATCAATTTTTTCAAAAAAATTTTTGTAAAAAGAAATATTTCCATTTAACCTTACTGCATACTCTGGTTGTATAACTTCAAGCAATTTTATATCTCTCGAAATAATATCTGTGAGTAATCCTGAAAATGATAAGATCTTTGATAAATTTTCATAAATAAAAGTATTTTTTTTAATCATTTCAATATAATCAAGGTTTGAGTTTATAGAATTTATATATCTTAAAAGTTGGTAAAGACCTTCTTCTTTGTGTTTGTTTCGAAAAATAATTGGAATTATTTCTTTAAATATCTCAGATAATTTTTTTTTAGTTGTCGAAGATAGACTGTTTTCAAAAAAACTTTCAAATAGTCTTATGGTTGCATCTATGTTTATCTTACTTACATTTTGTAATTGATTAATTATATTATTTTCAACTTCATTTATTTCTAATTCTTCATCATTTGCTATTGGCAAATTCATAGGCAAATTTAGTTTTTTTAAAAGCATTCACAAACCAAAAAAAATTTATTATCTTAGACAAACTTACATACGTTTTAATTTCGTTTCAATATTGTAATAGAAGAATTATAAATGGATCTAAATAATTATTTATCAAAAAATTCTAAAGAAGAAGAGATTTCGTCGATTGTAAAATCATTAGCCAATGCTGCAATAAAAATATCTACTACTATTAGAAGCATTAAACAACAGGATAGTATCTCAAATAATGATATAAAATTAAATTCAGATGGAGATATTCAAAAACCATTAGATATAATTTCAGATGAAATTTTAATTAGTTTTTTAAAGAAATCACCTGCTGCAGGATATGCCTCTGAAGAGCAAGAAGGATATATTGATTTTAAAAATAATAATAATTTTATTGTTTTCGCTGATCCTCTCGACGGATCAAGTAATATTGATGTAAATGTTTCAATAGGTACTATCTTTTCGATAATGTCCAAAAATAACTTACCGTTAGACAAAGCATTTATTCAAAATGGAAGTCATCAAAAATCGTCAGGTTTTTTTGTTTATGGGCCACAAACAACCTTATTTATTACAGTTGGGGTTGGAACATCTTTGTTTGCACTAGATGAAATAAATGGTAAATTTATTCTAGTGAAAGATAATATCACCATACCAGAAAAAGCTACTGAATTTGCAATAAATGCAGCGTACAGAAGATTTTGGAATAGTGCTACATTACAATATATAAATGATTGTCAAAATGGAGAAAGTGGACCAAGAAAGAAAAATTTTGGAATGAGGTGGGTTGGATCATTAGTAGCAGATGCTAGTAGAATTTTTAATCGAGGAGGTATTTTTTTATACCCCTCGGATACCAGAGAAAAATATAAAAACGGAAGGTTGCGTTTAACGTATGAAGCAAATCCAATAGCTTATCTGGTAGAACAAGCTAAGGGCGAAGCCACTGATGGACATAAAAATATTTTAAACCTAGAAGTTAACGAATTGCATCAAAGATCACCATTAATTTTTGGTTCTAAAGAGGAAGTTTTAGAATATAAAAAAACATACTCGAGTTTGTAATTTTTTTGAAAACTCCTATGTAATTTTTTTTACATAAATGTTATTGATAAATAAAATTTCTTTATATTAATTTTAAGGAGTGTTTTAATGCAAGGACACATAAGATCAAATGATAATATGTCCTCTAAAATGGCTGATGCAATAAGATTTTTATCTATGGATGCAGTGCAGGCTGCCAATTCTGGTCATCCAGGTATGCCCATGGGTATGGCAGATGTTGCTACAGTTCTTTTTAAAGATTTTATTAATATTTGCCCAGATAAACCAGATTGGCCAGATAGAGATAGATTTGTTTTATCTGCTGGTCATGGATCAATGTTATTATATTCACTTCATTATCTTCTAGGCTATAAAGATATGCCAATTGAGAACATTAAAAATTTCAGACAGTTAAACTATAATACTGCTGGGCACCCAGAATTTGGTCATGCAGATGGTATAGAGACTACAACTGGTCCATTAGGACAGGGCTTTGCAACCGCAGTTGGAATGGCTTTAAGTGAAAAGTTAATGGCATCCAGATTTGGAAATAATTTAGTTGATCATTTCACTTATGTTATTGCTGGAGATGGTTGTTTACAAGAAGGTATTAGTCATGAAGCAATTGAGTTTTCTGGACATCTTAAGTTATCAAAGCTAATTGTTTTTTGGGATGATAATAAAATTTCAATTGATGGATCAACTGACTTATCTAATTCGTCAAATCAAATCAATAGATTTAAAGCAGCAGGTTGGCATACCCAAATTATAGACGGTCATAGTCATGATGATATTCAAAAAGCTATTATGAATGCAAAAAAATCAAGAAAACCATCACTGATTGCATGTAAAACTAAGATTGGATATGGCGCACCTAATTTAGCTGGAACAGCTAAAACTCATGGTGCGCCTCTTGGTGCTGATGAGATAGCTGCAACAAGAAAGGCATTAGGATGGTCAAATAATCCATTTGAGATACCAACTGAGATATTAACAGAGTGGAAAAAAACTTCACAAAGATCAAAAGAACTTTTTAAGATGTGGGAAAAAAAATTAGAAAAAAGCCCTCGACGAAAAAGATTCCAGATGTTTATTGAAGGAAATATTCCTGATTCTTATCAAAGAAAAATGAATTCATTTATTAAACAAATGAAAAAAGAATTACCAAAACTTGCTACAAGGCAAGCAAGTCAAAAAGCTTTAGAAGTAATAAATAAAACTATTGTAAATACATTAGGTGGATCTGCAGATTTGACCGGATCAAATTTAACTAAGACTAGTGATATGAAAACTGTTACCTCAAGTAAATTTTCAGGAAATTACATCCATTATGGAATAAGAGAGCATGCTATGGGCTCTATTATGAATGGTGTTGCGCTTCATAAAGGCTTTATACCTTATGGAGGAACATTTTTAGTTTTTAGTGATTACATGAGAGCATCTATAAGACTATCTGCATTAATGTCTTTAAGAGTGATTTATGTATTAACTCATGACTCGATTGGACTTGGTGAAGATGGTCCTACTCATCAACCAATTGAACATTTAGCAATTTTAAGAGCAACTCCAAATTTAAATTTGATAAGGCCAGCAGATATAGTTGAAACTGCTGAAGCTTGGGATGTGGCACTCAAAACTAATGGACCAACTGTTTTGGCTTTGTCCAGACAAGGTTTGAAAGCTTATAGATCTGAAAAAACTAATAAAAACTTAGTGTCATATGGTGGATATATTCTAAATAATATATCAAAAGATAGAGATATTACTCTGATAGCCACGGGATCTGAAATAGAAATAGCTATGGAAGCTTCTGAAATAATGTACAAAGAAGGTGTTAAAGCTACTGTCGTCTCGCTTCCTTGCTGGGAATTATTTGATAAGCAAAGTAAAGAATATAAAAATCAAGTTTTAGGAAATTGTCCACGTATAGCTATTGAGGCTGCTTCTGAAATGGGGTGGAGCAAGTATATAGGTGAAAATGGAATTTTCATTGGCATGAAAAGTTTTGGAGCGTCTGGACCGGCTTCGGACTTATACAATCATTTTAATATTACTAGTAAATCTATAATTGATTCTGCAAAATTATTATTAAAATAAGTATAATTACAATGAGTGAATTTTTTTAAATGTCTAGTAACATTAAAAGCATAGTTAATGTAGATGTAAATAATAAGGTTGTTATCTTAAGAGCTGACTTAAATATTCCTATTGTAAATGGTTTTGTACAAGACCATACTAGACTTAATAGGTTAATACCTACAATCAATTATTTGTTAGAAAATCAATCGAAACTAGTTATTTGTAGTCATTTAGGTAGACCAGAAGGAAAATTTGATGAAAAATTTTCTCTTAGACCTTTAGTAAATGTTTTGTCTGAAATTATAAAAACAAAAGTTCATTTTAATTCATCTTGCATTGGTGATGAAGCTTTGATGAAAAAGAAGGCACTAGAACAAGGAGAAATTTTATTATTAGAAAATTTAAGATTTCATGAAAGTGAAATTAAAAACGACAATGACTTCGCAAATGAATTATCTAAGGGGTGTGACATATTTGTGAATGACGCCTTTTCTTGTTCACATAGAGCACATGCAAGTTTACACGCAATAACAAAATTTCTTCCATCTTTTTCTGGTTTATTACTTGATGAGGAAGTTAGAGCACTTACTTCTGTTTTGAACACTCCAGTCAAACCAGTTGCAGCACTAGTCGGTGGTGCTAAAATATCATCAAAAATTAATATAATAGAATATTTGTTAACTAAAATGGATTATTTGGTTATTGGCGGAGCAATGGCAAATACTTTTCTTGTTGCTCAGGGTTTTAATATGGGAAAAAGCCTTTATGAAAAAGGTTGTATTGATATTGCAAAATCAATATTAAAAATAAGTGAGACAAATAACTGTAAAATAATTTTACCTTTAGACCTAGTTGTTTCTGAGAAATTTGAAACGAATGCAAAATTTGAAATAGTGTCTTCAGATGCTGTCCCATCAGAAATGATGGCTTTAGATATTGGTCCTAAAACGATAAACAAAATAAGTTCTGTTTTTCAAAAAGTTAATACTTTACTCTGGAATGGTCCAGTCGGTGCCTTTGAAACGCCACCATTTGGAGAGGGAACTTTCAAGCTTGCTAGGGAGGCTGCTAAATTAACGGTAAATAAAAATTTAATTACTGTTGCTGGTGGAGGTGACACGACTTCTGCTTTAAACAATGCTAATGCTGTTGATGATTTTACATATGTATCGTCAGCAGGTGGTGCTTTTCTAGAATGGCTAGAGGGTATAGAATTACCAGGAATATCAGTATTAAGTAAATAATTAAGTAATGTATAAATTTAGAAAGGAAAAAAATCATGTCAGTAAGGGTTGCTATTAATGGATTTGGAAGAATAGGAAGAAATATTTTAAGAGCTATTATTGAATCAGCTCGAGATGACATAATTGTTGTTGGTATAAATGATTTAGGGCCAGTAGAAACTAATGCTCATTTATTAAGATATGATAGCGTTCATGGAAAGTTTCCAGTAAATGTTAAAGTTAGTGGCAATGATTTGGATGTTGGACAAGGCCCTATCAAAGTAACTTCTATTAGAGATCCAAAAGATTTGCCTTGGAAAGAGCTTGATGTAGATATAGCTATGGAGTGTACTGGAATATTTGCTAGCCGAGAAAAAGCTTCAATGCATTTAGATGCAGGTGCGAAGAGGGTGCTTGTTTCTGCTCCTGCTAGTGGTGTGGATCTTACTGTTGTTTATGGAGTAAATCATAAAAAAATATCTAAAGATCACCTTGTTATCTCAAACGCCTCTTGTACTACGAACTGTCTAGCACCTGTAGCTATGGCGTTAAATAATGAGGTAGGTATAAATCAAGGTTTTATGACTACAATTCATTCCTATACAGGGGATCAACCAACATTGGATACGATTCATTCTGATCTTTATAGGTCGAGAGCTGCTGCTGGGAATATGATACCAACCTCTACTGGCGCAGCTAAGGCCGTTGGTTTGGTTTTACCAGAATTAAATGGAAAATTAGATGGAGTTTCGGTAAGAGTTCCTACTCAAAATGTATCAGTTGTTGATTTTAAATTTAATGCTTCAAGATCGACTTCAGTTGACGAAATTAATAACATTATTGAAGAATCTGCCAATGGAGAGCTAAACAATATTCTTGGCTTTACAGATGAACCTCTTGTATCAAGTGATTTTAATCATGACTCACGTTCTTCTATTTTTCACATGGATCAAACAAAAGTGATGGACAATACATTCGTTAGAGTATTAAGCTGGTATGATAATGAGTGGGGTTTTTCTAATAGAATGTCAGATACCGCTGTAGCTATCGGTAAGACAATTTAAAAAAACAAATTTAAACTTTATGAAATAAAAAGGGATATTTGCATGACCGATGTGTTGATAGCACCATCAATATTATCATCCAATTTTTCATGTTTAGCTGATGAAATTAAAGCTATTGATAAAGCAGGTGCAGATTGGATACATTTGGATGTTATGGACGGTCACTTCGTACCAAACCTTACATTTGGACCTCCAATTATTAAATCCATAAGAAATTATTCAAAAAAACCTTTTGATGCCCATCTCATGGTTACTAACCCAGATGATCTTTTAGAAGAATACGTGAATGCTGGAGTTGATATGATAACTGTTCATAAAGAAGTCACTCCACATTTAGATAGAACTTTGAATCGTATTCGTGAATTAGGATGTAAAGCAGGCGTTTCTATTAATCCTGCCACTTCTATTTCAGGACTAGAGTTTTTGTTAGACAAATTAGATCTGATTCTTGTGATGACAGTTAACCCGGGTTTTGGCGGTCAAGTTTTTATTGAATCGTCTTTGAATAAAATTAAATCAATTAAAGAATTAATTAAAGAAAAGCCTATAAAAATTCAGGTTGATGGTGGCATTAATAAGGTGGTTGCCCCAATGGTAATTGAGGCAGGTGCAAATGTAGTTGTTGCAGGTTCAGCTGTCTTTAATGGAGATGGTGTCGAGAGCTATTCAAAAAACATAGAAGCTCTTCGTTATAAAATTAAAAAAAATGAAAAAAATTAATTTTAATATCATTTTTGATTTAGATGGTACTTTAGTTCATTCAGTTCCTGATATGCATCATGCAATAAATAGAACTTTAACTAAATATAATTTAAAAAATATATCTGAGGAAAAACTGCAGACTTTTGTTGGTGAAGGTATGTTATCTTTGTCAAAAAAAGTAGTTGATTTTTGTGGTGGAGATAAAGGTTTATATGAAGTAATTTTCAATAGTTACAGACAAAACTATTCAGAACAACCATATAGATATAGTACTTTAATGCCTGGAGTAATAGAGACACTTAATTTTTTTTATGAGCGAAAAATATTAATGGGCATTTGTACTAATAAGAGGCAATTTGTAACTGAAAAATTAATTCAAGAAATGAATCTAAGTAAATTTTTTACTACAATCGTTGGGGCAAGAGATAATATTCCATTAAAACCAAAGCCAAACATGTTGATACTAACAATGGAGGGTTTTAAAACAACAAACAAAATGTTTTACATGGTTGGTGATACATCAAATGATATTGAAGCAGCTAAAGCAGCAAATATAAAATCAATTGCTGTTGCAGGTGGTTACACTGATAAGGATGTTAGCAACCTTGGAGCAACTCACACCCTAAAAAACATGAAAGATATAATCAAACTTTTAGGCCTATCTTAAATTGGATCCCAGCTAAAAACATCACCACTTCTTTCATTTGGCGTCATTGAATTTTTAAATGAGGGAAATGCTCTTTCGGCAATTTTTTGTGGTGACCAACCTGTTTCTGAATGAACGCTTTTTACAGGTCTGTTTTGATTATATATAAATAATTCATTCAATCTTGCACTGAAGATTTGTCCACTTACATTTTTAGCAGCCTCAGAAGCTAAAAAAACAGCTAAGGGGGCATTAGTTTCAGGAGTCATTTTCTTTAATCTTTCAACTCTCTCTTTTTCAGCTTCAGTATTTGAAGGTATAGAATTGGTCATTCTACTCCAAGCAAATGGTGCAATACAATTTGATCTAACATTAAATCTGCTCATATCTAAGGAAATTGATTTTGATAGGCCAGCAATTCCTAATTTTGCAGCTGAGTAATTTGCTTGACCAAAATTTCCTATTAATCCCGATGTACTTGTCATATGTACGTAGGCTCCTGAATTTTGTTCTCTAAAATAAGGAGCAGCCGCCCTGCTTACGTAAAAGCTCCCATTTAAATGAACACTTATTACGTCATTCCAATCTGAGGGTTCCATCTTATGAAAAATTGTATCTCTTAATATACCAGCGTTATTTATAACAATGTCTAATCTGTCATAAGTATCTAATGCTTTTTTGATTATAAGTTGTGCACTATCCCATGAAGAAACGCTATCATTACTAATTATAGCCTTCCCACCTTTTTGAGTTATTAATCCAACAGTTTCTTGAGCTGGAGATTCTGAACCACCCTCGCCAGTTAATGAAACACCTATATCATTGACAACAATTGAAACTCCTTCTCCTGCAAGGGCAAGAGCAATTTCACGTCCAATTCCGCCTCCAGCACCAGTCACAACAGCTACTTTATCCTTTAATCCTAAATCAATATTCATAAACAATCCCCTTATTTTAATTGTTTATTTATAGTACGAATTTTTCAAAATCATACCACAATAATATATTTAGAAAAATTAGAATAATCTTATAATTGAAAATTAATCTTTATATGATATTAAATTAATTATATGGCCTCGTAGCTCATCTGGATAGAGCGCAAGATTCCTAATCTTGAGGCAACAGGTTCGAGTCCTGTCGAGGTCACCACCATTATGAAATAAAAATATTATTAACTAGAAATCTATGTTAATGCCATACGAAACATAGTTTTTTTTAATCTCGAAAAAAGTAAATTTTGAGTTATTATAAATGATTTTTTCTCCAAGATTTGAGGGATTTATTTGAACTGATTGCCCATTTTCGAAGTAATAAGTTAATTTATTTTTTGACTTGAGTTTAATGGATGATTTTTGTGTTTTTTTAAGATTAGTTTTTGGATTATTAATTGTGCCATTAGATGTATTTTCAACACCATTTTTCCCAAAAGAAAAAAAAGATTTTAAATAATTTGTAATTTTATCGTCATATTCATAATGATTAAATAATTTAGAGGCAAGCTTTTCAATATCATCTGCAAATACATTCTTTGAATTACTTGCAGTACTAACTGAAATTAACATTATGACAAAAATAATTTTTATATAAATTCTCAACTTTTTTATAAACTCCATCTATCTTTCAAAGTCTAAATAAAAGTTAATCAGAGTCAAATTTTGATATATTAGATCTTTGGTGTTGTATTACATTTTTAGATAATTATATCCTCTATAACAGTCAATATTAGTTTTCTAAAAATACCTAAGGATCAAAATGACCATAAAATTCTTTGAAGATTTTGAAATTTCCACATTAAAAATAAAAAATGGACATATCAGATTAAGAAAAGCAGGTCATGGACCTGCTTTACTTATGTTGCACGGAAATCCACAAACACATGTAATGTGGCACGAAGTAGCTCCAGCCTTAACAAAGAAATTTACGATTATTTGTCCAGACATTCCAGGTTATGGAAAATCATATAAACCTAAAATATCTAAAGATCATGAAAACTACTCAAAAGTTAAAATGGCCTCTGATATGAATGAGTTGATGACATTATTAGGACATAAAACATTTTATCTTGTTGGCCACGACAGAGGTGCAAGGATAAGTCATCGTTTAGCCTTAAATTATCCCGACAATGTTAAAAAAATAATATTATTAGACATAATACCAACTATTGAACATTTTGAGAGAACTAACAAAGAATTTGCAATGGGTTACTATCATTGGTTTTGGTTGGCACAAAGATATCCTATACCAGAGTCAGTAATTAACAAAGCACCTGAAGAGTGGTTTTTTGCTCATACTTCAAGAGAAAAAAAGGACAAATATTTTTTTTGCACCTAGAGCATTGGCTGATTACTTGGAATGTGTCAAAAATCCTGAAACTATTAGATCTATTTGTGAGGATTATAGAGCGGCTGCATCTATTGATTTGAAAGATGATGACATAAGTAGAAAAAAAAAATTAAAAATTAAAATGCCAACACTGGTTTTGTGGGGTAAAAAAGGTAAGATAGAACAATGGTATGATCCGTTAACAATCTGGCAAAAATATTGTGATCAAGAAGTTAGAGGTTATGGTGTTAATACAGGCCATTATTTAGCCGAAGAAAATCCTGATGAAGTTATAAAAAGTATTAATAACTTTTTTAAATCAAATTAATTGAGGTTGAAAATTTAATATGAATGAAATGCATATAAATAAAATGAACAACGAACTACCATTATGGGATCTTTCAGAAATATATAAAAATATTAAAGATCCAAAGATTAACAAAGATATAAAAAATATTAGAGTTTCAGCAAATAATTTTCTTAAAAAATGGAAAGGGAAAATAAATGACTTAAGTCCATCAGATTTTTTGATTTGTATAAATGAATATCAAGAAATTAATGAAGCTATTTATAAGATTGCAACACATAGTAGTTTAACCTTTGCTACAAATATGGAAGATCCTGAAATTTCAAAATATAACTCATCTATATCTGATCAAATTACGGAAATTCTGTCTACTCTCATCTTTGTTACATTAGAACTTTCAAAAGTTGATGATAATACAGTCAATAATTGGTTAAATGATAGAGAAGCGAAAAATTGGGAACCTTATCTCAATATATTAAGAAAAAGAAACCCTTATCTTCTTGATCCTCTTGTAGAAGAGATTTTGATTGAGAAATCTGCTACCGGCAGGTCGGCATGGATACGATTATTTGATGAGACATCTGCGGCATTACGTTTCCCTTTCAAAAATAAATCATTAACTGAAGCTGAGATTTTGAACTTGTTATCTGACGCAGATCCAAAAACTAGAAAAATTGCAGGAAAATCACTTTCTGAAGTTTTAGAAAATAATAAACGTATTTTTGGAATGATACTTAATGTGATTTCTAGGGATAGATTTATCGAAGATAATAAAAGGGGTTTTAAAAGAATTATGTCATCAAGAAATCTTGATAATGACGTTGAGGATGAAGTTGTTGACAAACTTGTAAATACGATTGATAAGGCTATGCCTAAACTTACCCATAGATATTACAAATGGAAAGCTAATCAATTTGGTCAGACAAGTTTAGATTGGTGGGATAGAAATGCACCATTGCCTCATTCTTCTGAAAATTTGATAAAATGGTCTGAGGCTAAGGATATTATTTTAGATTCATTTTCTTCCTTCCATCCAGAGATTTCTAATTTAGCAGAATTATTTTTTAAAAATAATTGGATAGATGCAAGCTTAAGAAAAGGTAAAGCTTCAGGTGCTTTTGCCCATCCTTCAGTTCCGTCATTGCATCCATACATATTAGTAAATTATCAAGGCAAAATTAGAGATGTTATGACACTTGCACATGAACTTGGTCATGGTGTTCACCAAATTCTTGCTGGGAAAAATGGATTACTAATGGCTGAAACACCTCTAACACTCGCTGAAACAGCATCAGTTTTTGGTGAAATGTTAGTGTTTAGAAAATTATTAGATGAGAGTTCGATTACTCAAAAAAAACAAATATTGTCTAGTAAAATAGAAGATATGTTAAATACTGTTGCTAGACAAATAGGGTTTCACCAATTCGAAGTCAAATTTCATGAGGCAAGAATAAAATCTGAATTAACACCTGAAGAGATAAGTAATATTTGGATGGAGACACAGTCTCATGCTGTGGGTCCTCATGTAAATCTTGGTGATGATTACAGATTCTTATGGGGATACATCCCTCACTTTGTTCATACTCCATTTTATGTATATGCTTATGCTTTTGGAGATAGTCTAGTAAATGCACTTTGGTATGCATATCAACAAAGTGATAAAGATATTTTTTCAAATAAGTACATTGAAATGTTATCTTCAGGTGGGACAAAAACTCATAATGATCTACTAAAACCTTTTAATTTAAGTGCGTATGATAATAGTTTTTGGGAAAAAGGTATTACAATGATAACCGAATTAATGGATGAGCTTGATGATTTGGATAATTAATCTAACTTTTAGAGAGTTCAATTATTATGAGTAAAGATAGTAGAATTCAAGATGAACTGAGCTCTTCTATGACAGGTGGAAGAATCAGACGTTATGCAAAGGTAACTTCTGCAATGGGTGGGCTTGCTGCAAGATTGGCTGGTGAAAGATATTTAGGAATTAAAATAAATAGAGAACAGCATGCTTCTGATTTGAGAGCTGCATTAGGAGGACTGAAAGGTCCACTTATGAAAGTCGCACAAATTCTTGCCACAATTCCTGACGCTCTACCTAAAGAGTATGTGAATGAATTATCTCATCTTCAAGCAGATGCTCCCTCAATGGGTTGGCTTTTTGTAAAAAGAAGGATGAAAGCTGAGTTAGGAGAAAATTGGCTTACTTATTTTAATACTTTCGATAAACAAGCCTCTGCTGCAGCATCTTTAGGTCAAGTTCATTTTGCTGAAGACGTCAACGGAAGAAAATTAGCCTGTAAGTTGCAATATCCTGATATGGGCTCAGCAGTTCAAGCTGATCTTAACCAACTTAAATTAATATTTTCATTATATGAAAAATACGATTCTGCAATTTCTACTGAAGCTATACATGAGGAGTTATCAGAGAGGCTAAAAGAAGAACTCAAATATACCCATGAAATTAAAAACTTAAAACTATATAGGTATATGTTATCTGATTTAAATCAAATTACACTTCCTAATCCTATTGATGAATTGTCAACAAATAGACTCCTAACAATGACAAGGATATATGGATCAAAAATTATGGATTTTATTGCTAAAAACAGTGATATCAAAATTAAAAATCAAGTGGCTTTAAATATGTTTAAAGCTTGGTACATACCATTTTATAAATATGGAGTAATTCATGGAGATCCTCACCTTGGAAATTATACAATACGTCCTGATGGAGGGGTTAACCTAATGGATTTTGGATGTATTAGAATATTTAGACCAGATTTTGTAACTGGCGTAATTGAACTTTATAAAGCTTTAAGAGACGGAGATGAAGAACAAGCGGTAAATGCTTACAAAAGTTGGGGTTTTGAAAACCCCTCAAAAGAATTAATCGGTGTTTTAAATATCTGGGCAAACTTTATTTATCAACCTTTATTAGAAGATAAAGTTAGGTTGATCAATCCGAGTGAGTCTGGACAATATGGAAGAGAAACAGCTGAAAAAGTTCATGAAGAATTAAAAAAAATTGGAGGTGTTAAACCACCAAGAGAATTTGTATTAATGGACAGAGCAGCTGTCGGATTAGGATCAGTTTTCATGCATTTAAAAGCAGAAATTAATTGGTATAGAGTTTTCCACGATTTAGTTGGAGACTTTGATGAAAAGGGTTTGTCTATAAGACAAAATAAAGCCCTAATGGAATCAGGTTTAATTTTAGACTAATATAATTAATTTATGCTCTGTAAAATTGTATCCAAAGATTTTTTTGCATCCCCATAGACCATTCTAGAATTTTCTCTAAAAAATAATGGATTTTCAATTCCAGAGTAACCTTTTCCTTGTCCTCTTTTTGAAATAAAAACCTGTTTAGCTTTCCAAACTTCCAAAACAGGCATTCCCGCAATTGGGCTATTTGGATCTTCTTGAGCAGCTGGATTAACAATATCATTAGCTCCTAATATCATGACCACATCTGTATCAGGAAAATCGTCATTTATTTCTTCCATTTCAAGAACAATATCATATGGAACTTTTGCTTCTGCTAGCAGAACATTCATGTGTCCTGGAAGTCTTCCTGCAACAGGATGAATTCCAAATCTTACCTCCTTGTTTTTTGCTCTTAGTCTAGAGGTTAACTCAGAAACTGTGCTTTGTGCTTGTGCTACTGCCATACCATAACCAGGAACGATTATAATCTTGTTTGCATCATTTAACGCAGCCGCTACTGATTCTATATCTATTGGTTTCATTTCACCTTCAATATCCATTGTAGGACCTGTTACATCACCCCACCCGCCTAAAATAACTGAAAGAAACTTTCGATTCATAGCCTTACACATTATATATGATAGGATAGCACCAGAAGATCCAACCAAAGCACCTGTCACAATTAGCAGGTCATTTCCAAGCATAAAACCTGTTGCAGCTGCAGCCCATCCTGAATATGAATTAAGCATTGAAACAACTACTGGCATATCTGCACCACCAATTGCTAAAACAAGATGAGCTCCTATAACAAATGCTATAAGAGTCATTACAATTAAGGTCCAATTACCTTCATTATTCAAAAACATGTATCCCAATGCTAAGCAGGAAAATAACATGATTAAATTCAACAAATGTCTTCCTGGTAAAATTAATGCCTTACCAGTTATTAATTCAGATAATTTTCCAAATGCCACTATAGAGCCAGTAAATGTGATTGCTCCAATAAATACCCCAATAAAAACTTCAACGTTATGAATCATATACTGAGTAGAATTCATATCAGAGTGTGGCAACATTGCAGAGTTTATGCCGATAAAAACAGCTGCTAAACCTACAAATGAGTGAAGAGCAGCAACCAATTGAGGCATACCAGTCATTTGCACTTTTTTAGCAACAATTGCTCCAATCATAGAGCCAACTAAAATTGCAGCTATAAGCCAATTGAGCCATTCGGTAAAAAAAACTTGATTTCCATAAATTGTTGCAAAAACAGCAATCGCCATGCCAACAATACCATACCATACGGCTCTTTTTGCCTTTTCTTGGTTGCTTAAGCCACCTAATGCAAGAATGAAAAGCACACTAGATGTAATGTATGAGGCAGTTAATAATCCAATAGTCATCTAATAATCCTTTTTTTAGCTTCTCTGAAACATTGACAACATTCTTTTTGTAACCATAAAACCGCCAACAATATTAATAGTGGCAATAAAGATAGATATTAAGGCTAAGATACTTACTATATCATTCTCAGTTCTCATTTGTAGCAAAGCACCAATTATAATTATGCTTGAGATAGCATTTGTAACAGCCATTAAAGGTGTATGAAGTGAATGAGATACATTCCATATAACTTGATATCCTACGAAACATGATAAAATAAAAACAATAAAATGCTGCATAAAGTCAGAGGGTGCGTAATAACCTATAAACCAAGTTAGAAGAGCACCAACTACTAATAGTAAAAATTGTAATTTACCAGCTTTTTTTTCTGCTTTTATTTCATCCTGAGCTATTTCTTCTGATGATTTTTCTTTTATTTTATTAGTCTCATGTTTTGCAATAGCAACAATTTTTGGTTTTGGGGGAGGAAAAGTTATTTTACCACCATGAAGAACTGTAGCGCCTCTTATTACATCATCTTCCATATTAGTGAATGGTATTCCGTCTTTTTTAGGAGTTAAGTCATCAATCATGTGACGTACATTTGTAGAATATAAACTAGAAGATTGTGTTGCCATTCTACTTGGTAAATCTGTAAATCCTATAACTTTTACTTTATTTTTTGTTTCTATAATTTTATTAGGAACGGTAACTTCACAGTTTCCTCCTTGTTCAGCAGCTAAATCTACAATCACAGATCCAGGTTTCATAAGTTCAACCATTTCCTTCGGCCATAATTTAGGAGCAGGCATTCCAGGAATGAGTGCGGTTGTAATCACAATATCAATCTCTGGTGCTTGTTTTCTAAATAATTCCATTTCTTTTTTTATAAATTCTTTAGAAGCAGGTTTCGCATACCCTCCTTCACCTGTGCCATCTGATTCAAAATCAAGCATTAAAAATTCTGCACCCATTGATTCAATTTGTTCAGCAACTTCTGGCCTTACGTCAAAGGCTCTAATAATTGCACCCATAGATTGGGCAGTACCAATGGCAGCAAGCCCAGCAACTCCAGCTCCTATTACCAGAATTTTAGCAGGAGGAACTTTCCCGGCTGCTGTTATTTGACCTGTAAAAAATCTTCCAAATTGGTTTCCTGCCTCAATTATTGCTCTATAACCAGCTATGTTAGCCATGGAAGATAAAGCGTCCATTTTTTGAGCTCTACTAATTCTAGGTATCATATCCATAGCTTGAACTGTAACTTTTTTCTTTTTCAAAGCTTCAAGGAGAGATTTATTTTGATTAGGCCATATAAAACTTATAATATGGTGATTTAGTTTTACTTTTGATAATTCTGATTTTTCTGGGCCTCTTACTTTCAATATAATATCTGATTGCTTCCAAAGTTCACTTGCATCTTTTACAACTTTTACTTTAGCATTTTTGTAATCTTTATCTGAAAAGTTGGCGTTGATACCAGCACCAGTTTCTAAAAGACAAGTATATCCTAATTTTTGAAGCTGCTTTGCACTTTCAGGTGTAAGTGCTACTCTGTTTTCACCTTTAAAAACTTCTTTAGGGCATCCAATAATCATCATATTTACTCCAAAGGGTATTAAATAAATGTGGTATAATTTATCTAATTCTTCTTTACTAGGTTAAAAAAAAAACCGCAATTAGAATATGCGGTTCTTGCTGAAAGTTAATTAAGTAAGAGTTAGTAGCCTTCTCGTTCTAATCTTTTTCTCATAAGTTTCCTTACTCTTCTAGTGCTTTCAGCCATTTCTCTTGCTTTTCTTTCTGAAGGTTTTTCATATGCTCTTCTGTTTTTCATTTCTCTAAACATGCCTTCCCTTTGCATTTTCTTTTTTAAAACTCTAAGAGCTTGGT
>CACMTN010000009.1 GCA_902616615.1 uncultured SAR116 cluster alpha proteobacterium | reverse complement strand
TAACATTTTTGGTGAAGTTATCTAAAAATAACTTACCCCTATTTTCAAAACCATAATTACTTGTATTAAGGTTTGCTGAAATAATCGTTAAAACAACGAGTGCTGCAGTTATTATAGATATGTTTAAAAATCTTTTTTTTGTCATTTTTTACCCAAAATTTATTTTAGTAGAATAATTTTTTTCTTCTTAAAGATATAATTAATGCTAGACCAGCAAAAATTATGGGAATTATTGCTACGTTTAAAGCTATTACCCATCGTTTTAAATTTTCAACATCTCTTCTAAGATCAAATTTTACACTCCTTAACTGTGATCTTGTTGACATCATTTCAGCTTTAAAACCATCAATCGCTTCAATAGTTTCAGGAGATAAAACATCTGAGTTGTTGTCATTATTTTGTGTTAAATCTCTAATTTTATTTTCCATTTCATTTAATTGTTTAGCTAGTCTTTGTTCTTCTAAAAGAAATTTTTCCTCAGCAATTTTTTCTAATTCAATTATTTTGTCAAATGGACGCCATGATGTACTCTTACCTCTAAGATCGGATAAGGCATTACCACCAACCATTTGTTCAACTACATTAAGAACAAAGTCGCCATTGTTAGCAAAAGCGCCTCGTTGCGTTAACCAATTTCGATCCATCAACATATCAGCGTCAGATACTAGAAGAATATTTGATTTATTTTGGGATTTTAAAAGTTGTCCATCTTTTTTACTAAATGATGAGATGAGATTTGTTTTTATCCACCCTGCTAAAATTAAATTATCGTTATCAGACTTTATACTTGATAAAAAATCTCTTGGATCATTTTTAGGATCTCCTGCTTTTTGTGCATCACCTAAACCAGATTTTCTACTAGTAGTGATAATTGGTTCTAAAACTGTGTCTTTGTTGGCTTTTTCTAATGAGCCTGCGGTAGTCATCACAATTGTGCTTAAATTTGACAATGTACCATCGTTTTTATTCAAACCATCTCCTCTAATATTTAGCCAAGGGTAGTTGGTAACTTGTATATCACGACCATCAATGTTCCTAGTGATCCTGAAACCAAATTCTGAGTCTAAGACAGTCTTTTTATTATCAAATTTTATTCCCCACGTATCTAATAATTTTTTTAGATTTGATCTCGGGTTCATTGGTGGCATACCTGGTTGTCTACTAATCTCTGTTTCAGCATAAGGATCTAAAAATATTAGGGTAGATCCTCCCTTAAGAACCCACTGATCTATCATATATAAAGTCTCATCCGATAAAAATTTTGGATGAATAATCATAAGAACTTTGGTGTTTTCATTGAGCTTATTATCGCTTTCACTTACCATTTCAACTTTAAACATTTCATTCATTTGTTTTAATATTTGTTGTTCTGGTTTCCCAATTCTACTGTCTGCCATTAGTCCAAGGTTATCAAGAATACTTATGACTGGTTTTTGAGTCTGACTTAATTCTGAGATTAAACTTGAAAGATCATATTCAAGGAAAGTTTCTCTTTCTGGAGAAAAAATAGGAATATTTTTTTGCCCTGTAGTTGAATTTGTAGCTGCTAGTCCAAAATATAATGCATCTGACATTTCTGTTGCAGAAAACGAGTTTATACCCATACCAACAGCTCTATCTTCTTCATCTGAGAAAGGTTTTGGATCAATCACCTCTAATGTTATTTTTCCATTAGAAATATCGCTATAAGCTTTTAATATAGTCTCAACTCTGTTTGCATATGTTGAAAGCTGAGGTACTTCTTTAACCAAATTTCCTGATACAAAAAGCCTTACATGTATTGGCTCATTCAAATTTTTAAGAAGATCAGTTGTGCTATTAGATAAAGAGTAAAGTTTTTTTTCTGTGAAATCTATCCTTGATGAATTAAATACATTTTTGGTGATTATATTTACACAAAGAAATATAATAACAGAAAATAGTATTGATGATTTAACAAAATTTATAGGTTTTATATTATTTAAAAAGTTCATTGTAACCTCAATCAGCTTTTTTAACTTGGACAAGCTGTACGTTTATCCAAAGACATAAAATCATCATTGAAATAAAAAAAATCAATGTGCTCAAATCAAAAACACCCATTTGAAGTCTGCTAAAATGTGATAGAAATGACATTGAACTAATAGTTTCTGTAATCCAATTTGGTGACCATGATCTTACAGCTGATAAAACAAGGTTGAAACCCGCCATTATAAGTAAAAAACCGCTAATTGAAGAAATTATAAAAGCTATGACTTGATTTTTTGTTAGTGCTGACAGGCAAGAAGTGAGAGCTAAAAAAGCTCCTGCCATTAACCAGCTACCAAAATACGAGATTAAAATAACATTATTATCAGGGTCACCTAAATAATTTACTGTTATCCAAATAGGCATGGTTAAAATAAGGGCAATAAGAGTAAAAATCCAGCTTGCTAAAAATTTACCAACGACTAGCTGTGTGTTTGTAACAGGTAAGGTTATTAACAATTCAATTGTGCCGGATCTTCTTTCTTCAGCCCATAATCTCATACCGATAGCTGGCATCAATACAAGGAATAGCCAAGGATGCCATGAAAAAAATGCCGTTAAATCGGCCTGATCTCTCTCAAAAAACCTTCCCAAAAAGAAGGTCATACCCGAGGATAGAGCTAAAAAGACAAGCAAAAAAATTGATGCTAACGGAGTTCTAAAATACCCCTTTAATTCTCTATCTAAGATTATATATGTTTTGTTTAAGTAGTTATTCATGGGTTTTTACCAATTATTTTAAATTGTTTTCTGTGGTTATTGTTCTAAAAATTTCTTCAAGACTTACCTTTTGAAAATTTGCCTCAATTATATCAAGTTTGAGTTTGTTTATCTGTTTTAAAACTGTATTAAGATTTGGATTTTTCTGGTTGTCACTTACTAAAATAGTATGAGCTGAAATGTCTGTTTTTTGAATTCTGACATCATCGTATTTTAATAATGATTTTATTTCTTTAGAGATAACATCATTAATTTTATTAGATACTTTAATAGATAAAGTATTTTTGTTTAAAAATTTATTTTCTAAATTTTTAGGAGTGTCATTTGCAAGTAACTTTCCATTTGAAATAATTACAGCGCGTGAACATACTGCCTCAACCTCTTCTAAAATATGTGTTGAAATAACAATAGCTTTATTAGTAGATATTTTTTTTATGAGGTTTCTCATTTCGTGTTTTTGATTAGGGTCTAAGCCGTCAGTTGGTTCATCCAATATTAATATATCAGGGTCATGTATTAATGCTTGAGCAATACCAACCCTTCTTTTAAAACCCTTAGAAAGTGTTTCTATAGGTCTGTCCCACATTTCTTTTAAGTTAATTTGATTAGCCATTTCTTCTAAGCGATTACTCAGATAATTACCATTCAACCCTCTCATTTTTCCAATAAATGACAAAAAGTCTGCTACTATCATATCTGAATATGATGGTGCACCTTCGGGTAAGTATCCTATGTATTCTTTTGCTTTTAATGGATCAGATTTAAGATTAATATTGTTAATAAAAATCTCACCATTATCTGGTTCTAGAAAACCAGTTAGCATCTTCATTGTTGTAGACTTTCCTGCACCATTTGGACCAAGAAATCCGACCACCTCACCCCTCGACACTGACAAATCAATATTATCTACTGCAATAAATTGATCAAAAGATTTCTTTAAATTAGTTGCGTTTATAAGTTTAACAGACAAAATGTTTACCTTTGAAGAACGATACCTTATTAATGGTTAAGACTTAATTAATTTTTTAAATTATAAATTTCAAGATAAAAGAGTTATTTTTTTATATTTGAGTTAGTCTTTATAAATCTAAAATTATAAAAACTTGCTGACGTCAGGAAGTTGAGGTTCTCCTAAATAATTTTCTAGAGCCAGAGCAATTTCAACTGCTTTCTCATCTTCGTTTTTACCACAAATGATTTGTAAACCTATTGGTAATGTTTTGCTATTTTTATTATTCAATAAATTTTGAATAGGAAAAGAAATTCCACATAATCCAAAAATATTTACAGGTTGTGTGTTCGCCGATGCAAGAAGGCTTCTTTCGTGGAGTTCTCCACCTATTGTTGATTTGTCAACTTCAAGGGCTTGCATTACAGTTGTAGGTGAGATAAGAGCATCATATTTTGAAAAATATCTACTAGCTATATCTTCTAACTCTAAATGCCTATTTTTGGCTTCAATATATTCAAATGAGGATACATTTAGACCCAATTTAGCTCTATTTCCAGTTACTGGGTCCATTGTTTCAACATTTTTATTAAACCTATCTATTCCAAATGCACTAACAATTTCTGATCCAACAATTGCAGGAAACAAAGTTGATTTTTCATTTACTTCAGGTATCACAACTTCTTCAATAGTTGCGCCTAGATTTTCCAATTTACTGCAAATAATTTCATATGCTTCTGAAACTTCCGGATCTAAATTTGACGTAAATGGTTCTTTAAGTTTACCAAAATTCATATTTTTAAGTTTTATGGCTTTTTGATTATTGGGAGTACCATTATATGTATCAAAAATTAATTTTGTATCTTTTACATTTCTTGCTATAGGTCCTGGAGTATCTAAAGTTGGAGATAAAGGAAAAATTCCGTCTGTTGGCCACCTATTTTTGGTTGTTTTTAATCCAACTATACCATTAAGTGAAGCTGGAATTCTAACTGAACCACCAGTATCTGTGCCAATAGCAAAAGCAGCTAGTCCAGAGGCAACAGCTACAGCAGAACCACTACTTGATCCTCCAGGCATCCTATGTATATTTTCGTCCCATGGATTTTTAGGGGTACCTTTATATTTATTTAATCCAGTTGCTCCAAGAGCAAATTCAACAGTATGTGTTTTACCTAAAATAATACAACCAAGAGATTTTAACCTTTTAACTAAATTTCCTTCTGGTCCTGTTATGTCTTCACTCTTAATCTGAGATCCATTTGTTGTTGGCATTTCGTTAACAGAACAAATATCTTTTATTGCTACAGGTATACCCATTAGTGGCCCTAAATCAACACCACAAGAAAATAGTTTATCTATGCCATCTGCCCAGAAAAGTCCTGTTTCCTCATCTGTATGTATGTATGCGTGAAGGTGTGGATTTAAAATTTTTATTCTTTCAAAATAAATTGCTGTAACTTCTTTACATGTAATCAAACGATCTCTGAATTTCTTACCTAATTCATTGATTGTTATTCCAGTTAGAGGATCGTTTGGCAAACTTTTATTTGAATTTTTCATTGAAAACATCCTTAATTTTTAAATTGATTTTTCATAGAACCAAAAATTCCTTTTAATCTTGGCGAGGTTGAACAATCAGCCTCCAATATTAAGTTTTTTTCTACGGGAACATGGATGCCAACATAACGTACAGATTTATATTTTGGGTTAGATATTAGTTGTACTTTTCTATCTGATTTCAATCTATATCTTGCTACTCCTTTTTTAAAAGGGAAAATTATATCTGTTCCTGGAACTGCAACAACAAAACTGTCATTATCAACAGAGCATTTATTATTTAAGGTAATTGTAACAGAAATCACTTCTACAGGTTTAAAAGCTTGTTGAATGTTAGGCATTCCAAACCACAGCATCAGCCCAATAGCAGAAATACCAGATAGAAAAAAAATAATTTTAGTTAAAAAACGCATTGATACCTTAAAATAAACATATTACATCTTAACATAATATTAATTATAGCAAATTTATAGCCTTAGTAATTAATTTTTAGATATAATTATTTGACTTATAGAAAGATTTTATGCGAAACGAATTTGATAGAATTAAAAGATTACCACCATATGTCTTTGCTGAAGTTAATAACCTCAAAGCTAAGCTAAGATCTGAAGGTAAAGACATAATTGACTTTGGAATGGGAAATCCAGATATGCCAACACCAAAGCATATCAGACAAAAGTTAAAAGAAACTGTAGAAAAACCTGGTACAGGAAGATATTCCACGAGTAAAGGTATCAATGGGCTTAGAAAAGCGCAGGCTGCTTACTATAAAAGGCGGTTTGATGTTAATTTGGATCCTGAAAATGAAGTAATTGTTACTTTGGGCTCTAAAGAAGGCTTAGCTAATTTAGCTCAAGCAATAACATCACCAGGAGATATAATACTATCTCCTAACCCTTCATATCCTATTCATCCTTATGGGTTTATAATCGCAGGTGCTTCCTTACGTCATTTACCAGCTGTAGATAATGGCACTTTTAACCCTGATTTATATTTAGAACGATTAGAAAGATCTATTATTGAGAGTGTACCTGCTCCAGTAGCTATTATTGTGTCCTTTCCTTCCAATCCAACTGCACAAGTTGTGTCTTTAGGATTTTATGAAGAGGTAGTAAAAATTGCTATTAAATACAATGTCTATATATTATCTGATCTTGCATATGCAGAAATATATTATGATAACTTTCCACCTCCTTCAATCCTTCAAATACCAAAAGCAAAAGAAGTGGCAGTAGAGTTTACTTCGATGTCTAAGACTTATGCTATGGCAGGATGGAGAATTGGTTTTGCTGTTGGTAATAAAACACTAATAAACGCACTTACTAGAATTAAGTCTTATTTGGATTATGGAGCTTTTACTCCTGTTCAAGTTTCAGCTGCTGCTGCATTGAATGGCCCTCAAGATTGTGTTCAAGAGATAAGAAATATTTATCAAAAAAGAAGAGACGTTCTTATAAACTCTATGGCTAGGGCTGGATGGAATATTCCAAGTCCAAAAGCAAGTATGTTTGCTTGGGCTCCCATACCAGACAAATATAAAGATAAAGGATCTTTAGAATTTGCAAAAGAATTAATGCTTAAAGCAGATGTTGCTGTTTCTCCAGGTGTGGCTTTTGGTGAATTTGGAGAAGGTTTTGTAAGAGTTGGTTTAGTAGAAAATGAACAAAGAATTAGACAAGCTGCCAAAAATATAAAAAAATTATTGATATAAGCTAAATATATTATCCTAATTCTAATTATTAAAATGGATTTTTATGAAAACACTAGAAGAATTTATTACCCGAGATTTTTCAAATCCTGGAAAATCTAATATAATGAGTTCAAACTATATGGCGACATCTTCACACCATATAGCATCCAGTGTAGGTATTGAGATTTTAAAAAGTGGAGGTAATGCTGTTGATGCAGCATTAGCAATGAGTGCTGTTTTGTGTGTTGCAGAACCACACATGACAGGTATTGGTGGAGACTGCTTCGCAATGCTTTCAATCGATGGTAGTGCTAATATAAAAGCACTAAATGCCTCAGGAAAATCTTCTGAAAATTCAAGTGCTGACCATCTTCGAAATAAAGGTATAAAATTAATTAAACCTGAAATGCCTGAAGCAATCACAATACCAGGAGCCGTTGCAGGGTGGGGTTTGCTTCATAAAGAACATGGTTACATGCCTTGGAAAGAAATATTTCAGCCTGCCATAAATTATGCTAAATCAGGTATAATAGTTCATGAAAGAGTAGCATATGACTGGGCCAAAAATACAAAAAAATTGTCAGCTGATAAAGATACATCGAAAATTTTTTTAAAAAATCAAAAACCATTTAATGTAACTGAAATCTTCAAAAATATAAAACTATCCAAAACTTTTGAAACAATTGCAAAAGAAGGATCAGAAGGGTTTTATAATGGTTGGGTGGTAGACGACATGTTAAAAAAATTGAATAATATTGGAGGATGCCATACAAAAAATGATTTCACAAATTCAAGTGCAGAATGGGTAAAACCCATATCTCAAAATTACAGAAACATTAAAATTCACGAATGTCCCCCAAATGGTCAAGGTATTGTAGCTTTAATTATACTTGGAATATTTGAACATTTTAATATTAAAAGTATGTCTAAGAATGATTATATCCATTTGTTTTGTGAAGCGGTTAAAATAGGTTATTTTCTCAGAGATAAATATCTTGCAGATACACATTATAATAAATTGTCTATAACAAGTTTTTTAAGTAAAAAAACACTTGAACAATATGCAAACAAAATCGATTTTAAAAAAGCCAAAGTATATCATAGAAGCTTATTTCCTGACCATCCTGATACTATTTATTTAACGGTAAGAGATAAAAACGGAATGACAATTTCATTTATTAACTCCCTTTTTGATCCTTTTGGCAGCGGAATTACAGCTCCAAAAAGTGGCGTTCTTTTCCATTGCAGAGGACGAGGGTTTAATTTAATAGAAGGTCACCCAAATGAACTTTATCCAAATAAAAGACCTCTTCATACTATTATTCCAGCAATGATTTCGAACGAAAACAAATTAATTGGTTCTTTTGGAGTAATGGGTGGTCAATATCAAGCGGCTGGCCATGCATATGTATTATCACAAATGATTGATTTTGGTTTGAGCCCTCAAGAAGCTCTTGATTTGCCAAGAGTTTTCCCAAATGGCAATGTTTTAGATTTTGAAGAAAACTTTGATAATTCAATAATCGAAGACATGGTTTTAAGAGGACATCAAGTCAACTATCCTGTGTCGCCCATTGGTGGTGGTCAAATAATACTTATTGATAATAAGAAAAATATTTTAATTGGGGCTAGTGATTTTAGAAAAGATGGCTGTGCAATGGGATACTAATTTTTAATTTTCTTTATTTCTCTGTAAGTTATTAAGAGACAAGATCCAATTACAATTAATCCTCCTATCAGTTGATTAAAAGTTGGTATTTCATCCCATATTATAAATCCAAAGATTGCGGCAACTGGAATGGCCAAATATCTGAGAGTTACCAATATAGTTGCTTCTGCATACTTATAACTTTGTGCCATTAAATATTGTACTAATGAGCCTACAATTCCTAAAAAGATTAAATAATAAAATATAAAATTTGGTAGAATTAGAATTTCAATTCCGTATTTTCCTTGGGTTCCATAAAATTTTGTACCAAAAAAAATTATTGAGATAAAAATTATTATAGAGGTTATGAGATTATGTATTAAAGCTGTTGAAGCGGGATGTTCTGTTTTACCAATTTTTCTCAGAATTAAAGCTAATCCAGCATGAGTAATTGCGCTACCAAAAGCAAGTAACAACCCTAATGATGATAATTCACTAGTTTTTTCAATTATGCCAATTGGATTAATCATTAACAAAACTCCAATTAATCCAGTTATGACGGCTGTCCACCTAAAGAATCCGATTTTTTCTCTTAAAATTAATGGCGATAATAAAGTAACATATATTGCTGAGCTCTGAGCTAGGGCTGTTGTTAAGCCAATAGGAATAAGTTGTAAAGATGAAAAAACCATAATCATTGTTACAAAACCAAATAAAGAACGAATTAATATATTACTCCAATTATTGATTTGTAAAAAAAGTGTCTTTCTAGCAATTAAAGCTAAAATAATAAGAATAGGTAATGAATAAACAAATCTGGCAAATAAAGTAATTATAAAATCCACTTCTCCAGTTAGAGACTTTATAATCATATGAGAAAAAACTGATAAAAAAATAAAGAACAACCAGATCAGTGATCCAATTAAATTTGAAGTCATCTTACTTCCAGAAAAGATTCAACTTGAAAGTTGTTATCTTAAATAATAACAATAATTAAACAATCTAAAATAAAAAAATGTATTTAATTAGGAATTATGAATGTCAAAAAAAATTGTAATTGTTGGCTCTGGTAATGCTGCATTGTCAGCTGGAATAGCTTCATTAGAAAAAGGTGCAGAAGTAACAATTTATGAAAAAGCTAATAAAATATTGGCAGGTGGAAATACTAAATATACTGCCGGAGCAATGAGATTTTCTTATGAAAACGGAGATCAATTAATTGGGTTATTAGACAATCCAAATGATGAAAGAATAAAAAATACCAATTTTGGTTCTTACACACAAGAAAATTTTAAAAACGATCTTCTTAATTTCAATGATGGTAGACCATTGAGTTGGGAACAAGAAATCCTAGTGTCTAAGTCATTGGAAACAATTCAATGGCTTTCTTCTCATAATGTAAAATTTGAGCCAATATATTCAAGACAAAGTTTCTTAAAAGAAGGTAAACATATTTTTTGGGGAGGTTTAACACTTGCTTCAGAGAATGAAGGTGTGGGTCTTTTTAATCAAGAATTAACAGCTTTCTTATCATTAGGTGGAAAAATATTCTATGAAAGTCCAGTTACAGACTTAGTATTTAAAAATAATAAAGTGAGAGGTGTTTACTTAGGTGTCGAAAAAATAGAAGCAGATGCAATTATTTTAGCATCTGGTGGTTTTGAAGCTAATGAAGAATTAAGAAAAACTTTTATAGGAGACGATTGGATCAAAGCTAAGGTAAGGGGAACACCTCATAATACAGGTGATGGGCTTAAGATGGCTTTAGAGATTGGAGCTGTTAAACATGGTTTATATGATGGCTGTCATGCAACCCCAATGGATTTGTTCATGAAAGATTTTGGTGGATTAGACTTAGAGCCAAAGGAAAGAAAAAATTATCGTAAAATTTGTTATTTTTTAGGGATTATGGTCAATGCAAAAGGAAAAAGGTTCCTAGACGAGGGTAAAAATTTTAGGAATTATACTTATGCTCAATATGGTAGAAAAGTTTTAGAACAACCAGGTCATTTTGCATGGCAAATTTTTGATAGTAAAGTTTTTGATTTACTTTATGAAGAATATAGATTTAATGACGCTCACTTTGTAGAGGGGAAAAGTATAGACGAACTAATATCAAAAATGGATGATATTGATAAGAATGAAGCTAAAAAAACAATAGCTGAATATAATAAAGCAGTTGATTTAAAAACCGTTTTTGATCCAACAGTTTTAGACGGTAAGTCAACACGAAACTTACTTATTAAAAAATCTAATTGGGCTCAAAGAATTGATGAGGGCCCATTTAGAGCTTTTCCAGTAACAGGTGGTATTACTTTTACATATGGAGGATTAAAAATAAATGAGAATGGATCAGTGCTGGACACTAATAATAAACCAATAAGTGGTTTATATGCTTGTGGAGAGCTAGTAGGTGGAGTTTTCTTTAATGGTTATCCTGGAGGATCAGGTTTAACTTCTGGAGCAGTTTTTGGTAGAATGGCTGGATATGGTGCAAACCAATGATAGCAAATTACAAGAAACTTAAAGTAGCAATACTAGATGACTATCAAAATGTATCTCATCGCTTTGCTAACTGGGAAAAACTAAAAGATAAAATTGAACTGAGAGTGTTTAATAAATACATAGGAGATAAAGATAACTTATCCAGTATATTGCTAAATTACGATGTTTTGTGTTTGATGAGAGAAAGAACATCACTACCCAAAGAATTAGTTAATAAACTTCCAAATCTCAAGCTAGTAGTCACAAGTGGAATGTGGAATGCATCTGTTGATATAGATGCTTTAAATAAAAGAAATATAGTGTTTTGTGGGACGGATACAAAAATTCATTCAACTGCTGAATTAGCTTGGGCCTTAATAATGAATAGTTGGAGAGGGTTACAGACTGAAATTCAAAACATGAAAGATGGTAAATGGCAAACAACAATTGGGAGAGGATTAAAAGGTAATACTCTAGGGATATTTGGTCTTGGTAAACAAGGGAAACAAGTTGCTAACTTTGCTAGAGCTTTTGGAATGCGAGTTATTGCATGGAGCCATAATTTAACTGTAGAAGAATGTAAAACAATAAATGTTGAATACGTTAAAAGTTCAGATTTGTTTAAAATGTCTGATATTTTAACCATACACACGAGATTGTCGGAAAGAACAAAAGGATATATTGATGGAAATAGGTTAAAATTGATGAAAAAAAATTCTGTTATAGTTAATACAAGTAGAGGTCCGATTATAAATGAGCAACACTTAATAAATGCTTTAAATGATGGCATAATTTCATGTGTTGCTTTAGATGTCTATGATCAGGAACCTCTCCCAAAAGATCATATATTAAGAAAAACAAAAAACACTATTCTTACTCCTCATATTGGTTATGTTTCATCAGAAGCTTATGAAAAATTTTTTAACGGATATTTATTAGCTATAGAAGCTTTTTTAGATAAAACGGTTATAAATCAAATAAATTAATTTATAACCAGTTTTCTATGACCCACTTGGGTGTCTTTAGCTTTTTATAAAACTTCTTATAAAATTGATATTTTTTAACTGGCCAGATTCCTTTTATTACATCATCTGGGTCAGGTTTTCCAGTAAAAGCAACTATGCTGGTTTCTAGAGGTAGTTCTGCAGGTTTCCAAATTCTCAAAGGCCACTTTGGAAGAAGATTATGCTTAAAACTTTTACACCAAGCAGAAGGCCAGAATACTTGCTCTTTAATTTTATGACTTATATATATTTGTTCTATATGATATTTTTTCCATATTTTTTTTGGTTCATTTTGAAACTGATCAAAAATAAAATTGTATTTTCCTATTGGAAACCTAAAGCAGCTTGTGTTGCCTATATTCTGGCCAATTTGTGTCCAGTTTTCTATCACACAATATTTACCTGGTTTGAAGTCAAAAAAACGATCGATATTACCAGTAATAACCAAATCAAGGTCTAGAAACAAAATGTCACCTTTTAAATTATTTAGAGGATATTGCCAAATACTTAATTTGCGCCAAGGTGTATCAGATATGGCTTTAGGTAAATTTATACTTGGTAGTGGGTAACATATTACTTGATTGTCTATGCCACTAAAGTTGTCAGTAAAACAAATTAATTGTGTTTGTCTTTTAGTGTGTTTTTTGATTGATTTGTTTAATCTATTAACAAATTCAGGTCCGTATCTTGTGCCCCATTTCATTGATATTATTGTTTGCAATATTCTGATCCAAATAAAACTATTATAAAAAATTTAAAAATATTCTATAACATTATTATTACCTTACTTAAGACAAAAATATGAAAATAAATATTTTACTTCCTTATAAAGAGAAATTTGACAAGCAAAAAGCGTCATCAGTTTCCATTACTGTAAGTAATAATATGCTTTATTCAAGTTTTTTAGATGATATTAGAGTTTTTGGTCAACAAACAGATGATCCTATTTTCAAAAAAAATTTTTATGGAATTAAATATTCATTGTGCTCTTTTAGGAGCAAAAATAATTATTTAGCAGATCAATTATCAAAATATATTCTAAAGACTGATGATAACAGAAATTTAGTTGAAATTCATAATAGACCTTATTTAGTTAAAAGAATTAAGAAAAGATTAAAGACCTCTCCAATCAGTTTATTTCTGCATAATAACCCAAAAGAAATGAAAGGAGCAAAATCTAGACTAGAAAGAAAAGAATTAGTTTCAGAATGTGCAGCAATTTTTTGTGTAAGTGAATTTATAAAAAAACAGTTTCTTGAGGGTTTAAGTGGAAATTGTGAAAATGTTTTTGTTTTATATAACGGAGTTGAAAGAAAACTAACTAAATTTCCAGAAAAGAAAAAGGAAGTTTTGTATGTAGGTCGTATCGTACCTGAAAAGGGAGTTGAAATTTATGTAGACACGGTTAAATTAATTGCCCCAAAATTCACAGATTGGAGTTTTAATTTGATAGGATCGTCAAAATTAGGAGCTCTTGATAAGAGTGGAACTTATGCTGAAAAAATTTCAAAAAAATTTTTAGATATTGGAGCTCAGGCAAAATTTTTTGGTTTTAAAAATAAGAAATTTGTTGATGAAAAAATGAAAAGTGGTTCTATTATAGTAATACCGTCATTATGGCAGGAACCTTTTGGTTTGGTTGCCGCAGAAGGAATGTCAAACGGTATGGCTATTATAGCAGCAAACTCAGGAGGCATACCGGAAATAATTGGAAAAAATGGCGTCCTGATTAATGACATTAACAAAGATAAATTAAAGGTGGTTCTTACATCTCTTTTGTCTAACCAAGAAAAAAGAATTATGTATCAAAAAAGATCTTGGAAAAATTTTAAATTTTCATCAATACATTCAAGTAAAAATTTAGATGATTTTAGAAAAATGATTTTTCAAAATCACTATTAAGTTTTTTCCCAATTTTGGTATTGTGACAGGGCAAATCCTACAGCAAACCAAGTAAAAAGATTTCCCCATTGACCATAAAAACTCCCAAATTGCTGTAAAGGGAAAAACAGTGCTAAAGGAACTACAAATGCGGTTGCTGACATCGGACAAACTGAATCATCTTTTCTAGCTCTATAACATTTTTGAATGATCGATGCAAACATAACACAACCAATGAGAAGACCAAAAATGCCAGTTTCAGCAAATAACTGAATATAAAAATTATGAGGGTGATTTCCACAATAATTTTTTCCAGGAAGCCATATAGGTAAACTACTATCTAGATGCTTACAACTATTTCGTGTTCCAGAAGGACCAATTCCTTTAATAGGAGTCATAAAACCTTGTTGTATACCTCCTCTCCATGCTCCCCAATAAGAGTTGGTACTTGATGTATTAACTATAGGGATATTTTGAACAAAATCTTTACCATAACGATTTGATAAGTCAGGTCTAGAAAATGCAAGAATAGAAATAGCTATAACTTCAATTAAGATAAGTGAACCATATAAAATAAACTTTGGCTTCCAACACAATCCTGCTAACATCCCACCACATGCTCTTATGAGAAAGTTTGTTCTTTCTCCAGTAAGAGCTGATACAAATACTGAAACAAGACCTATAAAAGCTGAAAATATACCAGCAGAATTTTTTTTGCTGACAGCAATAGCAACTAAAACACAAAAAACTGGCAAGGAAAATTTTGAAATATAACTACCGGGAACTAAATCGCCGTATGGCCAAGTTAACCTAATTTTGGGCTCAATTATGGTTTCAGCAATTAATATTAAGCACATTATAATTAAGCCAATCAATATCGAGAGAAACATTAAAATTCTTATATCTCTATCTCTTGCAAGCCACACTTGAGCTGCTGCTGCATATAAAGGAAATCTAATCCAGACAAATCCTTGGGAGAAAGTAAATAACTTATCAGGGCCTGTTAACGCACTAAATAAACCAAATAACCACAATAAAAGTGCAGACTTAAACCAGAGTTGAGAACACCAAGACCATTCATTTTTATATAAACATCTTCCTAAAAACATTAAGCAGATTAAAGTTAACCACAAATCTGCGGGATCTCTCTCTATCAGATATATAAATGGACCTAGTAACCATAAAGTTATCATACATTGGTCAAATTTGTTTAATAATTTAAACTTAGACCACCCTTTCTCCCAAGCCAGAGAAAAGTTAAGTTCAGGTATGGAAATATACTTAAGAATCTTTTACCCCAAATCAAAAATAAACTATATGTTAATATACGGTTTTTTTAATAAAACAAGGATTAATATCTTAATTGTTAATACAAGAATTTGGAAAAGAATAATTTACTAATTTATTCTAATTCAACCTAATAATGTAAATTATAACTTGAGATAATTATTTAGTATCAAACTTAATTTTATTTTTTATAAGCCACAAACAAATTAAAGAAGGAATTACCATTAGCGTTGTAAAAATAAAAAAAACTCCCCAATCACCATCCAGCCAATCTACAAGTGCTCCTGAAGACGAAGCAAGGACTGTTCTGCCAGCAGTACCAATTGATGCAAGCAAAGCATATTGAGTAGCAGTATAAGTTCTATCAACTAATAAAGAAATAAACGCAACAAATGCTACCGTAGCAAATGCTGCTGTAATATCGTCTGCAATAACAGCAACTGCAAATAATATTTCGGACTTTCCTATCCAATACAGAAATGCAAACAGAAGGTTTGTTATAGCCATCAATCCTCCAGCAAAAAACATTGTTTTTATTGTTCCTACTCTCATAGCCATCATGCCACCTAATAATGTAAAAATAACTGTTGTAATCCAACCAAGACCTTTTGAATAAATGGCAATCTGATCTTTTGAAAATCCAATTTCTTTATAGAAAACAATTGACATACGACCAACAAATGCCTCACCAATTTTGAATAAAAAAACAAATCCTAAAATTCCTACAGCTATTGAAAATCCATTTCTTTGAAAAAAGTTAATTATTGGTCCAACTATTGTTCCAGCTAAATATGAAAATGTGTTAGTTAAAAAGTTATTGGACCCAAGTTTGGAGGAAATGATTTTATCGGTTTTTTCTTGATTAATTTGTCTATTATTTTCAACTGGTTCATGGACAAACATCAAACCAATATTCATAATTATTACAATAGCCCCTAAAATAAGAAACGTGTATTGCCAATAATCTGCAATACCAATATTTTCAAAATGCTGTGCTGTAAACAAGGCTATAATACCTCCTAGTTTGTAACCTGTCCACCAACCAACTACAGCAATAGCAGCTCCAGCTGCCATTGCTTTTCCTTCAATATTTTTTATTTGCTCAATTCTTAGAGCGTCGACGGTTATGTCTTGTGTAGCTGAAGCTATAGCAATAATTAATCCAACTGAAATTAATAATGTTAAATTCTGAGAAGGATTCAAAAAAGCCCAAACTATCAAACTTAGCAATATTACGCTTTGCATTAAGACTATCCATGCTCTTCTATGGCCTAATTTTTTTGTTAATAAAGGTATTTGAATTCTGTCTATTACAGGGGCCCATAAATAGTTAAAGGCGTACACACTAAAAATTAAACCTGCCCAACCAATTGTTGATCTACTGAGGCCCTCTTCTTTAAGCCAAAGGCTTAGACTACTACCAATAAGTACCCAGGGAAAACCACTAATAGCGCCAAGAAGCAAAATTCTTAGCATTCTAATATCTTTATATATTAATATAGATTGAAGCCAACTTTGTTTTAAATTAAACATTATTAATTACCAGAAATACTGTTAATTTACTCTTTATTAAGAAAAAAATATATATTTTTTCTGTGATTAAGTTATTTTTTACTAATGATGCAGAAAAATTGGCTAGTTTTTAATATTAATAAAAATTTTTTTTTAAAAGCGGGTAACAAAGTTTTTAGATGTCAAATAGGTGAAGCAGGTCTTCAAACCGTAACTAGGAAAATAGAAGGTGATAAAACAACTCCAATTGGAAAATGGCTATTAAAAACATTATATTATAGGTCAGATAGAGTTCTAAAACCAAAATTAAGAAAAAAAATATTAAAAATAAATAGAATTTCAAAAGAATGTGGATGGTGTGATGATTTCAATAGTATTTTTTACAATAAATACATAAAAATTAATTATTTACGATCACTAGATATTAGTTATGAAAATTTGTGGAGAGAAGATCAAGCATATGATATAATAATAGTGCTATCACATAATACTAAACCGACAATAAAAAATAAAGGAAGTGCAATTTTTATTCATTGTAGTTTTTCTGACAATAGGAAAACCTCTGGATGTATTGCCTTGAAAAAGAAAGATATGTTATATTTAATCAAAAATCTTCAACATATTACACATTTAAAAATTCAAATTTAAAATTTAAAAATATAAAACTTTACAGATCTAACTAATCGAATTAAAAGTAAATTTTTTAAATAACATTGGGGTGTTTAAATGCCATTCTCATTAATATCAGTCATTCTTGGTCTATTAGGACTTCTATCAGCATATTTAGTTTATTTGAAGGTAAAATCCTCATCTGAAGGAGAAGGTCGTGTTAAAGAAATTGGAGATGAAATACACCTAGGTGCAATGGTATTTATGTCTGCTGAGTATAAAAGATTAGCTATCTTTTGCTTGGTGTGTTTAGTTGCTTTACATTTTTCTTTAGGATGGCAAACTGCAATATCATTTTTATTGGGAGCTTTATGTTCTGGAACAGCTGGTTTTATTGGTATGTATTCAGCAACAAAAGCAAATGTGAGAACAGCAGTTGCAGCTAAAGAAAAGGGCGCATCTGAAGCTTTAAACATTGCTTTTTTTGGTGGATCGATTATGGGATTAACTGTTGCAGCAATGGGGTTGTTTGGTATAGGAATTTTATTTCATTACTTTGCAGGTGATATGAAAACTGTACATGCTATTGAAGGCTTTGCAATGGGTGCTTCCTCAGTAGCTTTGTTTTCAAGGGTAGGTGGTGGAATATTTACTAAAAGTGCTGACGTTGGTGCTGACTTAGTTGGTAAAGTTGAAGCTGGAATTCCAGAAGATGACCCTAGAAACCCTGGTGTAATTGCTGACAATGTGGGCGACAATGTTGGAGATGTTGCGGGCATGGGCTCTGATATTTTTGAGTCATATTGTGGATCAATGATTGCTTGCATAGCTTTGGCCGCCTCTATGTCTAGTGCTACTATCAATTCATTAGGTGGTAATCAATATTTGCTTCAATTTATGCCATTAGCGTTAGCGTCATTGGGAATTATATGTTCTTTATTAGGCATATTAACAGTAAAAGTTTTTTCTTCAAAAAGTGCTGAAACAGCTCTTAGGTATGGGACAATAGGTTCTGCCGTTTTGTTCGTAATATTATCCTACTTTTTAGTTGATTTGATGACTGTGTCTATTGGTGTTTGGATAGCTGTATTTGTTGGATCAGTTGGAGGTATAGTTGTTGGATTAATAACCGAATATTACACCGGAGGAAGACCTGTTGAAAAAATAGCTCAAGATGGAGAAACTGGTTCTGCTACTGTTCTAATATCAGGTTTGGCTACGGGCATGCAATCAGTCGCAATACCTGTATTAACAATTGTTTCTATAATTTTTATTTCTAACATATATGCAGGTCTCTATGGTGTTGGTATAGCTGCAGTTGGTATGTTAAGTACAGTTGGTATTACTATGGCTATAGATGCATATGGTCCAGTTGCTGATAATGCAGGTGGCATTGCAGAAATGTCTGAGATGGGAAAAGAAACCAGACAAATAACTGACTCTCTTGATGAAGTTGGTAATACTACTGCTGCTATTGGTAAGGGCTTTGCAATAAGTGCCGCTGCTTTAGCTGCATTAGCTCTTATAAGTGCCTATATAGAAAAAATATCAATTTCAGATGAGAATTTTGTATTAGCTATTAATGATCCATTAGTATTATGTGGAATGTTTTTAGGTGGAATTTTCCCATTTTTAGTTAGTTCCATGACAATGACAGCCGTAGGTGATGCTGCTTTTGATATGATAAAAGAGATTAGAAGACAATTTAAAGAAATTCCAGGCTTATTAGAGGGCAAAGCTAGACCGGATACTGCAAGATGTGTCGATATTGCGACCAGAGCTGCTTTAAGAAAAATGATAGCCCCTGGATCCCTAGCAGTTTTATCGCCTGTGATTATTGGTTTTTTATTGGGCCCAAAAGCTCTTGGTGGAATGTTAGGTGGGGCACTTATATGCTGTGTTATGATGGCTTTAATGATGTCAAATGCAGGTGGAGCATGGGATAACGCAAAAAAGTTTGTAGAGAAAGGAAACTTTGGTGGCAAAGGATCTGATGTTCACAAAGCCGCTGTTGTTGGTGATACTGTTGGAGATCCATTAAAAGATACCTCTGGCCCATCAATGAATATTTTAATAAATGTAATGGCTATAGTTAGCTTAGTTATAGCTCCACTTTTGGTATAAATAATAATAAAGCTATTTAAATAGCTTTATTATTAAATATAGTAATAGCTGAGAAGTCTAAATTTCCTTTATTGTCATTTATCATTTTTTGAAAATTTTCTTGTGCTTTTGCTCCAAATGGTGCTCTTGTATTTGTACTTTCTACTGCTTTTAATGCAATAGTAAGATCCTTTAACATTAGACTTGCAGAAAATCCTGGTTCAAAATTTTTATCGGCTGGACTTGTCGGTCCAACATTTTTTATGGGACAATAGCTATTGATAGCCCAGCAAGAACCTGTTGAAGTAGATAAAATTTCAAATAATTTATTTGGATCTAAATCCAAATTAATGCCTAAGTTAAATGCTTCACCAACACCTATCATGCTTATTGCTAACAACATATTATTACACGCTTTTGTTGCTTGACCTGAACCAAACGAGCCACATAACAATGATTTTTTTCCCATGACCTTAAACACGGGTAGCATTATCTTATAAGCTTCTTCTGTTCCACCTACCATAAATGTTAATGTAGCTTGTTCTGCTCCACCAACACCACCAGAAACGGGAGCATCAAGAGATAGAAGGTTTTTGGCTTCACATTTTTTATGAAGAGCTTTAGCTTTGTCTACATCAATAGTTGAACAGTCTACAAACAGTGTCCTAGTATTAAATTTATCAATAAGATTGTCATAAACTTCTTCAACAATATCACCATTAGGTAACATTGTGATTACTATATCAGTATCTTTTTCAATATCGCTCAAACTAGTAGCTTTCTTTAGTCCTATAGGTATAAGTCCCTCTACTATTTCTTCGTTTAAATCATAACCAGTAACCTCATAATTGGCTTTAAGAAGGTTTGTAGTCATTTTAGCTCCCATATTACCTAAGCCAATAAATGCAATTTTTGTCATTTCAATTCTCCTTTAATTAAAAATTCAGATAGAGGTATGGTTTGTGTTTTTAATATACGTTCAGAGGTTAAAAATTTTTTATGAATTTGTAAATCATGCTTTAATCCAAATATAAAGGGATACCACTCTCTTGATAGTTTTCCTTTCCACTTCCACAAAAGTGTGTCCAATGCTTCAAAATCTTCAATTTGAACATTTACCGTTTTGGCTGTTGGAACTGAACTAAAATAAGGATTCAAAAAATAATTTTTTATTTGCATAAAATTTTTTGGTACCCCATGTAAATTAAGTATTTTTTTCCATTCTTTTATAGAAGTATTGCTAACAAAGTTATTAGCAAATATGTCCAAAATTAAAAGATCCGTTCTTATTAATCCTGTAGGATTTATCATAATATCTCTAATGTTTTGTCTTCCAAAATAAGGTCCTACAAAAAGACGTCTTGGACAATAGTCATTTGCATAGTAATTATCCCAAAAGATTATTCTATTTTTTAGAGTTTTTTTTATTTTTTTATAATTTGTTAAACTTTTAGAGACAACGTTTTTGCCACAATAAAACACTATAATTTTGGGATCAAGTACATTACTTAAGTCTTTCAAATATAGGGGTTCGTCTTGAATTAATTCATCAGCATATATTCTTGGAACAAAATAAATATTTTGTCCTAATTTTTGCTGTAGCTTATTCGCTAATATCCCGTGATACGTTCCTTCAGACATTTTAGTACCAAATTTATCTCCAAAATTTGCTGGTATATCATCTAATAATAAAGCGATTGACGTTGCTCCATCAAAAAGTAATTGTTTTGCTTTACTTAAAAGCAATTCAAAATCTGATTTTTGATTTATTTTTTCGTTTAATTGTTTAAAATTAAAGTCTAGGCCTGGTGCAATTCCTGCTATAATATCAACCTTGTAAACTTTGCATATTTCAGCAAACTTACGAAAATTTGAACGCCAATCTTTGCTATATTTTTTTTTCCAGCATAATCTATGATTAATATCTTCTTTTGGGGCATATAAATAAGTATTCATTCGATTTTTATATAAAGACTTAACAATACATTGTCTGTTTTCCCATGAAAGAAGTTTTCCATAATACCCCTCTATATAGCCTTTGATATTGTTTTTATATGTTTTTTTTTTCATTTGATATCTTTGTATATGTTGGAATATTATAATATCTAAATTAGGAGAAAAATATAATGAAAATTTTAGCTCTTGGTGCTCATCCTGATGATATAGAGATTTTTATGTATGGTTTATTATCTATTTACAAAAAAAAGGGAAACCAAATATTTACAATGGTTGCAACAGATGGCTCTAAAGGAGGTTTTTTAGAAGGTGAATTGTTGTCGAAAAAAAGAGAGAAGGAGGCTATTGCTGGCTTAAAAAAATTATCTAAACCAATCTTTTTAAATATACCTGATGGTGAATTAGGTGAAGATCTTGAGCACAGAAAAATAATTAAAGAAAATATTTTAAAAATTATGCCAGATTTAATTATTACTCACTCAAAAAATGATTATCATTCTGATCATAGGTCTCTATCATTTTTTAACAAGTAGTGTTGTAAGTCATTATATTCCTGTGTTATTTTGTGATACACTAATGGGTGTGAATTTTAATCCTAATTTTTACGTAGATATAACTGATTATTCATTATCAAAACAGGAAGCAATTTTAAAACATGAAACACAAAAACCACAAAGATTTGTAAATTTATTTAAATTGATGAATAGTTATAGGGCTGCACAGTGCAATGCTCCAATAGGTAAATTTGCAGAAGCATATTACTTTGAACCTTCATTCCCTTTCACTGACATAAGGCATATCTTGCCGTTACCACTCAAATTAAGACCTTTTCACATAGAAAATCAGAATGGATTTTTATAAACATTCATATAATTTTCCTCCAGACAAAGGTTTTAAGACACCAGTTGTAGTTGGGAATGTGAATGGAAGCTTGTAAATCGATCTTGCAGACAAATAAGCGATTAATTCTGCTTCAATGAAATCAAAATTAAGACCTAAATCTTTTTCATCTAAAAATTTTAATTTTAATTTTTCTTTTAACCGGTTCATTAAAAATAGATTTTTATATCCACCTCCAGTGATTATAATATTTTTTATTTTTTTAGGTAAATTTTTAATACTCATCTCAATAGACTGAGAGGTATATTCTAGCAAGGTTGCCATAATATCAAAAGATGAGTAATTTTTTTGAATTAGTTCTTTGTAAGGTGTTTTAAAAGAATTTCTGTCAAGAGATTTTGGAGGTAATTTCTCAAAGAAAACATTTTTTAAAAATTTTACAACTTCTTTTTTTACTGGAACACCTTTAGAGGCAAATTTACCGTCTTTATCAAAATCTTGATTAAAAGTAGCCATTGAATAATCATCCATCAAAGCGTTTCCTGGGCCTGTATCAAATCCAAGTAATTTCCTTCCGTCCCAATATGTCAAATTAGAAACTCCACCTATATTTAAAATACAAGATGGAAGTTCTAGGTTGTGTTTTTCAATGATGAATTTATGGTAAATTGGAGCTAATGGAGCTCCTTGTCCTCCTGACAAAATGTCATTAGTCCTAAAATCAAAAATAACTTTTTTATTTAACATTCTTGATAATTCTTGGGGATTACCTAACTGAATAGATATTTTTTCGTGCGGATTGTGATATATAGTCTGTCCATGAAAACCAATTAAGTCACAATTTTTCAATATATCTAAATTTTTTAAAGCTAAATAGTGTTCATTTGTAATAAATTCATCTAAATATTTTTTTCTCTTCATATTATAACTTAATTCTTCTCGTAAAATATTCATTAATTTAATTTTTGTATCGACGCTATATTTGTAAAAATAATTTCTATCTAAATTCTTTAAATCTATTCCATTAGTTTTGACATAGCTAATATCTATTCCATCCATGCTAGTGCCGGTCATTAAACCAATAATATTTAAATAGTCATAATACAAAGCTAAATTAACCTTTTTTAATGCATTTAATTTATATATATTGAAGTATGTCTCAAAATATACCTAAAACTGAACTTCTATATAAAAAAAGTAAACCTATTGACAAATTAAGTCTATCAGAGGGTATATCTTTAATGATTAAAGAACAAAAAGATGCTGTTGAAGAAGTAAAAAAAGCTGCTAAGTCAATTCATGATGCAATAGAAGCCATATATGAATATTTACGCATTAAACCGAATGGTAGACTTATATATGTCGGAGCTGGTACTTCTGCTAGAATAGGTGTACAAGATGGTGTTGAACTCTTTCCAACATTTAATTGGCCTATTGAACGTCTAGAATTTATTGTTGCTGGAGGTAAGAACGCATTATTACAGGCTATTGAAAATGCTGAAGATGACACAAATTTTGCTTCACACATTTTAAAAGAAAAATTAATTTGTGAGAATGATGTTGTAATAGGATTAGCTGCAAGTGGAAACACTCCCTTTACTTGCAAAGTACTAGAAAAAGCAAAATCTAAAAATGCACTAACTGTTGCGATAAGCAATAATCACAAGGGTGAAATTTTAAAATATGGAGATTGTAAAATTATCCTCAATACTAGAGAAGAAGTGATAGCAGGTTCTACAAGATTAAAGGCAGGAACTGCTCAGAAAATTTGTTTAAACATTATTTCGTCAATGATCATGATAAAAATGGGTAAAGTACAAAATGGGTTAATGAGTGATTTGGTACCAACTAATAAAAAATTAAGAAAACGAAAAAAAATTATAGACAATAGCATCAATAATAGAAATATTAACTCAAATAATGATAAAATTAGAAAAAAGAGAAAGGATTAAAAATTAAAAAAACAGCATTTATTACTGGTTCTGCTGGATTTATAGGTTATCACCTAGCTAGTCATCTATTATCTCTTGATTGGATAGTTATTGGAATAGATGCAATTACTGAGTATTATGATGTTAATTTAAAAAAAGATAGGCACAAAGTATTATTAAAAAATAAAAATTTTTATAGCTATGAAGGTTTTATACAAGACAGAAATTTATTAGAAAAGATTTATAAAAATCATAGTCCAAATATCATTATACATTTAGCAGCACAAGCAGGAGTAAGAGAATCAATACATAACCCAGAATCTTATGTAGAGGCAAACTTAATAGGTACATTTCATATTTTAGAATTAGCAAGAAAATATCTACCAGAGCACCTTTTAATTGCGTCGACATCTTCAGTTTATGGCTCAAATAAAAAATTACCTTTTGAAGAAAACCAAAAATGCGACACTCAAATTTCTTTCTATGCGGCTACTAAAAAATCAAATGAGGTTATGGCCCACTCCTATTCTCATTTATATGGAATACCAATAACCATGTTTAGGTTTTTTACTGTTTATGGACCTTGGGGTAGACCTGACATGGCTCTCTTTAAATTTACAAAGCATATTTTAGAGGGTAAGACTATAGAAATATATAATCATGGTAAAATGAGAAGAGACTTCACAAATATTTTTGATTTAGTAGAAGCAATCAATCTTATTATCGATATAGTTCCAGAAATTCCTAGTTTAAGACGTAAAACCAATAAAAGAGATAGCATATCTGATGTTGCGCCTTACCGAATAATAAATATTGGAAACTCTAAACCAACAAATTTGATGGATTATATTTCAGAACTCGAAAAAGCTTTAGGAATCACAGCAAATAAAAATTTTTTAGGAATGCAGATGGGAGATGTAAAAGAAACCTCAAGTAATACTGATCTTCTCTTTGCTTTAACAGGTTTTAAAGCTAAGAAATCAATTCAAAATGGCATAATAGAGTTTGTAGAATGGTATAAATCTTATTATAATTATTAACCAATAAATGTATTTATTTAATTAAAATAAAAAATTTTATTCGGCAAAAGCTGTCACTAATAAAAAAAGAAAATTTTCAGAGTGTAACTATAATGAGTAAACAAAAAAATTTTGGTATAATTGGTGTAAGTGGCTATATAGCACCTAGGCATCTTGAAGCAATAAAGCAAACAGGAAATATTCTTCTAGCTGCACTCGATAAAAATGACTCAGTTGGAATATTAGATAAATATTTTCCAGAAGCCAATTTTTTTACAGAATTTGAAAGATTTGATAGACATGTTTATAAATTATTGAATTCTAGAAAAAATAATAAGATAGATTTTATGACTATATGTTCTCCTAATTATTTACATGATAGTCATATCAGGTTTGCTCTTAGATCAGAAGCACATGTTGTTTGTGAAAAGCCGTTAGTTTTAAATTCATGGAATGTTGACGGAATATTAGAATTGCAAAATAAAACTAAATGTAAAGTAAATACAATTTTGCAATTAAGACTGCATTCATCTATTCGTCAATTAAAGAAAAAGATTGAAGATGGATTATATTCAAAAAACAATGAAATTGAACTTACTTACATTGCTCCTAGAGGTAATTGGTATTTGCAAAGTTGGAAAGGTCAAGTGCAAAAATCAGGAGGAATAGTAACTAATATAGGTATCCATTTTTTTGATGTTTTACATTATTTATTTGGTAAAACTCAAAATTCAAAACTCAATTTCATATCAGACACTAAAGCCGCAGGTATTCTTATGTTGGAAAAGGCAAGAGTGAAATGGTTTCTTTCAATAGATAAAAAAGATTTAAATCTTTTATCTGAAAATCATGTAACCAACTCTTATAGATCGATGAAACTTAATGGTGATGAAATAAATTTTTCCAATGGATTTGAAGATCTTCATTTGCAAAGTTACAAAAACATTTTAAAAGGTAATGGTTTTAGCATTGAAGAGACTAGAGAAGCTATAAATACTGTTTCAAATATAAGATATTTGAAAACTATTGGTAAAACTGGCGAAGATCATCCTATAATTGAACAAATGATTGACTTATTGTAAATATAAGCAAAATAATTTAATTCTGGAATTGTAATGAAATTAGATAATAAAAAAATTGTTGTAGTTGGTGGTGCAGGACTTATAGGTTCTCATACAATTGATAAGTTGCTTGAAGAAAATGTTAAAGAGATTTTGGTTTATGACAATATGACTAGAGGCAGTTTTGACAATTTATCTAAGGCATTAAAGGATCCAAGGGTTAAAATAAATGAGGCTGGAGGAGATATTTTACATACAGATATTTTGAACTCAGCTTTTAAAAAGGCAGATGCTGTTTTTCATTTTGCTGCATTGTGGCTTTTACAATGTCATGAATATCCAAGAAGTGCATTTGATGTTAATATTAAAGGTACATTTAATGTAATGGAAGCTTGTATTAACCAAGGAATAAAAAGATTAGTATATTCATCATCTGCTTCAGTATATGGAGATGCAGAATATGAACCTATGGACGAAGATCATCCATTTAATAATAAAAATTTCTATGGTGCTACGAAAATTGCTTGTGAAGCAATGTTAAGATCATATCATTATAGATATAATTTAAATTATGTTGGGTTAAGGTACATGAATGTTTATGGACCAAGACAAGATTATAAGGGAGCATATATTGCAGTTATTATGAAGATGTTAGATGCACTTGACAAGAATGAAAATCCTACGATTTATGGTGATGGTTCTGAAGCTTTTGATTTTGTTGCAGTTAAAGACTGTGCTCTCGCTAATATATGTGCAATGAAAGCAAGTGCCACTGATAAATTTTATAACGTCGGTACTGGTTTACGAACTTCATTAAAGGAATTAGCAGAAACTTTAATTGAACTTACAAATAGCAAGTGTGAAATAAACTATGTAAAAAAAAATCAAACCACTTTTGTTAGAAACAGAGTTGGATCAACTGAAAAAGCACAAAAAGAAATTGGCTATTCATCTAAAATAAACTTAAAAATGGGTTTAGAGCAATTAATTGATTGGAGAAATAATGATAAATTAGCTCCAAATTTTTTAAATTAAAAAATGGTTAGTAGATAAAATGTATATTCCAATATCAAAAACAATTTTGAAAAAAAAAGATATAACATATGTGTCTAAAACATTAAAAAGTGGCTGGTTAGTACAAGGTAAAAATGTTAGAGAATTTGAAAATGAGTTTTGTAACTATACAAATACAAAACATTCCATTGCTGTAACATCATGTACTACAGCATTATATCTTTCACTAGTTGCTATTAATTTTTCACATAATGATGAAGCTATAGTTCCGGCATTCACTTGGATATCTTCGGCTAATGTTGTGGAGCATTTAGGAGGAAAAGTAAAGTTTTGTGATATAGACATTAAAACATTCAATATAGATGAAGATAAGCTAGAGAGCTGTATTACAAAAAAAACTAAGGTAATAATCATAGTTCATCTTTTTGGATTGTCTGCAAATATTGATAAAATTATGAAAATTGCAAAAAAATATAATTTAAAAGTAATAGAGGATGCTGCTTGTGGTCTAGGCTCTTATTACAAGAATAGACACGTTGGTAATTTTGGCATCACAGGGTGCTTTAGTTTTCATCCTAGAAAATCTCTAACTACTGGAGAAGGGGGAATGATAACTACAAACGATGATCACTTAGCACAAAAAATTAGAGTACTTAGAGATCATGGTGCTCAAATATCTGATTTTCAAAGACATAATGGACCTAAACCGTATCTTTTACCAGAATTTCCTGAGGCTGGGTTTAACTTTCGAATGACAGATATTCAGGCAGCCTTAGGTGTTTCTCAAATAAAAAGATTAAAAAAAATTTTAGATGAGAGAAAAAATATTGCATTTAGATATGATAAAGCTTTTGATAATCTGCCTTGGCTATATCTACCATTTCAAGACGACAAATATATTCATGGTTATCAAAGTTATCCTTGTATATTTAAATTTGATGGCAAGTCTTACTCTGATATCACAAAAGTAGGTATTCAAAGAAATAAGTTTATGGAAGATTTAGAAAAAAAAGGAATTTCAACAAGACCGGCTACACATGCTGTTCATATGCTTAAATACTACAGAGAAAAATATAATTTAAATCCAATGGATTTTCCAAATGCTTATGCTGCTAATAATTGTAGTATATCTTTTCCACTTTTCAATGGATTTTCAAAAACTGAACAAGAGTTTGTTATTAAAGAAGTGAAAAATTCTAATATTTAAATGAGAACAATGAATAATAATTATATTTCATTATCGGATATAAAAAAATTAGAAACTAAAATTGATGATATTTATCATTATGACGAGAAAATCTTTATAAGTTTTAAAAATTGTAATTTAAGACCTACTGCTGGAGGGCAGCTTTATGATAAAGGTAAGTTTTACAACGGAACTTGGTGGGATATTAAAGAAGTTATTCAAAAAAATAATAAAATCTTATGTTGGGTAGATGCAAAAGAAAATAATTTTAAAGTAAACGATACTGTATTAATTGATTTAGATTATAAAAGAAGAAATGCAATCTCTAGAATGCACTCTGCAATCCACTTAATATCATATTTAAATACTGATAAAATGACAAGTGGTCATGCTGGATATGCAAAAAGTAGAATTGATTTTAAAGGAGACATAAAAAAGTTTGAAAAATTATTTCCTAAAATTCGAAATAATTTTCAAAATATAATTAAACAAAGAAAAAAAATAATCGTGAAATACTTACGTAGTTCAGAAATTAAAAACGTTAAAGAATTTTATTGTACTAATTCACTTATTTATAGAGTCGTAGAAATTGAGAATTATGGTACAAGTATGTGTTATGGTACTCATGTGAATAATACAGAAGAAATTGGAGAAATATTTTTTGATGAGCCTATTTCTGTAAAAGATGATATTTATAAAATTAATTTATATATTTAATTCAAGAAATAACATAATTCATTACATATTTTATGATTGACAAATCTAAAATTTTAATCGAAATAACTAACAGGCTCGCTGGCAGAGTGTTTATGTGCTAGATTGCAAATCTAGTTAGCTAGGTTAAATTCCTAGGCGAGCCTCCATTGAGTTAAATAGCATGAAAACTAATTATAAAATTCTCAGTGCACATCAACCTAATTTTTTGCCTTGGTTTGGTTATTTTGAAAAAATAATCAAATCAGACATTTTTGTTTTTTCTGATGATGTTGTTTTCGTAAAACAACAACTTTCAAATAGAATTAATATTAGCAATAACTTAAATAAAAATTTTACAATTACTCTTCCAATTAATAGAAGAAAAGGAAATAGATTATATGAAAAATTTTTAAGTGACGACAAAAAATTAGTAAAAAAAAGTATTTTAAAGATAGTTGAAAACTATAAAAGTTATAAGTACACAAACGAAGTTAATCAAATATGTGATTCAATCTTAAATTTTTATAATAAAGGTTTCCCTTTAAGCAAAATTAATATCAATATTATAAAGTTTATATGTATGAAATTAGATATTAATAATAATTTTTATCTAGGTTCTGATCTTGGCTTACAAGAATATAGTAAAAATGAAAGATTATTAAAAAGGTCACAAATTTTAGGAATTATGACTTATCTGCATGGAAAAGGAGCGAAAGAATACCAAGATAATAAATTTTTGATAAATAATGGAATGACACCTGTTGAGATTGATTATGATATGACTAAGGTAATTTTCGATGAAAATTATAGTATGTCTATTATTCATCATATAGCTACATTAGGATTGCAGGAAATTAAAAATAGAATTAATAATTATAAATCGTAAATCATTAATATATCTATTATACCGGAATGAAGTATGTCAAAATTGTCACCAAATTGGTTAGAAGAAATTTTAAAAACCTCATTACAAAAAGAAGGTCTAAAATTTTTTGTAGATAATCACGAATTTATTCTAAAAAATGGGATACCAAGAAGTAGGAAATTAGTAAAAGAAGCTCAAGAACAGACAAAAAAATCTTTTTCATTCAAATGGAAGAAAATTGAAACATTTGAATCAGATGTTTCATTACAAAGAATGAAATCTTGGTTAATAGAAAGATATGGCAATATTCCAGAGAGTAATTGGTTTAAAGAGCATGGTTCACAGCCTTTGTTACTTGATGCAGGTTGTGGAGCAGGTATGTCTGCACTTGAGTTGTTGTCCCCAGCCCTTAACAAAATTAGATATTTAGGTGTAGATGTTTCAGATGCTGTTGATATCGCCAAAGAAAGATTTTTAAAAAAGGGTTTTAAACAAGCATTTATACAATGTGATCTTAATAACATACCACTATCAGAAAAAAGTGTTGATTTAATATTTTCTGAGGGTGTTTTGCATCATACAAACTCCACAGAAAAATCATTAAAATATTTGTCAAAATTGTTAAAAATAGGAGGCAGGTTCTTTTTTTACGTTTATAAAAGAAAAGGACCAATAAGAGAGTTTTCAGATGATTATATAAGAAATAAGATCAGCAAAATGAATCCTGATGAAGCTTGGGAAGCTCTTAAACCAATAACAGAATTAGGAATAGAACTTGCAAAAATAGATCAAAAAGTAAATATTAAAAATACTATAGACCTATTAGATATTCCTTCAGGGGAAATAAGCGTTCAAAGGCTTTTTTATTGGCATGTGGCAAAAATGTTTTATGGAGAAAACTTATCTTTTGAAGAGATGAATCATATAAATTTTGATTGGTATATGCCAGTTAATGCTAGTCGTCATACCTTAGATGAAATATTGAAATGGTGTGATGAAGCTAAATTATGTGTTGAAAAACAAGTTGTTGAAAATTCTGGAATAACTATAATCGCAAGAAAAAATGGATAACAAAAAAAATATGACTGGCATATTAGAAATCATAAAACATTATGGTCATATTGATAGCAACTTAATAAAAAACTTTAATCGTAGTATTCCTTTTCAAGATAGTGTTTTTGATAGAGAGGAAAGAGCAAAAAAACTGAAATTTGGTGAAAATACTACAATTTACAATAGTTCTTTTGTTTTTGGTAATGTGAGTGTTGGTAAAAATACATGGATTGGTCCAAACACAATTTTGGACGGATCAGGAGATAATTTAGTAGTTGGTGATTTTTGTTCGATTTCTAGTGGTGTCCAAATTTATACACATGATACTGTTATGTGGGCAATTTCAGGGGGATCTGAGAAATTTAAAAAAGGAAGAGTAGAGATAGGGAGTTATAATTATATTGGTAGTCTAAGTATAATTAATTTGGGTGTAAATATAGGCAATCAATGTGTTATTGGAGCAAACAGCTTTGTTAATTGTAATATCCCAGATAGATCAATATTTGCAGGTTCTCCAGCAAAAAAAATTGGAGAGGTTGTAGGTGAAAAGGATAATTTAACCTTACAATATGATAAAAATAAAGGTTAGATTATGTGCGGGATAGCTGGGTATTTTTATTTTAATGGTGGTGAAACAAATAAATCAATTCTTGAAAAAATGTGTAAGTCACTCCTACACCGAGGTCCTGATAATCAAGGAATATTCAAAAATAAAGAAATAGGGTTTGCACATACCCGCTTGTCAATACTTGATTTATCATCTGCTGGAAACCAACCAATGGAAACTGAAGATGGAAGATTTGTAATCTCATATAACGGCGAGGTATTCAACTTTATAGAAATTAGAAATAAACTTTCCAAATTAGGTTGGAAATTCAAATCTAACACTGATTGTGAAGTTGTTTTGAAAGCTGTTGCGCAATGGGGATGTGATGCAATTAGCATGTTCAATGGTCAATTTGCTTTTTCTTTGTGGGATAAAAGAGAAAAAAAACTTGTTCTAGCACGAGACAGATATGGGATTAAACCATTATATATTTTTAAAAATGATAAAATGATTGTTTTTGGATCAGAAATAAAAGCTATATTATGTCACCCAGAAATAAATTTAGAAATTAATAAAAAGGGTCTAGTAGAGTACCTAACATTTCAAAATTTCTTATCAGCACAAACATTATTTAAGAATATTGAGATGATTGAGGCAGGTTCCTACTATACTTTCAGCAAATCAAAGAAATTTAATAAGATAAATTATTGGGATTTTAATTTTACTAATCCTGAAAACTGTACAAAACCTCTGTCTGAATATAAAGAAGAATGTGATTATTTATTAAAACAGTCTGTGAAAAGGCAGTTAATTTCAGATGTTGAAATTGGAAGTTATCTTAGTGGAGGGATGGATTCTGGAACTATAACTGCAATAGCCTCTCAAAACTTGAACAACCTACGTTCATTTACTTGTGGTTTTGATTTGAGTTCTGCTTCAGGTTTAGAAAGAGGCATGGATGAAAGACCGTTAGCAGAAACAATGTCATATTTGTTTAAAACTGAACATTACGAAGTAGTTTTAAAAGCAGGTGACATGGAAAGAATAATGAACAAATTAATTTGGCATATTGAAGAGCCAAGAGTTGGTCAAAGTTATCCAAACTTTTATGCGTCACAGTTGGCAAGTAAATTTTGTAAAGTTGTTTTATCTGGTGATGGTGGTGATGAAATATTTGGCGGATATCCCTGGCGTTATTATAGGGCGGTAAATAATACTGATTTTAACAGTTATGTAGACAAATATTTTAATTTTTGGCAACGTTTAGTTCCTTTTGACAAGGTCTCAAAATTATTTTCACCAATAAATAGTGAAACTTTAGATTTTTTTCCAAAAGATGTTTTCAGAAAAATTTTTAAACAAAGTTCTAAGATTATAGAAAATTCTGAAGATTATATTAATCAGTCGCTTTATTTTGAATCTAAAACTTTTCTTCATGGGTTATTAACAGTTGAAGATAAAATTAGTATGGCACACGGATTAGAAACAAGAATTCCATTTCTTGATAATGATTTAGTTGATTTTGCTTTAAAAGTGCCAGTAAAATTTAAGTTAGGTAATTTAAATAAAGTAAAAAAAATTGATGAAAATGAAACGTTAGCTAGATACCTTGAAAAAACTAGAGATGGTAAACTTCTGTTGAGACAAGTCATGCAAAACTACATTCCCTCTAAAATTACAAATGGTATAAAAAAAGGTTTTTCAGCTCCCGATTCTAGTTGGTTTAAGGGTGAAAGTATGAGTTATGTGCGTGAAAAGCTTTTTTCAAAAAACTGTAAGATATACGAATTTTTAGATAGAAATACTACTATAGATTTAATTAATGAACATCTCCAGGGTAAACAAAATAGAAGGTTACTTATCTGGTCCCTTTTAAATATATCAACTTGGTTGGATATAGCGAGTTCAGGTAAATGGGAATTAAAATAAATAATAAATTTTTTAATGATGTAAAATATTTATCAATAGATATTTATTCAAATTATGGTTTTAAATTAGTGAGTCTGTTAATTCTATCTGTTTTAGTTGCTTCAACAGAAGGTTTAAGTATGTTGCTCTTGTTACCTTTGTTAGTTTCAATGGGCATAGACGTATCAACAACATCTAAGTTAAATGAGTTATTTATAAAAATCTTTAGTTTTTTTGGCCTAAATGATTCAATCATAGTTATAACTATAACTTTATTGGTTATAATTATATTTCAATTATCTTTAGCAATTATATTTAATTGGAAATTAGCAAAATTTCAAAGAGATTATGGAGCTCATTGGAGCAAGAAAATTTTTTCTTCATATTTTTTTGCACACTGGGAAATGCTGAATAAACAAAAGTTGGGAGATTTTACTAATTTAATTACTCACGAAACATTTAGATTGTCGGGTGCCTTTATGACATTAATGCAAATTATATCGGCATTTATAACCATATTGATTTATGTTCTTATTTCTTTTTTTATAAGTTATAAAATAACTTTATGTATTCTACTAGTAGCTTTAATTCTTTTTTTATCTGTTAGACGAGTGAGTAACAAAAATTACCAAATAGGTAACGAATTAGGACCGTTAACATCTTACTTCACAGTGAAAATAACTGAATTTTTTACTAATATAAAATTAATAAAAGCAACTGCCACTGAAAAAGATGGAATTATTTATATTAATAAAATCATAGATAAACTTAAAGAAAAGCATACTTTTGCAACTTTTTTACCAACTTTAGTTAGAGCTTTTTTTGAATTTGGAGCTTTTCTATCTTTATGTTTAATTTTAATTTTTAGTTATGAAATTTTAAAAGAATCTACTGGTTCTATATTGGTTATTGTTGCATTGTTCATTAGATTGTTGCCTAAGTTCAATGTTTTACAACAAAGCATTCAATATTTAGGTAATTATTTGCCTGCATATGAGTTTATTAAAAACAAAGTTAGTACTGCTCAACAACACTCTGAAAAAGAAGAGTTACATGAAAAAATATTTAAATCACTACCAAAAAAAATTGGTAATTTGAATCTTAATATTAAAAAGGCTGGTTATGATAATCTTAACATTTTAAACGATATAAACTTAAATTTCCCTGAAACTGGTTTGATTGGGATAGTGGGGCATTCTGGTGCAGGCAAATCAACATTAGTTAATTCTATATTAGGCTTAACAAAGATTTATGAAGGAAATATTTCTTTAGGTAAAAAATTTATTAGTGATGTACCTATTCATGAGTGGAGAGGTTTAATCGGATATATTCCTCAAGAAGTTATGTTGTTTAATACAACAATATTTGAAAACATAACCTGGGCAAAAAAAGGTGCAAGTAAAAATGAAGTTATTAAATGCGCGAAGCAAGCTCAAGCACATGATTTTATTATGGAAAAAACAAATGGATATTCTACTCATATAGGTGATAAAGGTTCATTATTATCTGGTGGCCAAAAACAAAGAATTGCTATTGCAAGAGCACTAATAACTAAGCCAAAAATATTAATTATGGATGAGTCTACCAATTCTTTAGATCATAATTCAGAGATGAAAATTAATAAAGCTATAGAAAATTTAAAAAAAACAACATGCATCATTGTAATATCTCATAAAATTAATAATCTAAAAAATGCAGATAAAATAATTTTTATGAAGAATGGAAAAGTTGAAGAACAGGATAGTTGGGATAACCTTATTAAGCTAAAGAAAAGTTTTTATAATTTTGTAAAGCAGTATGAAGTTAAAAGTTAAATAATGGCAATTACATCAAAAAATTATTGCAAAATTTTAGAATCTGCTTCAAAAAACTACAAATTTATTAAATTTGACGAAAAATTTAATGATGATGAAAAAGTAATTTTGTGGCGTCATGATATTGATGTTTCGCCTAATCGCGCATTATTCATGGCAAAAAAAGAAGCTGAATTTGGCATTAAAGCCTATTATTTTGTGCAAGTTACATCAATTTTTTATAATGTGTTAGAGCAAAAAATCTTTGAAATAATACAGGAAATTGCGTCTCTTGGACACACAATAGGTATACATTTTGACGCAAGTATTTATGATACAAAATCTTTTAATAAAGTTGGTTATAATCTCAACTTTGAAGCAAATATATTAAAAAATATAATAAAAAAAGAAATAGAAATATTTTCAATACATAATCCAACAACATTAAAAAATTTTAAGTTTGACAATTTAAACTATTTTGGTTTTTTTAATGCTTCTTCACCAAAATTATATAAACAATATAAATATTGCTCAGACAGTAATGGTTTCTGGAAATACGAAACTTTAGATAATTTACTTTTAAATAATAATATAAAAAAATTATATGTTTTAACTCATCCAGTTTGGTGGCAAGAAATGGATATGACACCTAGGGACAAAATTCAAAGATCAATATTAGGTAGATCGGACTATTCTCTAAAATATTATGACAACTTGTTAAAAATTAATAATAGAAAAAATATTAGTTGAATGAGCATTAATTAATGACATCTTTATAACACAATCCATGAAGAATAATTTTGGTAAATAGACATGCGTATTTTATATATAGATATAAATGCTAAGCATATTAATCCAACAGCAAATTTATTTCCCTTTCTGCTATTTGAAATAAGTAATGACATCACATTTTATGGACCAGGATTTGTAAATGATAATTTAGTAAAAGGTGGTATATTGAAATTTTTAGCAACAAAAAAAGAATTTGACATAGTCATTTATGGACCTACTTGCCCAATGCTTTCTAAAGACAAAGAAGAAGAAGTTATGTTGTATTGTAAAAGAAATACTGTAAATAAATCGTCTTCTAAAACTCTTTTATCATTTTATAAAGATATAAATAGCAATTACTCTAATTTGGATATAAAAATTAAAGCAATATCTATATTGAATTATGACTATTACTCTGATCCAGGTAAAGTTTTAGAATTAATTGATAATAATTCTTTTTATTTAATTGGGCCCAATGAGCAGTCAATAAGTTTGCTACAAGATTTACCATCTTATGCAAAAAATGAAAAACATTACAAAAGAAAACATGGTCAATTTTCTGATAGATGGTATCAATATATTAAAGAAAATGCAAACAGACACATAACGGCTTTACATTTTGTTTCGAATGAAGAATTTTTTTTTGAACCTCTAGAAAACAGATACTTTGATATATCAGTTCCGGGTGTAGAATATTTCCTCAGAAGATTAGCATTAAAACAGTTAAGAAACTCTAATTTAAAATATCCATCAAAATATATTTTTAACATTTTTAAAATATTGAATTTCTTGAAAATTAGACCATTTGCCTATGATTTTATGATGAATTTGTATCATACGTCATTTAAAAGCTCTCTTAAAAATACAAAATGTATATATACTTCTCGTGGTGGTTTTGGTATCCCAATAAGAAAGTTTTTTGAAATACCTGCATCTGGAAGTCTTTTGATCTGTAATCCTTGCATAGGATATGAAGATTTGGGATTTTTACCTAATAAACATTATATTAAATCAGACCCTGATCAACTTTTAGAGATAATTAAATACTGGTTAAAAGATCCTAAAGCGCAAACAATTGCTTCCAATGCAAGAGATCTTGTTTTATCTAAACATTCGATGAAAGCAAGGGGCAAACAAATCAAAAATTGTTTTATAAAGATTTTAAAAGATGATTTTGTGAGCGCAAAGTGGAAAAAAGGTAAATATGTTATTAAACAAAAGATCTAATTGTAATAATTTCAAAATTTTGTGGTAGCATATTCTAGTTAATTTAAAATTAATTGTTTCAAAATGGGGAAAACATGTGTGGAATATTAGCTGTCTGGGATCCCCTACTCAAATATCAATATGTATTAAATGATGCTTTAAAAGATTTAATTCATAGAGGTCCAGACTCTCAGAATACGATCTACTTAGAAAATGGAAAACTTTTTTTAGCTCATACAAGGTTAAAGATTATAGATATTTCGAATGTTGCAAATCAACCTTTTATATCTCCATGTAAAAGATGGACATTAATCTACAACGGTGAAATATATAATTTTAAAAAACTAAAGAAAGAAATTGGAAGTAGGTGGTTATGGAAAACAAAAAGTGATACTGAGGTGTTATTGGCCGCTTGGACAATTTGGGGAAAAAAATGTTTAAATAAACTCATAGGAATGTTTTCATTTGTAATATTAGATATGAAAAATAAAACTATATTTATGGTTAGGGATAGATTTGGAATTAAGCCTTTATATAAGTTTGAAGCAAATAATATTATGGTTATATCAAGTGAAATTCCGCCGATTTTAAGGTTTCTAAAAAGTATTGTTCCTAATAATAATATAATTAGAACTTATCTTGAAACGGGTAATTATGATCATTCTAATAAAACTTTTTTTAAGGACATAAAGGCAGTTCTGCCCGGAACTATTACTGAAATTAGTTATTACAAAAAAAATGATAAATCAGAGAAATGGTACGACCTTTCAAAAAAATTAAAAATAAACAATATTCCAGAAGATGAAATTATTTTTGAAACTGAAAAATTAATAACAGAGGCTGTTTCATCAAATTTAATTGCTGATGTAAATGTTGGTTTAAATGTTTCTGGTGGAGTTGATTCATCTATGCTCGTATCAAAGGCTATTAACCATAATGGTCATGCTGAATTATTCACGCAGGATTATCCTGGATATAGTGAGCTTCCCTGGGTTAATGAGATTTCAAAAGGAGGGACTTTAAATATTGAAGAATTAACGTTTGAAAAAATTGATAATTATTTAACCGATACCATTATTTCACAAGCAGAACCGTTTGGTGGAGTTTTTGTATGTGGGTATAACAGTATATACAACACTGCTTCAAACAAAAACATCAAAGTTTTGTTAGATGGGAATGGTGTAGATGAAACCTTCCTTGGATATGAAAAATATCATCAACTCTATGTAGAATTGTCAAAAGTTAATAACAATCATGAAATGATTAAAAATGATTTTTCAAACTTTTGGGGACACCCACCAAAATCATTTGATAAATTATCCTCCATAGACGGATCTAATGGATTGCAACCCACCGCAATACACAATAATCTCCTTAAAAATAATCCTATTTCATTACCTACCCTCTATAACATTAATGATCCTGTAAAACGTCTTGCCGTAGAGGATTTGTTGTTTTATAAAATACCAAGAGGATTAAGATTTAATGACAGAGTATCTATGTTTCACTCTTGTGAATTAAGAGTGCCTTTTTTAGATCATAGATTAGTAGAGTTTGCTTTAAGTATTCCTACAAATTTGTTGTTAAATAATTTAGGTAGTAAAGTTATATTTCGAAAAATTCTTTCGAAGTTCACTTCAAATAATATTGCTTTTTCAAAAAAAAGATCAGTTCAATCTCCTCAAAGAGAATGGCTTTCAAATGAATGGAAAGAAATGGTTCAAAATATTTTAGCTTCGAAAAGTTTTGCAGAAAGAGAATGGATAAACCCTAAAACAGCAAAAGCAATATACTTAGACTATTTAAAAGGTAAAATGAAAAATTCTTTTTTTATATGGCAATGGATAAACTTAGAACTTTGGGCAAGAAATTTTCTAGATCGGAATAAAATAAATTGAAAGTATTAATTCTTACAAGTAATAGTCCCAGACACACGTATTTTATTCATAAAATTTCTCAATCATTTAATAAATCATGTGTAATTATTCAAAAAAAAACAAATTATTATGAAACACAAAAAAATAACTCTAATATTATTAGAAATCATTTTAGATTAATGCAATTTCATGAAGAAAAATGGTTTAAAAAAAACTATAAAAAACATTATGAATTTGTTGATGACATAAATAGCCAAAATCTTTTAGATAAAATAAAGAAAGAATGTTTTGACGTTGTATGTTTATTTGGAACTGCGATTTTAAATGATGATTGGCTTAAATTATTTCCTGATAAAATAATTAATCTTCATTTGGGATTATCCCCTTTTTATAGAGGCTCCGCAACACTATTTTGGCCTTTCGTTAACAAAGAATTAAAGTTTCTTGGAACTACTATCCACATTGCCACTAAAAAAGTAGATGGAGGGAAAATACTTCACAGAGTTTTACCACATTTCATGGTTAATGAAAATTATTATGATATTACTCTTAGGTTGATTAGAGATTCAATAAATATCTTTCCTGAAATAGTTTTAAGCTATTTAAAAGGAAAATTAAAACCGTTTAATCAGGAAAGTATAAATGGTAAATACTACAAAAAAATAGATTTTTCAGAACAAGATCTCCTTAATGTATTGTCATATACGGAAAATGGTTTAACTAAACATCAAATAAAATTAATAAAAAAAAATCAAAATGACTATTTTAATAATTAATCATCATTATTTCAGATCAAAAAAGTCAAAACAGGGCATATACCCAATTACTCCAAAGGAATTAGAATTGGAGATTCATAATTTAACTAAAAACGGTTGGCTTATAGGCTCGCAGAATGACTTATTAAATATCAAAAAAAGAAAAATAAAAAATGATTATAAACTTGCTATAATCACTTTTGATGATGGCTTAAAAGAACAATTGAATGCAGCTAAACAATTAAGATCAATTAATCTTTACCCAATATTTTTTGTTCCAACACTTCCATATACTGATGGAAAAGTTTTGTTTGTTCATAAATTACATATGATAAGGTTACATATGTCAGATAATGAGTTATTTAGGGAGTTAGAAAAAAAATTTAATATAAGTAACATCAAATTCGATGAAGAAGCTCTAAAAATTCAATATAGATATGATGATAAAATCTCAAGAAGAATCAAATATTTCTTAAATTTCGTAGTTGACAAAGATGCAAGAAATGATTGGTTGACAAACCTTTTTATGAGTAAATTCGGAGAAGAAAGTGATATCGCTAAACAAATATATTTTTCTAGAGACGAATTGAGATTTCTTGCTGGGAAAAACCAACTTGGGTCGCATTCACATTCACACCTACCACTATCAAATTTAGATGAGAATACCATTAAAGAAGAGTTACAATATTCAAGACAAATTTTAACTGATATAACAGGTTTTAAAATGGATGGTATTTCATATCCATATGGTGGGAAATCTTCTGTAAATGACAAAGTTTTTCATATCGCTGAAAAATGTGGTTATAGATATGGTTTAACAATGAAAAGAGGGATAAATGAAATAAACTCTAACGAAAATATACTTTGTCTTAATAGAATAGATATTAATGATTTGAATGAGTGGTTATAAATGTGAAAATAAAATTAAATAACAAAAAAGCTTACATTTCAGGTTTAGGGTCAATGGGAAGAAGACACCTAAAAGGATTGATCAAAATTGGGTGTATAGTTGAAACTTATGACCCAAACGAAAAGGTATTTGACATTGCAAAATCTGAGCTGAAAAAAGAATCCTTGAGTTTCGAAAATTTTATCAAGGTAAAATCTCCTAGTGAAAAATACGATTTTGCTTTTTTTTCTGAGACAGCTTCTTCAAGATTTGAAAATTTTAAAAATTTTACTGATATATCTTATGCAAACAAAATTTTATTAGAAAAACCATTATCTTCTAATCCTAAGGAAATAAATTCTATTTTAAATATTGCGAAAAACAAGAAAATTTATAAACAAATTGAAGTAAACTTAATAAGAAGAAGTTGGCCTCACATAAAAAAAATTTTTGATTATTGTAAAAATGAAGAAGAATTTATAATGACAATTAATGGAGGAGCAATTGGACTTGGTTGTAATGGTATACATTTAATTGATAATTTTATATATTTTTCGAATAATAATAAACCTAAAGTTAAATGGGTAGATCTTTCAGATAAATTAATTGAAAGTGGAAGAGGTAAAGAATTCTATGATTTTGGCGCAAACTTTGTAATAACTTCTTCAAAAGGGAAACTTTTAAGTTCAATTACAGCTAACAGCAGTGCAAATGTTATATTAACGATAAAAGGAAAACATTTTATAATTACTGTAAACTATGGAAATCTGACATGGAATATTTTGGAAAGACGAAGTGATTTAGACGTTCCTATGTATAGATATGGCCTAAACTATGAAACTGTTGAAAATGGGACTTTTGATATCCCAAATAACGATACTTTTATTGAAAATTGGACTCATGACAATATTAAATTACCAGACCTAGAGACCGCTAATATATCTCACAAGTGTATTGAGGACATATTAGTTTGTGGTGGTATAAATCCTCCTTATAGATTTACCTAGTAATGAGTGTAAGAGTTTTAGTAATTGGTACAGGAAAAATGGGGATTGCCCATCTTTTAGCATTAAAAGATCTCTACACAGAGGCGATTGGTGCATGGGCACCAACATCAAGAGCTAAAAAAGAAGTTGAAAATTTAGGAGTTTACTTTTTTGAAAGGGATTTGTTAAAAGCTGTAAAAATTTTCAAGCCCTCACACGTTATAGTTGCTGCTCCAATTGAGATGTTGTATGAAACTACATCTAATGTCATAAACTTAGGAATTAAAAATATTCTTGTTGAAAAACCAATGGTCTTAAATAAAAAAGAGGCCGATCAAATATTAAAGTTAATAAAGAAAAACAACATTAATTTACGAGTGGCTTATAATAGAAGATATTACTCTTCATATAAAAGTGTAATAGAACTTATTAAAGATTCAAAAGAGAAAATTCAAAGTGTCTATTTTGAATTTAATGAGAATTATGATAGCATTGATGGTCCGGTAAATAAAAATGCTGAAGTTAAAAAAAGGTGGATATTAGCAAACAGCATGCACGTTATAGATATGGCTTTTTCACAAGTTGGACTGCCTTTATACTCTGAATGTTCATTTCTTATTAAAGAAAAAGAACTAAATTGGCATCCATCAGGAAGTATTTTTTATGGCTCAGGAATAACTGAAAATTATGTTCCGTTTGTTTATCACGCAAACTGGAATTCCCCTGGAAATTGGAAGGTTGAATGGATGACAAGTTCTACAAGGTATATTTTTAATCCAATCGAGAATTTCAAAATAATCAGAAAAAATAGTTTTAAAATAGAAGATGGAAATTTTAATAATTACTTAGATGTTAAATATAAACCAGGAGTTTTTCTACAAAACAAAGATTTTTTGTATGGAGATAATTCTGGGTTAGTTTCTCCTGAGTATGCAATAAAATTAATGAATTTAGCAGAGACATTAGGCGGCTATAATGATTTAAAGTAGAATATTTTAAATTGTTCAAAGATAACTAATGGATAAAAAACATGAATAAAAGTATCTTAGGAATTATTCCTGCCAGAGGAGGGTCAAAAGGTATAAAAGGAAAGAATATAGTTGATTTGTGTGGAAAACCACTTATAAATTGGTCAATAGAAACAGGTTTGGAATTAAGAAAAAAACATACTTTAAAAAAATGTATAGTATCAACTGATGATCCAAAAATAGCTGAAATTGCTGAAGAAGCTGGTGCAGAAGTACCATTCCTAAGACCAAAACAAGCAGCAAAAGATATCTCTAAATCAATTGAATTCGTCCTTCATGCTTTAGTCTCATTAAAAAAAATGGGTCATACTTTTGATGCAGTTATGATATTACAACCAACCAATCCTCAGCGAAATTCAAATGATATCTGTAAGGCTGTTAAAGCTTTCATGTCATCAAAAACAAATTCGTTGATATCATGTTATCAAGAAGATTATATAAATAAAAATGTTATGTACAAGAAAGTCGGAAAAAACCTTAAACCACTTAGTGAAGACCATAATAAAGGTATTAGGAGGCAAACTCACGGACCTGTATATATTAGAAATGGTGCATTATACGTAACTAAAGTTCCCTATATTTTCAAAACAAAAAAATTATTATGTAATAATCCAATGTTATTTGAAATGAAAAAAACAAAATCAATAAATATTGATAATCTTGAAGATTTAAAACTCTTAAGGAAAATTTTATGCAAATAGGTATTTTAGAGCCAGAAAAATTTTCAACAGATGCTATTTTAATACTTAAAAAAATTGGTAATGTAATAATGTACGATGGTAGTAATTTAAAAAAATTTCTGTCTTCACTAAATGTTTTATTTGTTAGACTATCGCATAATATAGACGAAGATTTTTTGAAAAATTGTCCAAATTTAGAATGGTTATGCAGTCCTACGACAGGTCACAATCATTTAGATATAGAACACATGAGTAAGAAAAAAATTAAGGTTTTAACATTACGTGGTGAAACTAGATTTTTAAAAGCGATAAAAGCTACACCAGAACACACTTTTGGTTTAATATTAGCGTTATTAAGAAGATATGGGATAGCAATTAGATCAATTGCAGATGGAGAGTGGGAAAGAAATAAATGTAGAGGTGAAGAATTGTTTTCTAATAAGGTAGGATTAATTGGATTAGGTAGAGTTGGAACACAAGTTGCTAATTATTGTGATGCCTTTGGTGCTAAAATAATGTATTATGATAAAAAAAAAATTAATGCTAAGTCAAATTGGATTAAATTAGATAACATTTTAGAACTGATAAATAAGAGTAGAATTGTAGTTTTATGTGCAAATTATAATTATAAACAACCTCCCATTATTGGAAAAAAAGAAATTAAATTATTGAAAAATAAATTTTTTATTAATTCTTCACGAGGTGAATTGATAGATGAAGAAATTTTAATGAACGCAACAAAGAGGGGAGATTTTGCAGGAGTTGCATTAGATGTAATTTCAAACGAAAACTCAAAAAACAACTTAAGACACTGGCAAGATTTAACTAAAAACAAAAATGTGATTATCACTCCTCATATAGGTGGTCTAACAAAAGAATCATTAAGAAAAACAGAAATATTTATTGCTAAAAAATTAAATATAGCAATTAGTGAAAAAATATAATTTTTATTAACTTTTGTAATGGTGAAAATTAGTTGAAAATTGAAAATTTTAAAGATAAAGGGAAAACATTTATTATTGCAGAGATTGGCCAGGCTCACGATGGAAGTCTAGGAATGCTCTATTCTTTACTAGAGTCGGCATCATCTATAGGCGTTAATGCGGTAAAATTTCAAATACATATTGCAGATGCTGAAAGTAGTAAAAAAGAACCTTTTAGAGTAAATTTTTCATATCAAGACAGTACTCGTTATGACTATTGGAAACGAATGGAATTTTCGGAAAAAGATTGGCATAATATCAAAAAAAAATGTGATGAATTGAAAGTTGAATTCCTTGCAACACCTTTTTCTTTAGAAGCTGTAAATTTACTAGAAAAACTTAACGTTAAACGCTACAAAATCGGATCAGGGGATGCTTCTAATATGTTATTGTTAGAAAAAATAGCAAAAACCAAAAAAGAAGTAATAATCTCAACTGGTTTGGGAACTATTCAGGAGTTAATATCTTCGACATCTATGTTAAAGAATAAAAAAATTCCTTACACTATACTTCAATGTACAACCAAATATCCTACAAGTGCAAAGGACATAGGTTTAGAGTGGCTAAAAATTTTTGAAAAAAAATTTTCTTGTCCGGTTGGTTTATCAGATCATTCTGGCACTATCTATCCATGCTTAGGAGCAGTAACCCTAGGGGCAGCAGTTATTGAAGCACACATCACTTTTGATAAAAGAATGTTTGGTCCTGATTCAAGTGCGTCTTTAAGTATAAATCAATTTTCTGAGTTGGTAAGAGGGGTTAGATTTTTAGAAATTGCAAGAGGTCTGGGTGAAGACAATAAAAAGATAAATAACAAAAAAGAGTTAAGAAGAATTTTTGGTAGAGCATTAGCTTGTAACAAAGATCTTAATGTTGGTCATACAATAACATTTGACGACTTAGAGGTAAAGAAACCATCTGATGCTGGCATACCCGTAGATCAATATAGAGAAGTTATAGGTATGAAAGTTATAAATAAAAAAAGTGCTTGGGATTTTTTAAATTATAAAGACTTGAAAAAATCAAATAAATAAAAAAATAGAGAATTTTAAATGAAAAGAATTTGTGTAGTTGTAGCTAGTAGAGCAAATTATGGTCGTGTAAAATCTGTTATGAAAGCTATAAAAAAACACCCAAATTTAGATTTAATTTTAATTGTAGGTGCATCAGCTTTATTAGATAGATTTGGAAATATTACTAAAATAATTGAAGATGATGGTTTTAAAATTCATAGATCTATTCATTATGTAATAGAAGGTGAAAATTTAACAACACAAGCTAAATCAACTGGATTAGGGATCATAGAGTTAGCAACTGCTTTTCAGGATTTAAAGCCAGATGCAGTTATTACTGTTGCTGATAGGTTTGAAACTATGGCAACTGCTATAGCAGCAACATACTTAAATATACCTCTAATACATCTCCAAGGTGGAGAAATAAGTGGAAATATTGATGATAGAGTAAGGCACTCCATAACTAAACTTGCCGACGTGCATTTTGTAGCCACAGAATTATCAGCAAAAAGAGTTATTAAAATGGGTGAAAATCCTAAATATGTATTTAATTTTGGGTGTCCATCGATTGACGTTTTAATTGGTCAAAATTTAGAAATAAATAGTGCTATAATGAAAAATCAGCTTGGAGCGGGAATCCCACTAAACTGGAAAAGACCCTATATACTTATGTTACAGCACCCTGTTACTACAAGTTTTGGAGAAGGTTTTGAACAAGTTACAGAAACATTAAATGCGTTGAAAGCAATCCCAAATTTTCAGAAATTAGTAATGTGGCCTAACATAGATGCTGGAAGTGATGATGTTTCTAAAGGAATACGTCACTTTAGAGAATATAATATGAGTGAACCCATTTATTACTACAAAAATTTTACACCTGAAAATTTTGCAAGGGTTTTGAAAAATGCAACATGTTGCGTAGGTAATTCGTCATCTTTCATCAGAGAAGGTTCTTTTTTAGGCGTTCCTGCAGTTTTGGTTGGTGATCGTCAAAAAGACAGGGAACATGGTGAAAATATTGTTTTTTCGGAATATAATACAAAAGAAATAGTTAAAAAGATTAAAAGTATCATTAAAGTTGGTTATTTTAAACAAGATAAATTATTTGGTGATGGTAGTGCAGGTGAAAAAATAGCAGATAAAATTTACCAACTAAATTTTAGTGAGATAAAGTAAGTGTCTTTACTTTTTATTCATAATCAACACTCTGAACTAAATCAGGATTTTTATTTTTCACTAGCTGAAAAATTATTTTTTAAAAAAAACATTTCTAGTACTTTTTTGTTTTGGAAAGATAGTGACATTAACGAAGTCTTCAAATTCAATAGAATTAATAGTAACACTTTCACCTTTGAAAACTTTTATAAAGATTACAAATTTCATAAAAATAATTCCATTGAGAAATTTTTAAATAAATATTCACATATAAATTGGTCACAGATAATTTCTTCTGAAAGAGCATTTTCAGACTATTCAATGTTATTAGGTTCTTCAGGAAATAGAATAGAAAAATTTGAATACATTCAAAATTTAATAATCAATATTACCGAGTTTTTATCATTACACATTAAAAATAAAAAAGGTATCGTATGTCAAACATCAGATACACTGATCTCTTATGTAGCTATAAAATTAGCAAATTATTATAGAATTAAAACGTTTATTATTAATCCATGTTTATTTTATGAAGACAATCTGGGCGCTGGCTTTTACGCTAATGATGAATTTCTACATTCTTATTCAATGATAAAAAAATATAATGATCTTTATAATTACAAATTCACTAAGAATGATTTGTTAAGAATAGACAAGATTAAAAACAGAATTTTAGATTTTAAAAATAAAGATGACCTTATAAAAAAAAATAAAGGTTCAAATCCTGGCATAAATGCTGTTACTCCAAAGTTTAATAAAATATTTTCTTACATTATAAAAAATCTAATGGAAGATAAAAATATTTTTTACACTAAAATTGATCCACTAAAAAAAATTAAGGCAAACATATTACGATTATATAGAAAACAAATTAATAATTATCTTGGAGTTTATGGTGAAAAAAATGTTAATAAAATTCCAAAAAAAAATATTTTTTTTGCTATGCATTTCCAACCTGAACAATCTACCTTAACCCAAGGTAATTGGTATTTGAATCAAGTTGCATTAATTGAAAATATATCAAAATCATTACCTCTAGATTACTCATTGATTGTTAAAGAGCACCCATGGGGACGTGGTGCTAGACCAACATGGCAATATAAATACTTATCTAATTTTCATAATGTATTATTTTGTGACGCCCCTTCAAAAGAAATTATTAAAAAAACACAAGCAGTTTTAACTATTTCAGGTTCAATTGTTTTTGAATCAATGATATTAGACAAACCAATAATTATGTTTGGTGATAATTTTTTTGATTTTTCAAAGTTAATTTATAAAGTAGAAAATATAAAAGATTTACCTATAATTCTTAATACAATTTTAATTAAAAAAAACCTATTATCTAAATTTGAAAGAAAGAATGAATTAAACAAATTCATTTTGTCATATATCAAATCTTTAATAACAGGCTTCCCTATAACTGAAAATGTGGTACCTTGGGCTGATGCTCTTATAGATGAATTAAATTAGAATACTTTTAAAACCTAAATTAAGGATTAGGACATGAAAGCTGTAATCTTGGCAGGTGGTTTGGGAACGCGTATTAGTGAAGAAACTCATTTAAAACCCAAACCTATGATTGAAATTGGTGGAAAGCCGATAATATGGCATATCATGAAAGCATTGTCATATTATAATATTAATGAATTTATAATTTGTTGTGGTTATAAGGGATACTTGTTAAAAGAATATTTTAATAATTACTTTATTCATAATTCGGATGTTACATTTGATTTTGTAAATAAAAAAACAAAATTTCATAGAAAAAAAAATGATCCTTGGAAAGTTACACTTATTGATACAGGTGAAGATAGTATGACTGGTGGGAGACTTATAAATGTAAAATCATATCTTGATATTGATAAACCTTTTTTATTCACATACGGAGACGGAGTATCAGACATTAATATAAATTCACTAGTAAAATTTCATAAAAAAAATAATAAAAAAGTAACTTTGACTGCTGTAAATCCTCCTGGAAGATTTGGATCACTTAAGTTCAAAAGTGATAATAAAACAGTTAGGGTTTTTTCAGAAAAAACTGACGGTGGAAGTACATGGATAAATGGTGGTTTTTTTATTGTAGAAAGGAATGTCGTAGATTTAATTAATGATTATTCAGTGATTTGGGAAACATCTATTTTATCTAAATTAGCAAAAAATAATGATTTAGCAGCTTATCAACATAACGGTTTTTGGGCGCCTATGGATACTCTAAGAGATAAAAATGTACTTAATAGTTTATGGGAAAATAACCAAGCTCCTTGGAAAATTTGGTAAATAAGCAGAAGGATTTATCAATGAGTACAATTTTAAATGAATTTACTTTAGATGCGAAGGATAACCTTAGAAGGCTAGGTGATAAAGCAAATGGTTTCATTGGATCTAAAGTACTACTTACTGGCGCTGCAGGATTTTTAGGAGCCCACTTCTGTCATTTTTTCTCAAACTTAAATGATAAGTTAAATTCAAATCATAAAATTATAATTTATGCATTAGATAATTTTATTCGAGGTAAGCCTTTGTGGATAGAAACGTTTATTAAAAGAAATGATTTTGAAATAATAGATACTGATATTATTAAAACAAAAACTTTTCCAAATGTAGATTATATTATACACGCGGCATCGGTTGCATCTCCAATTTTTTATAGGCAAAAACCGATCGAAACTATGGATGCTAATGTAATTGGACTAAGAAATTTACTTGATCATGCTAAAAATAGTCCTTGTAAAAGTTTTTTATTTTTTTCAACAAGTGAAATATATGGAGACCCTGATGAGTTCAATATACCTACAAAAGAAGAATACAGAGGATATGTAAGCTCTATAGGTCCAAGAGCCTCCTATGATGAATCTAAAAGATATGGAGAAACTCTATGTGTCAATTTTTTTAAGCAGTATGGTGTCCCTGTAAAGATAGTAAGACCATTCAATAATTATGGTCCTGGAATGTCATTAAATGATGGAAGAGTTGTCTCAGATTTTTTTCAAAATATTATAAAAAACCAAAATTTAGAATTATTTTCTGATGGCAAATCAACAAGAACTTTTTGTTATGTTGCAGATGCTATTAATGCCTATTTATTAGTTTTGTTGAGCAAACATGATGGCCACGTTTTTAACGTTGGTAATCCTAAACCAGAAATTTCTATTGAAGATTTAGCAAAGAAAATAATCCAAATAACAAATACAAATTTAGTGATCAATAAGATTAAAAATTCAGATATTGAATACTTAACAGACAACCCAAAACGAAGGTGTCCAGATATAACCAAAATTTCTAAAATGTTAGGCTTTAAACCTTTAATTTCACTTGAAAAAGGTCTTTTAAAATCTTACAGATTTTATCTTGAAAATTATAAAGGGATACTATGAAAGTAAATGTTATTGGTGCAGGTTATGTAGGTTTAGTATCTGGACTCGTTTTAGCAAGTATTGGTCATAAGGTAAGAGTGCTAGATATAGATCAGGACAAGATTAGATCAATAAATAACAAACAGCTACCATTTTATGAAAAGGGTTTAAGAAAAATTCTTGTGAAATCTATAAATGACAAATGTTTTTCAGCATATGAATTTAAAGTAGAGAATTTTGGTGATCCAGAAATTATTCTTATATGTGTTGGTACACCAACGGTAAATAAAAAAATTTCACTTACTAACATATACAATGTTGGTAGAGTTATAGGGAAATGGTTAAAATATTATAATTCATTTTGTAGTATTGTTATTAAAAGTACGGTTTTATCTGGAACAACCGATACTATTTTTAAAAAAATAATTGAAGATAACTCAACATTCAAACATAAGAATGGTGATTTCGGACTTGGAATGAACCCAGAATTTCTCAGAGAAGGTAATGCGGTTTATGATTGTATAAATCCTGATAGAATAATAATAGGTTATGAGGATATAAAAACTAAAAATAGACTAACTAGGTTATACCAGCATTTCAATTGTAAAAAAATTTATACAAATTCCCGAACAGCTGAAATGTCCAAGTATGTAAACAACACGTTATTAGCTCTTCAGATTTCTGCAATTAACGAATTATCTAAAATTTCAAATAATCTTACTCATATTAATTTTTCAAAAATTATTGAAATTGTAAATAATGATCACAGATGGTCAAATTGCAAAAATAAAAATTCAACATCGATTTTGGATTACTTGATACCTGGTCCAGGTTTTGGTGGTAGTTGTTTTCCTAAGGATTTGATGGCTTTGTCATCACAATCATTAGAACTAAATGTAAAACCACATGTTTTAAATGCTATAATTGAGACAAATGATAAACAACCTGAATATTGTATTGAATTGCTTCTAAAAAAAATGTCAAAATCAAAATCAACAAAAAATATATTATTTTTAGGAGTAACTTTCAAACCTGAAACTAACGACATAAGAGAGTCTACATCAATAAAAATGATTGATTATGCTATTAAATTAGGATGCTTAGTCAAATTTCATGATCCATTTTTAAATAAATTTAATGTAGATGATTTAGGCAAAAATTTACATTTAGGGTTTGTTAATGATTGGGAAAGTAAAGTAAATTGGGCTGATGCAATTGTTATTGCTACTACTCATAAAGAGTATAAAAAACTATCTAATCTTCAAATAAATAAAAATACTATAATTTTTGATCCAAGAAGTTATTTGAATCGAAACAATATTTCATCTCAACCGAACTATTTATCCCTTGGATAAAAATATTCTAAACTTTAGGAGAAAAACTATTAAATGTAGATACTGTAACACAAACCTTGGAAAATCTGTATTTGATCTTGGGCATCAACCATTAAGTAATGATTATTTAAAAAAGTATGAACTTGAACAAAACGAAACATACTTACCCTTAAAACTGTTTTTATGTAGCTCTTGTGGACTTTTACAAATACCGGCATATAAATCATCTATGGAGGTGTTTAAAGAAGATTATGCGTATTTATCAAGTACCTCAAAGACACTTTGTAATCATGCAAAATCTTTTGTAGATTATGCTATAAAATATTTCAATTTGAATACTTCTAGTTTTGTTGTAGAAATTGCTTCAAATGATGGCTATTTACTTGAACATGTATTAAAGAAAAAAATTCCTTGTCTAGGTGTAGAACCAACTAAACTGGCTGGATCAATTTCAAAAAAGAAAAAAATTGATACATTAATAAATTTCTTTAGTTACAAAATTTCACAAGAAATTGTAAAAAATTATAAAAGACCAGATTTGGTAATTGCAAACAATGTGTTACCACATGTTCCAAATATAAATGATTTTCTCAAAGGGCTTAGTTTTTTAATTGATACAGAAGGTGTAATTTCTATTGAGTTTCAACATTTATTAAGTTTAATTAAAAACAACTTATGGGATACAATTTATCACGAGCATTATAGCTATTTATCCTTAGAATTTTTAATAATTGCTCTAAAAAAATTTAAACTTAAGATTTTCGATATCCAGGTTATTCCTACTCATGGTGGAAGTTTAAGAGTATTTTTAAAAAAAGAAAAATCAAAAAGAAAAGTAAATGAAAAGATAATAAATATATTATTGAAACAAGAAAAAAAATACTTGTGTAAATCTCCAATAACATATCTAAATTTACAAAAACAAGCTTTGAGAGCTAAGTTAGATTTACTTAATTTATTAATTAAATCAAAATTAAAAAATAAAAAAGTAATAGCCTATGGTGCTGCCGCAAAAGGTAATACTTTGTTAAATTATTCAGGTATCAAATCTGATTTATTGCATGGTGTAATAGATAAAGCAAAAAGCAAGCAAGGCTCTTATTTGCCTGGCAGTCACATACCTATCTCAGATATAAGTATAATAAAAAAAATTAAACCTGATATAATAATTATTCTAGCATGGAACCTTGTGGATGAGATAATGAAAGAACTGATTGAATATAAAGATATAGAGATTTACACAGCAATTCCAAAATTAACCAAAATAAAGAAGATTTAACATGCCTGACAAAATTAAAATTTTTAAAAAAGAAACACAAGAAAGAATAGATAAACAAGCATTAAACAATGAATTAGTAAGCTCAGCAAAAGAATTTTTTTCGTTAAGTCATAAGAGTAAATATTCATATAATTTTTCTTGGTTAGGTAGGCCAATTATTCAATATCCTCAAGACTTAATTGCTTTACAAGAAATTATATTTAAGGTTCAGCCAGATTTAATTATAGAAACAGGAATTGCTCATGGTGGATCTCTTATTTTTTCAGCATCAATGTTAACCCTGTTAGATATAATGGAGGGAATAGACTGGAAAGACTCTCACAGAAAAGTTGTTGGTGTAGACATTGAAATTAGAAATCACAATAAAGAAGAAATAATGAATCATCCACTTATTGATAAAATAAAATTGATAGAGGGATCTTCAACAGATGAGAAAACACTAAAAAAAGTTGAAAAATATTTCAACAAAGATAAAAAAACAATAGTTTTTTTAGACTCAAATCATACATCAGACCACGTTTTAAAAGAATTAGATAATTATGCAAAATTTGTAAGTATTAATAGCTACTGTATCGTGTTTGATACTTGTCTGCAGTTTGTTTCTGAGGATTCATTTATCGATAGACCATGGTCTGAAAAGAATAATCCTATGGTAGCTACTCTAAAATGGTTGAAAAGAAATCAAAATTTCAAAGCAGATAAAACCATCGATAATCAGTTACTAATCAGCGCTGCTCCTAATGGTTTTTTAAAAAGAATAAAATGATAGAAAATAAAAAAAAAACTTTAAATCCACATGTTTCGATTGGCTTTCCTGTGAGGAATGGAGCACTTACTCTAAGAAAAGCTCTGTATTCTATTTTAAACCAAACAGAGAAAAATTTAGAAATAATCATTTCTGATAATAATTCTTCTGATGACACGTCTTTAATAGTAAATAATATTATTAAAAAAGAAAGGAGAATAAAATATTATAGACAAAAACAAACATTAACCATCTTTAGAAATTTTGACTTTGTATTAAGAAAAGCTTCTGGAAAATATTTCTTATGGATGGCACATGATGATTTAAGGGATGTAAATTATGTCAAAAAGTTAACTAGAGCACTAGATAATGATGAAAATGCCATTTTGGCGTTTGGAGACTTAATGTACTTGAATAATTCTCTAAATGAAAAAATAAAATTTGATTTTGAAACCGAAAATAAAAATGTGCTAAGAAGAATGGTTAAAACAGCCTTTATTCAGTGTTTTCATATATATGGTGTTTGGAAATCAGATAAATTAAAAAAACTATCATTCTCTGGGACGTCTTGGTGGGGTGATTTACCATTTATGTTATCAGCTTGTTGTTTGGGAACTTTTAAGTATGTTATAGGTACTAATTTTTATTATTTAAACAAAAAAAAGTCTTCTAAATCTAGAATTTATTATCAAGATCTTAAATCAAAACCTAATATGTTTTTTACTATTATTTCACTTATTTTCTCTGGATACCAATCTTCTAGAAAAGTTGGTGGTATGATTTATGGTATTACTTCTTCTATTTTAATAACATTAAAAATTTTTAATTTAATGTGTTCTATATTGTATAAAAAGTTAAGTGAATTATTTTGAATAAAAATTTTAACACTACTAAGTTAGTTTTATTAACAGGTGCATCTGGTTTCATTGGAAATCAGGTGCTATTGAGATTAGCTAGTATGAAAATAAAAGTTAAACTTGTTCTTCGCAAAAAAACTGATTTTCCAAAAGAGGTGCAAAAGTATATTAAAGAGATAATTTACATAAAAAACATTTTTAATAAAAATAAAAGATGGTGGGATAAAGTATTTGAGGATGTAGATATTTTTATCCATTTTGCTTGGTATCTGAAACATGAAGATTATTTAAATTCTCATAAAAATTTAGAATGTATGAATGGAACAATAAAAATTGCAGAGTATGCCAAAAATAGTAATTTAAAAAAATTTGTTGGGATTGGTACTTTTTATGAATATGACAATACTGTGGAGTATATGTCTACAAAAACTCAGCTAAAACCAAGCACTCTTTACGGATCTTGTAAAGCGGCTACATTTCTAGTTTCAACTGAAATCTTAAAAAATAGTAATGTTGAATTCTTATGGATTAGATTATTTAACATTTACGGTAAAGGTGAAGGTGCAAAAAGATTATATCCTTATATAAAAAACCAAATTTTAAAAAAAAGACCAGTTGAAATAATTAATGGTGATGACATTAGAGATTTTATGAATGTAAAGGATGTATCTAAAGAAATAACCAAAATTATATTTAAGCACACTTCTGGTGCTTACAATTTATGTTCGGGAAAAGGGACAAGCATACTAAATTTTACAAAAAAAATACTTTTAAAACACAATTCTCTACATTTATTAGATTACAAAAAACATATAGGTCGCACTCCCAAAAAATCAATTGGTTTAAAGAGTCACTTCTAAAATGATTAAAATAGTTCATATTATTAATAGCTTGGATCAGGGTGGAGCTGAGATGATGCTATATAAATTTATAAAAAACTCAGAAGGGAAAAAAATCAAAAATGTTGTTTTTTGTTTAAAAAAAAATGGATTAATGTCACATGATTTTAAAAAATTAAAAATCAAAGTTGTTCATATTAAAATTAATAACCTTTTAAATTTATTAAAAAGTATAAACAATACTTTTAAATTAATATCAGAATTACAACCTCCTATAGTTATGTCATGGCTTCATGTTTCAGATTTAATAGGAACTCTAATTAAAATTAGGTTTCCTAATATTAAACTTATTTGGAACTTAAGATGTTCTGCACCAGAAATCAGAATATTAGGTTTGCGAAATTGGTTATTAGTTAAATTTCTCTCTTTTTTTTCAAAAGTTCCAGATTGTATAATTGCAAACTCACGACATGGTTTAGAAAGTCATATGAAAATAGGTTATAAACCGTTAAGAAAAAAAGTTATTCATAATGGTTTTGAAATACAAAATGTTATTAATTTAAATGATAATAGAAATTTTAGACGTTTCCACAATATTAAAAATGAATTTTTAATAGGCTATATCGGGAAAAAATCAAAAATTAAAGGAATTGATTTATTTATAAGAAGTGCAAAGATCATCAACCAAAAAATTAAAAATATTAAATTTGTGTTTGTAGGTAAAGATTTGTCGTTAGAGAATAAGTGTTTGCTAAATTCATTACGTAAAGGCAATCTTCTGGCAAGTTCAATTTTGTTAGGAGAAGTAAAGCATGCTAAAAAAATTATAAATAACTTTGACCTTCTAGCATTAACCTCACGAAGTGAAGGTTTTCCAAATGTTTTGGGTGAGGCAATGAATTCTTCTGTACCATGTGTTGCAACTAATGTTGGTGATTGTAAACAAATAATAGGCTGTACTGGAATAATAGTTAATACATTAGAACCAAAAGATATAGTTGAAGGATGGAAAAAAATTTATTTCATGTCACCAAAAAAAAGAAAAGATCTAGGAAAAAAAGGTAGAGACAGAATTGTCAAGAATTTTAGTATGAATATGGTTGTTAATGATTATATCAATTTAATCTACGAGATAATAAATGAAAAAAAATAAAAATATTATTGTTGAATGGGAAAAATTTAATCAAATTAGTCTGAATAAAAATGAATTGGACGAAATTTTTAGTAATTATTTTGATATATTTCCGTGGGAAAAAATAGGAAAAAAATCTATTGGTATTGATTTTGGGTGTGGTACTGGAAGATGGGCTAAATGTGTTGCTCCAAAATGCAAGAAACTTACATTATTAGATGCAAGTTTTAAGTCTATTAAAGTTTCAAAAAAATTGTTAAGTGAATTTAATAATGTTGATTTTTTAGTTGCAGACGTTACTAAAACTAACATTAAATATAATAAATACGATTTTGCTTATTCCTTAGGTGTGCTACATCATGTCCCAGACATAGAAATCGCCCTAAAAGAAATTAATAGACTATTAAAAAAAGATGCTCCTTTTTTAATCTATTTATATTATTCTTTTGAAAATGAACCAAACTGGTTCAGATTATTATGGAAATGTTCTGATTTTTTAAGAAAAACTATAAGTCGTTTACCCAAAAACCTTAAAATGATTATTTGTGAAATAATTGCTTTGGTAATATATTTCCCTCTAGCACGTTTAAGCTTTTTTTTAGAAAAACTTAACTTTAATATTTCTAATTTGCCATTGTCATACTATAGAAACAAATCTTTATATACAATGAGAACTGATAGCTTGGATAGGTTTGGTACTACCTTTGAGAAAAGATATAGTAAAGTCGAAATAATAGAACTTTTAACTTCAAGTGGTTTTCATTCTATTAAATTTAGTCCTAGTAAACCTTATTGGTGTGCGTTAGCTTATAAAAAATAACTTGTAATATCAACAGTAAGACAGAGTCAAAAATGTGCGGAATTACCGGATTTTTAAAATTAAAAAAATCTAATCAATCTATATTAGATATAGATAACTTAGATAAAATGACCAAAGCTTTGTCTCACAGGGGCCCAGATAATAATAGTATGTGGCACGAAGATAATGTCTTTTTGGGTCATACAAGACTTTCAATTATAGATTTAAGTTCAAATGGCAATCAACCAATGATATCTAAAAGTAAAAGATATGTCATTACATTCAATGGAGAAATTTATAATTATATTGATATTAAATCAAAATTAGATAATGAAAAAAAAATCAATTGGGAAGGAAATTCTGATACAGAAGTTTTACTTGAAGCGATTGAATTTTGGGGTATTGACAAGGCACTTTATTTTTCCAGAGGTATGTTTGCTTTAGCAATATGGGACAGAAAGAAAAAAACAATTATTTTAGCTAGAGATAGAATTGGTGAAAAACCTCTTTATTATGGTTTCTTGGATGGTTATCTCATTTTTGCTTCTGAATTGAAATCAATTAAAGCACAAAATAAACTGAGTTTTAAATTAAATAAATCTGCAGTTGCTCAAATGATAAAATTTGGATATGTACCTTCGCCTCATTCCGTATATGAAAATATATATAAATTACCTGCTGGTTCCAAAATAGAAATTAACAGTTATAATTCACAAAAAAATATAACTCAATGGTGGAACTTTGATACGATAGTAAAAGAAGCAAATTTTTCAAATAATAAATTTTCATCTAATGCTAATCTTCATAATACTCTCAGGTTGGCTATAAAAGAACAAATGATTTCAGATGTACCTATAGGAGCTTTTTTATCAGGTGGCATAGATTCATCACTAATAGTTTCATTAATGCAAGAACAGTCACAAAAAAAAATAAATACTTTTACTATTGGATTTACAGAAACAGATTATAATGAAGCAAAATACGCTAAAGAAATATCAAAAATTTTAGGCACTGACCATCATGAATTTTACGTTTCACCTGAAGAAACAATAAAAATGATTCCAAATATTTCTCAAGTATACGACGAACCATTCGGTGACTCATCTCAAATTCCAACTATGTTACTCTCAAAAATTACAAGTAAATATGTAAAAGTATGTTTGTCTGGAGATGGCGGTGATGAACTTTTTGGAGGTTATAATCGATATTTATGGTCTAATTCTATCATAAACAAATTTAATCATTTACCATTAAACTTAAGAAAATTAATTTCTATATCTTGTTGTTCCATTCCACCAAGTACTTTTACAAAAATTTTTAATTCTTTTTCACTATTTTTTCCATCAAATTTTCAATTTAAAAATATTGGCGATAAAATACACAAGTTTTCTGAATTACTAGAATTTTCATCTAAAGAAGATTTATACATTAAAATGATTAGTCAATGGCGTACAGAAACTCCACTTAAAGATATAGACGAAGATGCTACATTTGCAAGAATATTTGACTTTTGGGATGATCAAACAAGTTTTATTGAAAATATGATGAAGACTGATATCAATATGTATTTACCTGACGACATTTTAGTTAAAATTGATAGAGCTGCTATGTCCCACGGGTTAGAAACAAGGGTCCCTTTTTTAGATGAAAGAGTGATTAAGTATGCTTGGCAAATACCAATTAAAGAAAAATTAGTAGGTAAAAAAGGTAAGGTGCCATTAAGAAAAATTCTTAACAAGTATATACCTTATTACTTAATTGATAGACCAAAACAAGGTTTTGGGGTTCCAATTGATAGTTGGCTTAGAGGTCCACTAAAAGACTGGGCCAGTGATTTATTAGATATTTCAAAATTAAAAAAAAATCTACCCCTAAACCATGAATTGATAAATAAAAAATGGGAAGAACATTTAAGTGGTGATAGAAACTGGCAACATCCCATTTGGAATATTTTGATGCTACAATCTTGGATGGAGAAAAATTAATTGAGAAGTTCAAAGCTTAAAATTTGTCAATTATGTGCAGTAGACTTTACGCTATATCATTTTCTTATTCCACTAATTGACGGACTAAAAAAAGAAGGTTGGGAAGTCGAAGCAATTTGTTCGTATGGAAAACACATAAATCCTCTCAGAGACAGAGGTTATATAATTAAAAACATTGATATTCCTAGAAATTTAAATCCTTTCAAAATTTTAAAATCATTTTTCTTATTATATAAAATATTTAAAAAAGAAAATTATGATATTGTTCACGTTCATACTCCTGTTGCTTCTATCATTGGAAGAATTGCAAGTAAACTTGCTGGTGTCCAAATAGTAATTTACACTGCACATGGTTTTTATTTTCATGAAAATATGAATAAACTAAAGTTTTTATTCTATTTAAATTTAGAAAAGTTAATGGGATACCTAACAAATGTTATTTTTACACAAAGTTATGAAGATCAAAATTTAGCTACGAAATATAATATACTCCCAAAGGATAAGATATTTACAATAGGTAATGGCGTAAACATCGAAAAGTTTAAGCCTTTTAATATTAAAAAATCAAATTTAATAAAAAAGAAACTGAAAATCTCAAAAAATTATTTTGTTGTTGGTTGTATCGCAAGACTAGTTAAAGAAAAAGGAATTGTAGAATTTTTAGAAGCAGCAAAATCAATTTTTAGTAAATATAAAGATGTAATTTTTTTAGTTGTAGGGGAAAGATTAGAATCAGATCATGATACTAATATAAATGACCATATTAAAAGTGCAAAAATTAAATTACAAAATAATATAAAATTTCTAGGGCTAAGAGATGATATTCCAGAATTAATTTCTGTCATGGATTTATATTGTTTACCTTCTTGGAGGGAAGGAATGCCAAGAAGTATTATCGAAGCTATGATGATGTCAAAGCCAATTTTGGCAACAAATATAAGAGGATCAAGAGAAGAGGTGGTTGATAAACAAACTGGTCTTTTAATTCCAATTAAATCTGCAAAGGATTTAGAATATAATATGATAAAATTTATAAAAAACAGAAAGTTGTGTAGAGAATATGGAGTAAAAGGAAGAAAACGTGCATTAAAACTTTATGACGAAGCAAAAGTAATAAATTTACAGATTAAATTAATCAAAGAACAATTAAAAGATAGTTCCATAAATGCAATATAACTTTTTTAAAAGATTATTAGATTTTTTTGGAGCAATTGTAGGTATATTGATATTTTCACCTTTTATAATTATTTTATACATACTTTCTAAAATTTTTTTGAAAGGTTCTTTTATATTCTGGTCTCAACGAGTAGGTAAAAATGGAAAAATTTTTTTGATGCCAAAAATTAGAACAATGCATCCTGACACTCCACAAGTTGCAACTCATTTGTTAATAAATCCTCGTATTTATATAAACTCTTTTGGAAGTTTTCTTAGAAAATCAAGTTTAGATGAATTACCACAATTATGGAGTATACTTATAGGTAGAATGAGTTTTGTAGGACCAAGACCAGCATTGTTCAATGAAGATTATTTGATAAAATTAAGAAAAATTAAAAGTATTGATAAGTTAGTTCCGGGTTTGACTGGTTGGGCACAGATTAATGGTAGAGATGACTTGGATGTTAAAGAAAAGGTAAGTTTAGACTTAGTTTATCTTAAAAATTGTTCTCTTTTTTTTGACTTAAAGATACTTTTTTTAACTTTTATCTTGATTTTTAGAAAAAAAAATATCTTACATTAAGCATTAATAATTAAATAAATTTCTCTTATTCAAAAAAAACTTAAATGTTTTTACTTTCTTTAAAACCTATTGGTGCTTTTTCTAGTAAAAGTTTAACTTTTTTAATGTTTTGATTTTTTGTGCTTTGCATAAGTTGTAGGATAAGCTTGTTTAAATCTTTTTCTTCAATTCCTTTTTCTCTAGCTTTAAGAATTCGAGGATGTTGTGTTGGAAAGGATTTATGGTCAATTAAAACTTCTTCACGAATCTTCTCTCCATCTCTTAGACCTACAATTTTAATGTTAATTACATTTTCACTTGTTTCTTTAATATTATTTAGATTATTAACTTGGGGTATCATGCCAAATAATCTTATGATCTTTTCGGCTAGATTAAGTATTTTTATAGGCTTTCCCATTTCTAAAATGAACAAGTCTCCATTTTTTGACATTGCGCCTGCTTGTATCACAAGACCAACAGCTTCCTTAATTGTCATAAAATATCTTGTTACATCTTTATGTGTTAGTGTAACTGGCCCACCATTCATGATTTGCCTTTCAAATAGAGGAATAACTGAACCTGAAGATCCAATTACATTTCCAAAGCGCACTATTGAAAAAATTGTATTTTTTTGAGAAACAGAAAATGCCTGGCATATTAATTCTGCAATTCTTTTTGTAGCACCCATATAATTACTTGGTCTCACTGCTTTATCTGTTGAAATTAATATAAAAGCATTAACTTTATGTGAAATAGCTAAATTAGAAATAATATAGGTTCCAAATACATTATTCTTAATTCCTTCAATAATATTTTGTTCGACTAATGGTACATGTTTATATGCTGCAGCGTGATATATTGTATGTATTTTAAATTTCTTAAAAATATTTTTCATAAATATTTCGTCTTGTACTGAGCCTAGCATCTCAAATGTTTCGATTTCAGATTTATCTTCAGTGAGTAAAGATTTAATCTTTTGGTCAATTGTATAAAGAGAGAATTCTGAATTATCTAAATATATAAGAGACTTAGGCTTTATATTTAAAATTTGTACACATAATTCGCTGCCTATAGACCCACCTGCTCCAGTAACTAAAACAACTTTGTTTTCTATATTTTTTTTTGTAAGGCTTGGTATTGGTGGTATTTCATCTCTTCCCAATATATCTTGAACAGAAATATTAGAAATATCTGTAATATTTTTGTGATTATTCATTTTTTCTTTTGTGCTAGGTATTTTCTTAACAGAAAAATTTTGTTTAACCAATTTATCAATTATAATATTTCTATTTATTTGTTTAATATTTGGCATAGCTAACAAAATTAAACTTATACTATTTTTTTTTAAAATATTAATTGAGTCAGTAAATTGATACACTCTTAATCCATTTATTTTTTTGTTAGTAATTTTTGGGTCATCATCCAAAAACAAAATAGGTTTGTAATCAAGACTTTCATTTAAAGAAGCTAATAAATTCCTTCCAGCTTTTCCTGCCCCATAAATAGCAACATGCTTTCTTTGATCAAAGTTATATGCCAAAAACAAATATTTAAGAAAATATCTAATAAATAGTGTAAAAATAAGTAAAAAATTAAAGTAAATAAAAGGTATAGATCTAGGTAAAAAAAAATCAAAAAGCTTTGATCCCAAATACATTACAATGGCAGAAAAAAAAATCGCAGAAATAGCTGATAAAAAAAATTTTTCTGATACATATCTTATAATAGATTGGTAAAATCCAAAATAAATGTAGATAAATAATGTAACTGGTAATACAAACAAAATTAGCAACCAGTTAGTTTCAATAAATATCACCCCAAAATCATTCAAACGAATGATTAAAGATAAAAAAAAGCATATTATAATGAGGGTAGAATCTGTAAAGATTTGTATGGTTGTTTTTGTAAATCTAGATAGTTCGAATAACTTAAGCAAATAAATCTTATTCATATTTTTTACAATTTCATTATTAAATAATATTAGTTAAATTTAAACATAATTGGTTGATAGACAAATTTTAAACTTAATGATAACACATTATAAAATAACTTAAAAAATCAGAAAATAAAGAAGATTATAATGTTTGAAGACTTATCTAAATATTTAATTTTCAACTTTTTTTTTTCATTAATATTATCATTAATTATAATTAAGATATATAATCAGAAACTTAAAATTTTTTTTCCTTTACCAAAAGGGCCTCAATTTATTCATGAAGGTAAAATTCCGAGGTTTGGTGGTTTGTCAATTTTTATAAGTTTCGGTACAGTAGCATTAATTGACTTATTTCTGTTTAATTACCAAAATAATAACTTTGTTTTATATTTTTTAATTTCTATTCCAGTATTTGTCTTTGGATTTATAGAAGACATCACACAATCTGTTCCTCCTAGTTTAAGATTATTTGGTTCATTTCTTAGTGGTATTTTATTTATTATAATTTTTGAGTATTCAATTTCTAAAATAGGTTTTGAGTTCTTGGATTACATATTAAATTACAAAGTGATCTCACTTTTGTTTACAATTGTGTCCATTATATACTTAATACAAGCGTTCAACATTATTGATGGTTTGAATGGTCTTAGTATAATGACTGCTATTATATGTCTTTCCACAGTAATTTTAATTACTAATGAGACAGAAAATCTAGAAATTTTAAAATTCTCAATGTGTTTTATATCAATTTTGTTAGGGGTTTTTATTTGTAATTTCCCATTTGGGAAGATTTTTATAGGAGATAGTGGCGCATATCTCTTAGGTTTTTATGTTGCAATAATTTTAATTTCGATAGTTGAAAATAACTACCACATATCTCCTATTGTTATTGCACAAATATTAATTTATCCTGCGTATGAAACTTTTAAGTCTGTTTTAAGAAGGTTATTTGCAAATGATATTAGTGTTTTTAAAGCCGATAATAAACATTTTCACAGCATTTTATATATATACAATCAAAAAAGAATGAATTTTAACTTTCTTCAAACAAATTTTATTACATCAATTGAAATTATTTCAATACAAATCATCAACATGCTTTATATAATTTATTTTTTTAAAAGTGAAATTATGACATTATTAGGCATAATAATATTTATATTATTTTATGAAATATTATATAAAATTGTGAATAAAAATATTAGGGAAATTTGATTTTGAACAGAAATTTTATTACTCCTATTATCCTAGCTGGAGGCTCTGGAACAAGATTGTGGCCTTTATCTAGGAAAAAGTTACCAAAACAATTTCACAAATTAATATATGATAAAACTATGCTACAATATACTTTACTGCGTTTAAAAAATGCTAATTTCAATAAACCTATTATTATTTGTAATAAGGATCATAAGTTTATTGTAAAGGATCAAATTTCAGAAATAGATTTAAAATGTGATATTTTACTTGAACCGTGTCAAAAAAACACAGCTCCAGCAATTGCTATAGCGTCACTTTTAATCAAGTCAGATACTAACTTACTTGTTTTAGCAGCAGACCATATGATTGAAAATGAAGCAATTTTTATGAAGGATATTAATTCCAGTATAAGTCATGTTAAACAAAATAACATTGTTATATTTGGAGTTAAACCAACGATACCAAATACTCAATATGGATATATAGAAGTAGGTTCTAAAAATGGAAATGGTTTTGATGTAATCTCATTTAAAGAAAAACCAAGCCTAACTTTGGCAAAACAATACTATAAAAATAAATGCTTTTATTGGAACTCTGGTATGTTTTTTTTTAAAAAAAGCACTTTTTTAAATGAATTACAAAAATATAATCCAGAGATTTTAGAGGTATGTAAAAAAACATTTAAAACAATATCAAATGAAGGGAATTTTAGAACCTTTGAAGAAAATCAGTTTCTTAAATGTCCAGATAAATCTATAGATTATGCAATTATGGAGCATACCAAAAATGCTATAATGGTGCCTCTCAAAACAAAATGGTCAGATATTGGTTCATGGCAGTCTTTAATGAATGAAAGTAAAAAAGATGCCAATGGCAACGTCATTAAAGGAAATGTAATAACTATTAACTCAAAAGACTCTATTATTTATAATTTAGACAAAAAAGTTCTAGCAACAAATGACATAAAAAATCTTATAATTGTTGAAACTAAGGACTCTTTATTAATTTCGTCTTCAAAACAAAACAGTAATATAAAATCATTAATAAAAAAATTAGAAAATGAGCAACCAGAAAAAACCAAAGTTTTTCCTGATGAAAATAGACCTTGGGGTTCTTTTGAATCAATTTTAAAAGAAACTGGCTTTCAAGTAAAAAAAATAATTGTTAAACCTGGTGGACAATTAAGTCTTCAAACTCATAAATACAGATCAGAACATTGGGTGGTCGTATCAGGTAAAGCTGAGGTTATAAAAGGAAATAAGAAAATTGCCTTAAAAATGAATGAATCAATTTACATAAATAAAGGAGAATTGCATTCATTAAAAAACAATGAAAAAGATGATCTTGTTATAATAGAAGTTCAAGTAGGGTCCTATCTAGAAGAAGATGATATCCAAAGATTTGAAGATAAATATGGGCGAGAATAATCTATACGAAATTAAAATTCATGATTTTTAAAATTTTATTCTTGTTTCCCATCCTTACAATTATATCTTTTAAATTTTCAATTGTTGTCTTCATATGAAATGCATTAGCGTGTAAACAATTTGATTTATCAACCATAATGCCAACATGTCCTTCCCAAAAAATTACAACACCTCTATCTATATCATTTATATTTGAGATTATAGTTTTGTTACATTTAATTTGATCAGAAGTGTTTCTAGGTATGTTCTCCCCATAAGTTTGGTAGGATAGTTGTAATAATGCGGAGCAATCAAGCCCTATAGTGTCTCTGCCACCCCATTTATAAGGGGTTCCTAAAAGATTTTCAGCTATACTTACCCAATCTTTATACTTTTCGCTAATTCCAATTAAGTGATTTAAAGGTAAGTAAGCAAATTTATAACCAAATTCTTTAGAAAGCGATATTTTTGCCCATTTACCGTCAATCTTTGTTACGCACAATTGTGATCCCAATGGTAAATAGTCAATAATATTAGATTTAACATCCATACTCTTGAAAAGAAATGATCTTTTATTGATTACTCTATGTGTTGGGTTAGGTAAATGGCTTAAATATTTTTTTTTTATCCAGCCAAGATAATTATCAGTATATAATTTGCAATAAACCCATTCAAGATAGTTTTCATAGATTTCTACTTTTTCACCAAAAAGACATTCGGTTTCAAGTCCAGAATCTTCATCTGGTTTGAACATCATGGGACATGAGGGTTTTATAATATTCATAAATTTTTATTTTTACACCAACTAATAACATCAAAATTTGGACATGTTTTCTTTGTCTCGCCTATATCTTTATGACCAATTATTTTAGCTTTGGGATAAAATAACTTCCATTTTTTTAAAACTCTTTCAAGTGAAATAAATTGCTTTTGGGTAAATTTATCTCTACCAATCAAGCAAACACCTAAACTAATTTCATTTTTACTTTTAACGTGAGCTCCTATCCAATATTCAGGCCTTCCGTTTTCTATTTTCCCAGATCTACAGATGACTTTATGATATCCTATTCCATCCCAACCAAACCCTAAATGCATTTCGTGAATATTTCTAGCATTTAGAATTTTGTTATTTTCAGTATCAGAACAGTGAACTACTAGAAATTTTATATTTTTACTTTTAAGCATCAATGTTTCTTTAACCTAATTTAAATTTGCATGAAAAAATTAAATAATTTTATTTAACTTAATTTAATCCAAGATGGTCAACAAGTGTTTTAAATTGAATCCGTTATTATTACTAAATTTATAAAATTGAAATATCATTTGATAAAAAGCAAATGTTAACATTAATATTTTAACTAACAAAAATAAAATTAAATTAATTTTGATTAAGCTATTTCGATTTTTACTTATAATTTTAAAATACTTTCATATAAATTTTTGTATGCATTACCCAGCTTTAAACCAGAAAATTTTTTTTCATATCTTATTCTTGCAGCTTTTCCAAATTTATTGACTAAAGGGGGATTTGCCTTTAATTTTTCTATAGCCTCTGCAATGGATTCTGGTTTTCTTGGTGGAACAACTATACCTGTTAGTCCGTTTATATTAACAAATGAAGTTCCCGTACCTATTTCACATGTTATCATTGGTTTGCCATGCATAGAAGCCTCAACTAGAACCATACCAAACGCTTCTGAACGAAGATGAGATGGCAAGACAACGGCTAAACAATTTTTTAATAAATGCTCTTTTTCGATATCATTAACATAACCTGTAAAGATTATATTTTGATTTCGCAATTTTTTAAAACGATTGGGTAATTCTTTTTGTTTAGGAAGAGAGCCTGCAATGACAATTTTAGTATTAGATAACGATGCTGCTTCAATTAAGACATCTATACCCTTATAATATCTTATAACACCCAAAAATAAGAAAAAAATCTCATTTTTTTTAATTCCAAATTTCTTCAAAATATTATCACTATTCTTTTTAGTATAAGAAATTTCATTAATACCTAATGGAATGATTTTTATATTTTTATGATAAATGGGATCATTAAGAGTGATGCTTGTATTATAATAATTTGGTGATGTTGCTACTATAAAATGCATCTTTTTTAGCAATTTTTTCATCAAAGGTTTATAAAAATTAAACAAAAATTTTTGTCTTACAATATCAGAATGGTAGGTTAAAAGTGCAGGTTTTTTAATTCCACTTATTAAGTGCAAAAGATCTCCAAAAGGCCAAGGATAATGATAATGTATTATATCAGCCCATTCAGCAAGTTCGATAAAGCCTTTAAATGACTTAAAACCACCTATGTTACACGAAGCAGGAGCAATCCACGATTTATAACGATATATCGTGACATTAGGTTCAATGATTTTTTTTGGCCATGGTTTTTCTGATAAAGTAAATATACGTGATTGAATATTTTGGTTTGAAGTTGACAAAATAATTTGTCTCAAACTTTCTTCAATACCTCCAGAAGTATCCGGATAATAGCTACGATACACATGTAAAATTTTCATTTTTAAACTTTCATTATAATTTAAAATGGCCATATAGATTTGTACCAAACTGAATAAGGTTGTGCTAACCACCATTTCATAGGAACGTGACCATTGTATTTTCGAACTATTTTTATCGCTTCGTTATAATGTTTTAATCTCTTTCTATTGGTTTTGGTCTGTTTATGAATACGGTTTACGGCAATATATTTGTCTAAAAATTTTAATTCTCCAAATTTTTGAAATATCCTCCACCATAAATCATAATCCATCGCCATATCCAACGAGACATCAACACCACCAACTGTTTCCCATACGGCTCTTCTTATTAATGTTGCTGGTTGTGAAATAATACATCGCAATGCCAATCTCTTTACGTTAAATGGCTCTACCCAGACTGGTGTCATCACACCATTGTTTTGTTTAAAATTATATGATTTGCCATATACAGCTGGTATCTGAGGATTTTCTAATAAATGTTTTGATAGACTAAAAAGGCCATTAGGTAACAACCAATCGTCACTATTTAACCAACACACGAACGGAGCATTACCTAATTCAATACCTTCATTAATAGCTGAAGATTGTCCAATATCTTTTGAGCTACGCCAACCAGACAAGTTATTTGACCATTTTTCGATTATCTCTATAGAATTGTCTGTTGATCCCCCATCAATAACAAAAACTTGTAAGGGAATGTTTTGTTCGAATATAGACAATAAAGCTTTTTCAAGAAATTTACCTTGATTTAAAGACGGGACAACAACAGTAATTAATGGTTTTTGTTGTAACATTATTTATAATTTCATTAATTTAATTAAACGATTTCTCTAGAAAATCTGAATAAGCTCTTTTAATACCTTCTTTTAATGGTATTTTTGAAGACCACCCAAGGTTTTGAATTTTTTTTACATCAAGTAATTTCCTTAATGTACCATCTGGTTTGTTATGATCAAACTTAATTTTTCCTTTGAAACCAACAATATTGATAACTATGCTTGCTAAGTCTCTTATTGTAATATCCTTACCTGTCCCAATATTGAATAATCCGTTTTTGATTTGATGGTTTTCCATCATAAAAACACAAGCGTCTGCCATATCCTCAACATATAAAAATTCCCTCATAGGCCTTCCTGAACCCCATACAATAAAATGATCATCTTTTTGAATTTTAGCTTCATGTGCCTTTCTAATTAAAGCTGGTAATACATGACTATTTTCTAAATCATAATTATCATTGGGTCCGTAAAGATTAGTTGGCATTACTGATACATACTCAGTTCCATATTGAATATTATAGCTTTCACAAAGCTTTATTCCCGCAATTTTAGCAATTGCGTATGGCTCATTTGTCTTTTCTAGGGGGCCACTTAGTAAAAAATTTTCATCGATAGGTTGTGGACAGTCACGAGGATATATACAACTAGAACCTAGAAATAAAATACGTCTTACACCGGCTTGCCAAGCAGCATGTATTACATTTGCTTCAATCATTAAGTTTTGATAGATAAACTCTCCCTTAAAAGTATCATTTGCTAGAATTCCTCCTACTTTCGCAGCGCTCAAAAATATATAATCAGGTTTTTCTATTTTTAAAAATTCTTCTACCTCTGCTTGGCGTGTTAAATCAAGTTCTTTACTTGTACGCGTCAGAATGTTTTTGTAACCACATTTTTTAAGATGTTTAAGTATAGATGATCCAACCATTCCATTATGACCACAAACATAAATTTTTAAATTTTTGTCCAAGCTATTTACTCATAATAATTTAGCGTATTAAAACCATGAGATTTGACTAATTGGTCTCTTTTTGCGCTGTTAAAATCCTCTTCAATCATTTCTTTTACTAAGTTTTGAAAAGTAATTTTTGGTACCCAACCTAATTTTTTCCTAGCCTTACTTGCATCACCTAGTAGGGTTTCTACTTCAGTAGGTCTAAAATAACGTGGATCCACAGAAACAATACAGTTACCATTGGGATCAAATCCCTTTTCATTTATACCTTTACCAGACCATTTTATGGAAAGTTCAATCTCTTTTGCAGCTGCATTTACAAAATCACGAACACTATGCTGAACACCACTTGCAATTACAAAATCTTCTGGTTTATTTTGTTGTAACATAAGCCATTGCATTTCTACGTAATCTCTAGCATGACCCCAATCACGTTTAGCTTCTAAATTACCTAAATATAAACATTTTTCTAAGCCGAGTTTTATTCTAGCCAATGATCTAGTAATTTTACGAGTTACAAATGTTTCACCTCTTACAGGACTTTCGTGATTAAATAAAATACCATTGCACGCATAAATGTTATAAGCTTCTCTGTAGTTCACTGTAATCCAATAAGCATACAACTTTGCAACCGCATATGGTGATCTTGGATAAAAAGGTGTTGTTTCTTTCTGAGGTGTTTCTTGAACAAGTCCATACAACTCAGAAGTAGATGCCTGATAAAATTTGGTTTTTTTTTCCAATTTTAGAATACGTATAGCTTCAAGTACACGCAGTGTACCTAAAGCATCAGAGTTAGCAGTATACTCTGGTTCTTCAAAAGAAACTGCCACATGAGATTGTGCTGCTAAGTTATAAATTTCACTCGGTTGTACCTGTTGAACAATCCTAAGTAAGCTACTACTATCTGTCATATCTCCATAATGCAATATTAATTTGGGATTGGCGCTATGAGGATCTTGGTAAAGATGATCAATGCGGTCTGTATTAAAAAGTGATGTACGTCGTTTAATACCATGAACTTCGTACCCTTTATTAATTAGAAATTCAGCTAGATAAGATCCATCCTGACCTGTTATTCCTGTTATCAATGCGACTTTATTCAACAAAAAATCTCCTTTTTAAACTTACATTTAAGGAAACACATTATAGTATAACTTTCTAAACTGTTCGGATTTTAAGCATATCTATAGACGCCAAATATCTCTACCAGAATCTTGTATTTTTTTTGCATTATACGCAGATTTGACATCTACAAATAATCCATTTTTCTTCAGTAGTCTTAAAATGTTATCTAAAGGCATATCTAAATACTCTTTATGAGATACAGCAGCAATAATAGCGTCAGCATTCACTGGTAGATTTTCCCATTTAGTTAAAGTAACTCCATACTCTTTATTAGCATCTAACTCAGTTGCCAAAGGATCGTGAACAGTCACATCACAGCCAAAGTCTTTTAATTCAAAAATAAGTTCAGAAACTTTAGAATTTCGAATATCTGGGCAATTTTCTTTAAAAGTAAATCCTAAAACAATAATTTTTGCTCTTCTAATAGCTCCATCATTTTTAATAATACCTTTTATAGTTTTTTGTGCTACGTATTTAGCCATATTATCATTGATACGACGACCAGCCAATATTACTTGTGGATGGTAGCCCATCATTTCAGCTTTGTGTGTTAAATAATAAGGGTCAACGCCAATGCAGTGGCCACCAACTAAACCCGGACGAAAAGGAAGAAAGTTCCATTTAGTTTCTGCAGCTTGCAGAACCTCTAAGGTGTCAACTCCTGATTTGTCAAAAATAATTGCTAATTCATTCATTAGAGCAATATTTAGATCACGTTGTGTATTCTCAATAACCTTTGCTGCTTCAGCAACTTTTATTGAGCTTGCCTTATAAACTCCTGCAGTAATAACGGATCCATAAAGTTTAGCTAATAACTCAAGAGTTTTTTGGTTATCACCAGAAACTACTTTGACAATTTTAGTTATTGTACGTTCTTTATCACCTGGGTTAATGCGCTCGGGTGAATACCCTACATTAAAATCCTTTTTCCAAACCTTATTAGAATATTTTTCTAAAATTGGTATGCATATTTCTTCAGTTGCACCAGGGTAAACAGTAGACTCATATACTACGACAGCTCCTTTTTTCATATAACTACCTACTGTAGAACTAGAATTAATTAATGGAGTAAAATCTGGTGTATGTGCTTTATCCATCGGTGTTGGAACTGCAATAATAATTACATCAGCTTTTTTTAAAAAAGAGGGATTGTTAGTAAAGGTAAGTAAATGAGCCTTTTTAAAATCAACAGTATCAATTTCGTCTGTTAAGTCGATTTTATTTTGAAAAGCATCAATTTTTTTTGAAGAGAGATCATAACCTATGGTCTCATACATTTTACCAAATTCAATTGCTAAAGGTAGGCCTACATAACCTAACCCCAAAACGGCAATCACAAATTGATCGGGATTTGTAGAATTATTCATATTTTGCATTAATCCTAATAGATAAAGTTCTAAGTCATAGTTTTAGTTATTATATCTTAATTATAAAATTTTACTGTTGCAAGGTATCTGAAACTTTATAAAATTGTATTAAGAACATATATAATACCGAATATAATTTTTCTTATTAGCCTGTATTTTTAATTAAACGAATAAACCATATAGGTGCTACAATCAACAATTGTAGTAAAAAGCCAAAAACAATACCATCCAGCAGAGAAAATAATAAGGCTTCTTCTATTAAAATTCCTTCACGTCCCATTATTGTTATATATGCAGCTTCTCTTGTGCCTAATCCACCAAGTGAAATTGGTAACATCGAAGCTAGTGTAGCTAAAGTATAAGCAAAGAAAATTACTAGATTATCTGCTTCAAATGAAAAAGCTTTAGCTAGAAAAAATATTTGAGAAACACTTAGCGCAGTTAAAACTAAACCAAGTAAAAAAAAGGTCATGGTTGAATTTTCAATTACAAAATAAATGGAATTGCCAAGGCTTTTTTGATATTTTTTTAATGACGAGGGTTGCCAACGAAATAATAAATTAATAGGTTTTTTAAGTAAATTTGTTATATAAGCATAATATTTAATCAAACTAAATAATAAGAATAATCCAGTTAAAATGATCATCCACCAGATCGAATTAAAAGAATGTGGTGCAAACAAGTAAACCAAACCTCCAGCACTTATAGCTAAAAGTATAGATGCATCAGTAAGTTTCTCAATTATTACAATTGCAATAGCCTTTGGCATAGATATACCGTGGGCATTTATATAACCTACACGTGTGAATTCTCCTAAACGTCCTGGCGTAACTAACCCCAAAAAGGATGGCTCTTGGATAGCTATATGACAATCGATGTTACTTACAGAAAAACCCAGTTTTTTTAATGCAATTCTCAACCTTATAGCACGTATAGTTGCCATTGTGAAAAAACAAAAAATATATCCAAACAAATATTTTACTTCTAGTTTAAGTAATGTTTTCCCAACTTGACTCCATTCAACACTAAACATAATCCAAATAAAAAGTATAATACCAATCAGTTGAAGATATTTCTTCCAGCGCATTTAAATTTCCTCTGATAATCATTATTAAATAATATAGTGTCTTCAAAATCAGAATAATACAGATTAAGTGTTAATTAAATTTTCATACTTATACATTGAAAGATATTTAAATTAAAGATAATTTTAAAATGTAAACATGCATAAATATCTGAATTAAAATACTATTTTTATTTTCAAATATCCTCTTCTAATTATTTTAAAATTTTGTAAAATTTTATTTTGTCGGTTTTTAAATTTTCACAAAACTTATAACTATACCTTCTTCATAATTTTTAACATATCATTAGGTAATAAAAAAAACGCTAGACCGCTTAGGGATAATGAAGACACTAAAGCAAAACCTCTCATAACAATAAACCCAGCTAAAATTTGTTCAGAAGACAAGCCCATTGATGACCAAAGAATTATGGCGGTAAACTCTCCTACACCAATCCCACCAATTGAAATAGGTAAATAATTTATAAGCATAAATATACTATAAGTTAAAAAAATTAAATTTATATCAGGAATAACAATACCTACTGTATAGAAGCAAACAATATATACAAAAACATTTACAGAGTAAATTCCAACAGTTAGAAATACATTTAATATAAGCAATCGAACGTGATTTTTATAAATATTAACTCTAGTAAGAACACCTCTAACAACTTTTCTAACTAATTTTGAAAACAAACTTAATCCGAAAACAACTAATGAAATGATTAAAATAGATAACATATTCCAGTTAATGGAAATGTCATTTATTGGATAGTTAATTACATAGATCATTAAAAAAAACAAAGCCACACAACCACTTATTTGTTTGTCAATTAATACAACTATGCTTGCATCTTTTAAATTAACACCACTTCTTGTCATCAAGTAAACTATAATTCCCATACCACCTATTCCACCAGGTGTATAAAAAGCACCTACAATAGACAAAAGATCAATGTGAAATATTCTTTTCCATGATAATTTATAATCTAATGGTTTTAATAATAAATAGAGATTTGTACTGGCCATGGCAGTTGTAATTAAAAAAAGAGAAAAAAAGATTACAAAATAGTAAATATTAATATTTTTTATTAGATATATAATCTCTTTCAAATCCTGTGTTTTATAAGCCAAGATTAACAAAATTATTAGTAAACCTAATTTAAGAGTAATTAAAGATGCCTTTTTCATGAGATATTATGTCGAACTAAAATTTTCAAAAAAAATTCATTATAACTGTTTATAATTGACTCATCAGAAAAATTTTTCATTACAAAATCCAAACCATTTTTTTTGTAATTAGAAGCTAATTTTTTATTTGTAATTAATTTTTCAATTGCGTTTGAGATAGATTTTGGACATTTTTCTGGCACTAAAATTCCATTTTCATTATTAACAATATCAGTAATTCCTCCAACTGATGTTGCTACTACAGGAAGACTTGCAGCCATTGCTTCTAAAATAACCGCTCCAAAACCTTCTGTCCTACCTTTACTATCAATAATTGAAGATATTATAAACACATCGTTCTTCCACATTAAATTTGGAATTTCGTAGTGGTTCTTAGCACCTACAAAATCAATTAAATTTTCTACCTCCAGTTGTCTTGATAATTTTTCAAGATCTTTCCTTAATGGTCCGTCTCCTACTATAGTCAACTTTAAATTTCTTTTTTTAGCTTTAAGGATAGAAATAGCTTTAATTAGATATTCTAAGCCCTTAAATTCTACTAATCGAGCTACAGTTATCAACTTGCAAGTACTTGAATTTGTTCTTTTAACATTTTTATTTCTAAATTGTGATATATTTATTCCAGAACCTATAACTTTGGTTATAGGATGAGAGTAGAGTTTGTCAGTGATACTTTTATTATCTTTGCTATTAAATATTACTCCATCTGAAAAAGGTAATAATATACGATATATTAATTTCCAAAATATGGTATCTGGATATGTTCTTGAATGTAAAATAAGTGGCTTTCTTCGTAATATTTTTGTTGGTAGCGTAACAATTCCTGTCGGAATCCACTGACACAAAATTAGCTCGGTTTCTTTACTTTCTTTAAAAATTTGCCATGCGAAAGAAATCAACATTGGTATTAAAAGAATTTTGCAAAAAAAACTTCTCCTAATATCATCTATGAGGCCGCCCTCAGTACCTAAAATCTCAAATTTTTCTGGAGCATATTTTACTCTTACAATCTTTAAATTATCCATCTTTTCTTCCAAGGGGATTTTGGGATAATGCAAAGTGACAATTGTAATTTTATGACTATAGTTACTTAATATTTTAGCTAAATTGTAAACCATAGGATGAGTATAGTCGCCTTTCCATCTAGGGAAACCTGGACTAACAATTAAAATATTTTTCTTAATTTTTTTCACTTAAATATGTTCTTCAAATTTTCATATTTTTTAAAAATAGAGACAATCCTTTTATAAGCCACGCATCACCCCATGAAATATAATAATTGTTATCAACTCTACCCGTTTCGTAAATTCTATAAACTAATCTTGTCTTTTGTTTATTCAACATATTTTTTTGAATAAAATATAATAATTTCTCACACAATCTATAAGCTTTATTATTTGTGTTTGATAAGGTTGCTAATGTGATTAGCATTTGACAAGTAGGATGACTTTCAATTGGGTATTTTTCGCTATCTGTGTAATATGGCATTCCGTTTGAAGAAATAAAATTATTTAAATAGTAGTTTACACCTTTTTGATATTCTTGTTCATACGTAAAATTACTTTTTAACACTTTACGAATAATAGTTAAATATTCAATATTATCACCGGTATGCGTGTTATCCACAGCATTTACAAAACCATCAATTTTACCAGAGTAATGCCAAGCGCCATCACTTCTTTGTTCAGAAACTGAATAATTACAGATCTTGATAAGAGTAGTATAATAATCTTGATTTTTTGTAAATTGCCATACCCTAGCTAATAGAGCTGCACAGTGAAAATTTACATTAATAATGTGTGTTTTATCATAGGGAGTATAAGAAAAAGCCCACTTGTCATTTGAAATTTTATCGATTTTAAGATGATTTAAAAAAAAATTACAAATACTAATTGCGACATTTAAATATTTTTTTTCTTTGGTTACTTCATATAAATCCACAAAACCTATGCCATTTACTGCAGATAATGTAGACTGAGGGCCAAATTTTGGTATTTGATCATCACTTGGCCATATAAAAGGAAGTCCCCAACAATAATATCCATATTCAAGTTGGTCATAATTATTCATCAACCAATGTGCACAAAACTTAGCCTTGTTCAGATAATTCTTAGTTTCATAAGTTTTATAAAGACTTACGTATCCCTGCAACATAAGCCCCATTGTCTTAGGATGGACGACAGGTTTAATTCTAAAAATCTTTCTGTATATTTTCCATGTAACTGAATTTTGATATATTGGAGATATTAGATTACGAACAAGACGTTCTTTTTTAGATGGTTCTTTCGAAGTTATTGCATTTAAGGTTTTGCTTTTTCTTGAACGTAACCATACTATTGGTCCACTTCCTAGCAGGTCGTACGGATCATTGGAAGAATATTTGGAGTTTTCAATTTCTGTAAGTACATTGAGTAAAATTTTTTTTAAATTTTTTAATTCGATTGTCATTATTTTCTCAGAAAATTTTTGATTTTTGGACAAAAGAATTATGCCATAGCACTATTCCTATCATTGTCCAAATCTGCCAATAATGCCAGTGAAGTGCAGAGCTTGATGGATGGTCAAGTATTTTCCTAATATAAGAATAATTAAATATTCCAATATCTTTAATAGTTTGTTCATTTAAAATTTCTTCTGCTAGAGGTTTTAAATCTCTATTGAACTGACTAACAGGATCAAAAGCAAAACCCTTTTTTGATCTATTAAAAATAAAGTCTGGGAGCACTTTTTTTGTAGCTTTTTTTAGAATGTACTTTCTTCCACTAATTAGATTTATTTTTAGATTGTTTGGGATACTGTTAGCATATTCAATCAAGTCAACATCTAAGAATGGTGCTCTTCCCTCTAATCCATGAGCCATCATATTTCTATCTTCCACTAATATTTGGTCTCCTACTAATTTTTCTTCTAATTCACATACCATAACCTGAGATAGAAAATCTTCCTTATTATTTGAAAAAAATCTTTTAAAACAATTAGAGCTAGTGTAAGACATTTGTTGTTTAACAATTTCATCATTATATATTTCTTTATACATTGCTTCATCATTGTCCCAAATGTTGCGTAAAATACTATAAAAAACATCCCTTCTTCCAAAGGAAAGACCCATTTGAATACCTCTACGTATTTGGTCTGAACCAATGTTTCCAAATTTTCTATGTAAACTAAAAATCTTTTTTCGTAAATTTGTGCCTAAATTTTGAAATGGAAAGTCAGCTAATTTTCCTCCATACTTTATATATAAATAGTTGTCGTAACCACCAAACAATTCATCACCACCCAACCCACTCATTACAACTTTTACATCTTTTTTAGCTTTTTCAGCTAATAAATAAACTTGAATAGCATTAACTTTTGGTATTTCACTATTCCATATAGTTTTTTGAAAATGTCGAAGTGGGTTATCATCTACCAAGAAATTTTTGTGATCAGCTCCATAATGATTTGCAGTTTGAGTTGCTTCTCCAGTCTCATCATTTTTATTTCCAAATCCTAGACAAAATGATTTTATAGGTTCGTTAAGTTCTTCTGCCATTAAAGCCATGATTATTGAGGAATCAATTCCTCCAGAAAGAAATATGCCTACTGGAACGTCTGAAACTAATCTTCTCCTAATAGATTGTTTTAATAAATACAAAATATTTTCTATATGCTCCTCTTCTTTAATTTTTAAATTTGGAAATATTTTAGGAGACCAGTATTTTTTATATTTAAAATTATTTCCTTCTATTGTTACAATTTCTCCAGGTAAAACCTGTTTAATTCCTTTCATAAGTGTTTTTCCAGCAGGTAACCATCTTAAATTAAGAAGATAATGCAAAGATTCCATATCCATGTAGGGATTAAAATCAGGCAAATTTAAAAAAGCTTTATATTCCGATGCAAAGTAAGTTTTTTTGTTTAGTCTTATATAATGTAGTGGCTTTTTACCAATATGATCACGTATTAAATGTAGTTGATTAGTCCGTCCGTCCCAAAGAGCAATAGCAAACATTCCACGAAGCTTTATTGCCATTGAAATTCCTTCTTCTTCATATAAATGTACTAGTACTTCAGTATCTGTGTTAGTCTTAAAAATATGCCCTTTATTTTCTAGGCTTTTCCTTAGCTCCTTAAAATTATAAATTTCTCCATTAAAAACTACGGTGATTTTTTTATTTTCATTGAATATTGGCTGACTTCCAGTTTTTAAGTCAATTATACTTAATCTGGCATGACCTAATCCACATAAATTATTTTTATCCATCCAAACAGAATTGTCATCTGGTCCTCGATGACTTATGGATTTAACCATCTTTTTTAATGTATAGATTGTTTCTTGGTTTGGTAATTCACTACCGACAATTCCTACTAACCCACACATTTTTTTATTTTAATAGTTATAATCAAGGTAAATGCTTTCTTATATGTGGTCCAAAAAAATTTACAAAAAACGATGGTAGCTTCTTCCAGATATAACTAGCAAATATCATATAGGGTCTTTCTTTGTAATGTTTTTTTGTGTTTCCAATCTCTGTTATTTGATATATCTTAGGTCTCCACTTTTTCTTAAATGAGTAATGATTGGAACCAAATTGAGTGGTTCCCAAGTCTACTTGGTAATGTTTATACATACAAGCATCTTTTATCATATGCCAATATGCAAAATAATTCGCATAAGGAGCATCCTTTTGTGATTCAGAAGCAGCATATAATAAATATCTAGTAGGCAATTTTTTTTTAATACCTTTCCCGTCTATATATAAAAGTGAAGCTACAGAGATATTGTCTTTAAAAACAGTAAATATTTGAGCTGAATTAAAATATTTCATAATCTCTTTAAAAAATATTTTTTTATGTGGAGGCGTACCAAGTTCATGCATTTTTTTACAATATAAAGGGTAAAAATGTTTTATATCTTTTTGTTTTTCAAATTTGAAACCTTGTTTTTCAGAATTTCTTAGTTGATTACGCATATTTCTACTTAACTTTGTGAAATAATCATTTATGTTATTAATTTCAATGATAGCTGTAACAAGTCCAACTTCTGGATTATTATCTTGCATAACTTTGTATCTGAATTTTTGCTCGTCAGAATCAAGAATTTTTTTAAATTTCAAAAATAGTTTTTCAGAATTTGTTAGGTATCCTGATATGTATGTAAAAGGGAGTGATATATTGCACTTATTAACACAAAAACTTGGTATAAGAGCAAAATTTTCATCTTGAACAGCCAGAATAAAATTAGGTTCTAAGCCATATGCTTTTTCTATAATCCATTTCCACTCATAACGATGAAAAATATTGTCTTGTGCATATAAATTCCACATTTCAGGATCAATATATTTATTTTTAATAATTTTCATTAATCAAAGTTGTGAAGTTAGTTGAAATGGGAGCAAAATTATCCAGTAATTTAATTATTCTTTTTTTAACAACATCTCCTTTAATAATCCATAAAAATGGTCTTTTAATATCAAAATTTATAGGTATTTCATCTTTGCAAATATCTATGGGGTGAAAATAAAAAGTAGTGTGACCTCTTTTTAATGACTGGTTAATCCCAGCTTTAATTAGTGAACTACCAAAAAATCTTAAAAAAGGACCTCCAGCACATTGTATTTTAAATTTTCCCATTTCTAAATAGGGCCAAGGAAATTCAATAATTTTTCTATTTTTGTAACCTTTATCTAATCCTCCGATGGCTGGATAATATGGCGATGTATCTACTCCATTTAGATTTGAATCAGTTTTGTTGTAAAGTGAATTCAAAGAAACAGATGAGTCATATTGAAATTCCAGTTCTTCAAGTACATCAATCATCATACCTGATATATAAGCATTAGGGGCTCTGTACCCGATAACTGAGGTTCCAGTAAGGTCCTCCAAAATATTTTTTGCTTGGAGTGTTCTTTTATAAAATTCCGTCCTATTGTAAACGTTAAACTTATTATTATCTAATTTAGAATAGTGGCATAAACCATGACAAGCAATTTCATGGCCATGAGAAGCAACCCGTTTTATAAGATAATCAAATCTGCGAGCGTACTCAGCCACCCAAAAAAATGTAGCTTTTGTTTTGTTTTTATCAAATAATTCCAAACATACATCTACATATCGAAAAGCCCGTTCAACATCAACAGCATCCATTAAAAAGTTTTCAAGTGATTTAAGAGTGTTTTTTGGAGAGATAACTGTTGGTCCATGATACCAGTCCTCTACATCTACACTTAATAAAACTTTATTAGACATATAGACGTTCATTATCCTGCATATCAAACCACATTGCAAAAATTAAAGATTGGAATGCAAAAAAACCTAATGATAAAATAATAGCAAGATGCCCATACATTACATTATTTAGAAAAAATTGTTGAAACCAATAATAACTAATCCATAAACATCCAATTGAACTCAGAAAGCTGAAATTGTAAAGTAAAAACAAAGGATGGAAGTCATTAATTAAATATTTCATAAATAAACGTTTGAAAAATAATCTAAATAAAAGAATTGAAATTGTAAAAATCACCTTATAAACTCTCATTTTAGAGTTTTCCCCAACTCCGTAAATCGGTTTTATTGGAACTTCAGTTACAGTTGCTGAGATAATATTCAGTTTTACTAATAGATCATTAGGCATGCCGTAAGATTTATAGATTTTATGAATTTGAATTTTTTCCAATGTTTTTAGTGAAATAGCTGTATAGCCTGTTTGTGTGTCTGATACTCTCCAATATCCTGACGACACTTTAGTTAGTATTGAAAGAACGTTATTGCCGAAATATCTCAATTTTGGAATTATGTATGAAGCACTTGGGTGCCTTAATCTATTTCCCTTTGAATATTCTGCTTTTTCATTTACGACTGGTTCGCAAATTAATTTCAACTCTGAAGGGTCCATTTGACCATCACCTGCCATTACTGCAGTACAATCTATCTGACAATCCCTTGCATATTTATATCCACTTGAAATTGCTGCACCTACACCAGCATTAACAAGATGCTCTATAATTACTAACTTCGATTTTTGTTTTTCAGATATTTTAGCAGGAATATATTTTGAATTCTCTTTCAAGCGTTGCTCATGAATAATATTATCAGCATCATTATAATGATTATTAGTTATTTTATAATTTTTGATTCTTTTAAAATTTTTACCTTTATTAAAGGAACTACTTTGAAGTTTATGTAAAATTTGTCTGGTATTATCGGTTGAGCAGTCGTCAATAACAATTATAAGATCAACAAATTTTGGTAAAGAATGAACCACTCTAGAAACTTGAGTTTCTTCATTATAGCACGGTACTACCACAGCAATTGTTTTTTTGTTTAGCATAAATTTACCTAATTAAAATTTATAAATATCAACACTTGTAATCACCAATATACTTAATAGATAATAGTCATATTTATTTTGAAATTTATAAAACATATAGTTAAACACTAGTAGAAAATAAAAAAATTAATCAAATGGTTTACATTGATCATCACTAATTAAATACACCTTTCCACATTTACATTTTACTCTGCCTTTTGCTTTAAGTTGAATGCCACATTTACACATCCACCCCTTGTGAACTGCAGGGACTCCTACCATTAACGCATAAGGCTTTATATCTTTATTAATTAAAGCACCTGCTCCAATAAAAGCATATTCTCCAATATTTACGCCACAAATAATAGTGCAATTTGCACCAAGCGTAGCTCCATGACAAACATGAGTTTTGCGATATTCTTTTTTTCTACTTATTTCCGAACGTGGATTGTATACGTTTGTAAAGACCATACTGGGTCCACAAAATACGTCATCATCTAATACTACTGAGTCAAATACAGATACATTATTTTGTATTTTAACATTATTTCCTATTATTGTGTCATTACCAACATAAACATTCTGTCCTAGAGAGCAATTTTTTCCAATACGAGCTCTTCCACAAACATGTGTCCAATGCCATATTTTTGAATGGTCCCCGACTTGGGCACCTTTATCAATAATCGCTGTTGGATGTATTTGAATAGACATATTGAAAAATAAAAATCTGTTGTAAGCACATATTAGTAAACTTTATTATAAATTGTAAACAGTTTTAATTAGAAAATATTTTATAAATAATTTATTGTGCATTAATGATAATCGTAGTTTTCAAAAATTCTATTTCATTCACCTATTTTTTAAACTAATTCCAAATACACGAAAATTAAATATACGTGGATCATCAGCAAATCTAATGCTCTTTCCGTTAGACTGAATTCTGTATTTTGCCACATCCGAAGAATGATTAATATTAAATTGACATTTTTTTGGTTTATCTAAAATACATTTACCCACAATATTATCCATTTCGTCAATCAAACTAATTATTAATTGATTTACCCCCCCAGACGGGCCACTAGCAGCATGTATTGTTAAATTTTTATTTTTTACCGGGCTAGATATTATAATTTCAGCATTCTCTTTTCCCCATCTAAAATAAGCTCCATTGAAACCCTCATAAAGATGCCAGTTATCTCCAAGTCTCAATCTAAATTCGCTATCAATTTTATTATTATCGTCATCAATAATGTCACCTAAACCTAACCCATCGTCTCTTCTTCCAAGTAAAGAGTAAAAAAGTTGTTCTGTTCCAGAAGTATCAGAAAATTCAATTTTATTTATAGCATAAACCAGTCTTCTTCTATCAACTGCTGAGAAGTAATTGGCTTTTTCGTTATGATCAAGATAAAATGGTGCCTTGTAGTTTCCAATAAATGCTTCATGGCATTCTTGTTTATCAATTCTAAAAGTTTTAATTAGTAACTTATTTGCGTCATATAAATGCAAATCAAAAGAACGCCTATCAATACCTGGCCCTGGAAAAGCACAAAATTTAAAATAGTTTGAGTTCTTGGACCTTCTAGAAACATCAAAATGAAAACTTGACCAGTGTGCATCACTTACCCACCTAATCAAAGGATAACCTTCATACACAAATCCAGTCATCCTTAAAATAAATTGAATGATAAAACTTTTCATTTTATAAAGTTGTCTTGTTCCATAAAAACCACCTTCTGGAGGGAAAAAAGCTGCAACTTGAACAATGTCGCTTTCTGTGTTTTCAAAAAGCTGGAATTTTCCAGATGCAGACTCCCAAACCAGTTTACCTGTCCGACTTTCGAAAATATCATTCATTCCTTTAATTTTTACTAAATACTTGGCTTTCCCTTTATTCCAAAGATAATCTATTTTTCTTTCATTAAATATTTGTTTAACAACATCTGCATGATCTTGTTGAGGAATATCCAAAACTGATAAAGCAATTTTTTCTCGTGGAGCTTGTAATATTTCATTATATTCAAGTGGATTAGAATTATATTCGTGAGAAGCTACTGCTGTTAGTGAAGTATAATTATTCAATAAGTTAAAAGAAATCCATACAATACCTATTATAGATGATAAGTATTTAATGAGAGTATATTTATTTTTTATTAAAAAATAAAAGCCAACAAACGTACATAAAAAAATTACCCATTGATGCACGTAATAAAATTTGTACATATAATAGGTGTCAACAATTGCAAAACGCATTATTATAAAGAAGAATATTAATGCTGGTATAAAAACTAGCAAAAATCCTTTAACTGCATTGAATAATTTGTAAAAGCCATAAAAAGAAACAGCAGTTAAAAGGAGACCAAGAGCAAAAAATGATTGTTTTGTAAGATCTTGTTGTTCTACCCACATTAAAGGTGATCTAGCATTAGCTAGATCAGATAAAAATAAACCCCAAAATTGTAGAAATCCAACGTATGTAAATGTAGTGCCCCATGATCTAAATTTAGTTTCGTTTCTTATCCTATAATATTCACCAAAATCGTAAGCAAAGTAATAAGTAATTAACATTGTAATAATTGCCAATAAGATAAATCGCCAATCTAGAAACAAAAAAGCTATATTTTTTTCTGATTGAAATTTTGAATACCAATTTAATATTGCGAAACCTAAAATAATAGGAATTATATAAACTAATGGATATGGATAAGAAAAATATAAGAAAATACCAAATAGTAATAAAATAATTATTCTTTGCCACGGTATTTTGTTTGAAACAATAGTTTTTAATATTAACGCTATAGCAAACAGTGATATAGACATGTACATCATAGATCCAATATGGCCATTTAAATATGTATTAAAATAAAAATTACTTATAACCGTAAAGCAAGATAAACTAGTCGCTAAGATTAAATTTCTTCTAAAAAAATGTTTTGTAATTGTATACATACCTAATCCAAACAACCCTAAATTAATTAATGACTGAATTATGAAGGCATGCATGCCTGTTTCAATGCCAATTATTACAGAAATTAGAGCAAGGCTAGAGTATTGAAGAGCTCCTGGATCTTTGCTATACAAATTTACAAAATCTTTAACTTTAAATTGGGTTGTAACTCCAGCTTGTTCATGAACACTTCTTGTGTATTCGTCCCTAAATCTATTTTTTTTTTGGAGATTTAATACATAGGTGCAATCGACCCTGTCTTCCATCTTTATATCTTCTTTATTTTCATATGTTTGTTGGAGTAAATTTTCACCAGTCCTACAAGTATAATATCCACCAAATTCATCTAATAAATAAGCATTCTTTCCATTAAGTCCATCGAATGTATCTTCATTAGCTGAATGCCAATATGGATAAGGAACATTGTATAAATATGTAATAGAAGAGAAACTTACAATAATTAAAAAAACGAAGTAGGCATATTTATTAATTTTTAAATATCTTTTGAATTTTACCTTGTTGAACTTATATCGCCAAAAATAGGCAATGTTTAAAAGTAGTGAAAAAATCAAAATAGCAATTGTGGCAAATATTGGTGAATCATCTAAAATAAAATAAAGCGGGAACCAAATTGTAATGCTAAAAGCGTAACCTAAGGCAATTATCATACCAGGTGGTTTATATGGAAGTTTCTTATGAAGAAAGCCATATATACCATAACCAACAAATGAAAAGAACAACATTGCTTTGATGAAATAAATAAATGAAAAAATCATTGATCTTTACTCCAAGTCAACTGTGTATGATAATCTTCCATCTATAAAATAAACTTGCATTTCAATCTTACCATCTTCTTCGAAAGAAGCACTTATTCCATGTAAAAATCCATTTTTATATGTGGCTTTAGATTTCATATTACCATTAGGGTAATATAATTCTGCCGGTCCATGCAGTATCCCTTTTTTATAATAAGCTCTTGTCCATAATTTCCCGTCTTCAAAATACATGGAAGATTTCCCATTAAGCAAGCCATTCAAAACATAAGCTTCAGTTTTCAATTGACCACTTGCATAAAAACTTCTGTCTATTTCGTCTTTCCAACATCCTGTCAACATAAGACTGAAAATTAACAAGTGAAAGTTTAAAAATTTCTTCATTTTAAATCCCTAATCTTGATTGTATGCGATAGACAATATCAACTATTAAGTGTTTTAGAAGATATATGAATATCTTTCGTTTGATATACTTATTTGTGGGAATTCTGCCAAGTGTCCTTTTTCTAATTCTATCCATTTCCTTTTTACCTATTTCATTAATTGAAGAAGAGGTTTTTTGTTGTTTATGAACGCGAAAAGCACCTAAAAACCTGTGTATATGCTTAAATTTAGCTCCAGCCTCCTTAAAACGCAATATTAAATCCCAATCCATTGCAAAATTATAGCTTTCGTCAATATTAGAACCAATTTTTTCCCAAATTCTTCTTCTCCAAAATAATGTTTCTTGAGGGATAAAATCAGCAACTAAAAGAACTTTTTCATCATGAGCAGGCAAAATCCATCTTCCAATTTCTCGGTCATTTAAATCAATCTGTAATCTATTTCCATAAACAACATCTATATCAGGATTTTCATAAAAATAATTAGAAACAGTATTTAAAGCACCTGGTAGTAAAAGATCATCAGAATTAAGCCAACACATTATATCTCCATTAATTTGCGAAAATCCTCGGTTTATGGCTTGAGATTGTCCATTATCAACTTTTACATTCCATCCTGTAATTTGTTCTTTGTAATTTTTTATGATTTGAACCGTTTGATCACTCGAATCTCCGTCCTGAATAAAATACTCGTATAATGGATATTTTTGTTCAACAACACTTTCAATTGTACGAGCTATAAAAGTACCTTGTTCATAAGATGGAGTAACTATTGCAAAACTGAGTGTATTATTTGGTATTAATTCAACTGGTTTTAATTTAGTCAATTCGCGTGGAATGTATTGTCTCAAATTTCCAAGTCTTGGTTTAAAAATTTCACCTACACGTGTAATTATCCAAGGAGTTTTAAATTGTATAATTTTTTTATAAGGCTTGCTGTCTGACGTTTTGTCACTCGTTAAAATTAATTTATCTTTTTCTGCCTTTAGGAGATTTGCTATAACTTGCTCTTTTTCCTCACTTTGTGCAGTTAACATTTTAACAGCTTTTTCTTTTTCAGAAATTTGTTGTCGCAGCTTTTTGCCTGTATTATTAAGGTATTTAACTTTATTTCGTAATATTTTTCCTGTTTCATTAAGATCTTTAACTTTATTTCGTAAAATCTTTCCAGTTTTATTAAGATCTTTAACTTTTTCTCTTAGTTCAGAACCTTTTTTTCTTAAATCTTTAAGAGAAGCAGATTGTAATTTAGAATTTTTTCGTTCAGCCAGTAATTGCTCTTCCATCAAATGTCTATAAAGTAAAATATCTGTAACGTTTTTTTGGGCAAATTTTGATATAGATGACTTTATTCTTTTTGGAAAGAAAGCTATGACGTCATCTAATATCATCAATTCATTATTAGAATTCAATTTTTTAAGTTCAAATAATAATTCATTTAATGTAGGCCAGTGAGTTATATCATGAGGGGTAGGTGGAGGAGTAAGAAATAATCTTGCATCATCTATAAGAATTACTGAATTTTCGTTCAGTGTTTCAATAGCATTAAGCTCCTTCAATAATGGGCATTCAGAGGATTTTCCTGAAGATTTTTCGTCTTCACACCAATGTGCATCAAGCCAATATAGAACACCCTTACTAGTTAAATCACTTTTTAAACTATTAAGTTTGTCTGCAGAATTTCCTAAAATAATTTCGATATTAGAACATTCTTTAAATCTTTTCTTTGCTGAAGACCAAAGTGTCTTAGATAATTCAATTGATACAATTTTTTTAAAATGCTTTTCTAAACTAGCAACTGTATCACCCTTAAATGTTCCAGTCTCAACAAAAATTGAGAGATCTAATTGAGATTTTAGGACTTTAACTAAACCTGTGTCTAATGAAAAGTGTATGGCTCCCAAACTATTTCCTTTTTATAAACCTTAATGTAAATTTTTTGTAAATAATCAAATAAACTGACTATCAAAAGAAAGTTTTTAGTCAAGACAAAAAGTTTTTTTATTGTAAATATCGTAACATAAAATCTATAAATAATTTTTTCTTAAATAAAATTTTAATATATCTAAAAAAAATGCTTATTATTCTAAATTTAGAAAGCATAATTCTAAAATATCATTAAAATAAGATCACTCATAGAGAATACGATTTATATTAAACAATATTATTTTTGAGTATTATCGATATTAAAACGACCTTTAACTGGTAGCCCAAACATACCATAAAATGGTGATATGTCAGAATTATAATTCCAATTAACATCTATTGGACCTATCCAAGTTGTTTCAAAAAGATTATCACCTTCGTTAATATTTTTGCCCTCTGATCCTAGTTTTATTAGAATTGAATATTTGCCAGCTTCAATGTTTAAAGTAATATCTGAAGCAAATTGGAACCGTCCTCCTTGTGACTTTTTTGGAGGACTAATTAAAAGAGAGTAAGAATTACTAGTGTTTATTAACTGATTGTATTTATTTTTTATTGAGAAACCAACATGTACAGGTATATCACAAAAAACTTCATAGTTAATTAATAGAGTTAGTGTATCTCCAATTTTAAAATTAGTAGTTGCTTCATTATATTTATTATATATTCCTACTTCTAAAATTCTAGCTTTAGAAAATGATTTTTTATCTTTCTCAAATTTCCAAATTGAATTAGGTAGTAAATTAATTTTAGAATTAAAATTCAAATTATTTTCTTTTATTTTAATAGGATTTTTTTCTGAGCTTTTATTCAAAAAATGTTGAAGAGCTTTAACTGGTTCACCATCATACGTAATTTCTCCATTTTTCATTAATAAGACTCTCTGAGATATATCTCTTACTGTTGACATGTCGTGTGAAACAAACAACAATGTAACACCGTTATCTGCTAATTTTCTTATATATTTAAAACACTTCTGTTGGAAGAAAAAATCTCCAACACTCAACGCTTCATCTACAATAAGTATTTCAGGCTTACACAAAACTTGAACTGCAAATGCTAACCTCAAAACCATTCCACTTGAATAAGTTTTTACTGGATTATTAATTGCAGCACCTATTTCAGCAAAATCTTCAATTTCAGGAAATCTCTGTAAAATTTCTTCCTTCTTTAACCCTAGAAGCAACCCATTTAAAATTACATTGTCCTTTCCTGAGTATTCAGGGTTAAATCCACTACCTAATTCTAATAGAGCTGATACTCGACCATTTACAACCATTTTTCCTGAAGATGGTTTTAAAGTTCCTGTCAAAATTTCCAGTAATGTTGTTTTACCACTTCCATTTAATCCAATAATGCCTATCAATTCCCCTTTTTTAATTTTTAAATTAATATCTTTAAGTGCTGTAATTTCATTTTTATTATCTCTATGAGACTGGTAAAATGAGTGCCATAGGCGTTCCCAAGGGTTGTTAAATATGTTGTATGTTTTACTTAATTTTTCTGTATGGATTATAATATCACTCATTAACTATACTAAATCCCCAAAATATGGTTTGACTTTTTTAAAAAATAAAAAACAAATCAGAGCAAAAAATGAGGATAGAAGGAAGTATATCCCAATTGCTTTATAGTAGGGCAATTCTCCATAAAATAAAATCAATCTTAATTGTTGAACAATATATGTTAAAGGATTTAATACAAGAAAATCTTGAATAATATCTGGAGCTGCATCAATACTGTAGAATATTGGAGTTAAAAACAATAAAGTGTGGCTAATTAAAAATGTAATTGGTGTAAGATCTTTTACAAAAACTCCCAAAGCAGAAAAAAGCCATCCAAAACCTAAAAGAAGTGGAGTGAATGAAATTAGAATAATAGGAAAAATTATAAATGTCATAGGAGGAAAACCAACCAGTATCCAATATCCAACAACCCAAATTAAAATACTTATTGAGGCGTTTATGAGAGAAGTAATTACTACAACTATTGGAAGAATTTCTAGTGGAAATACAACCTTCTTTACATAGTTAGTATTTCCTAAAATCAACATTGGAGACTTGTTTAAAGTTTCTGTAAAAGCATTATAGATAATCAACCCTGCAAATAAAATAAAAGCATAATCTATTGTGTTTCCAGCAAATCCCCACCTTGCCTTTAAAATTATTCCAAAAGCGATAGTATATACAGAGAGCAAAAATACTGGTTGAATTAATGACCAAAAACCACCAATAAAAGAGCCTAAATATCGCCCAAAAAACTCTCTTTTAGTTAATTCAAGTATCAAACCTGAATGTTTCAAAAAATATTTTAGAATACTATTAATGAATCCAATTACATAAGTATAAATTTTATAAATATAATTCAAAATTTAGCCTCATAAAAATCACGTTAGAGATTTAATTAATGCAGTAAGAATTGTAAA
>CACMTN010000008.1 GCA_902616615.1 uncultured SAR116 cluster alpha proteobacterium | reverse complement strand
TCTTTAAATAATCAATTAAACGACCTAATTGAAGAACATGACTATGTTGCAGAAACAGTTACACATGACGAAATAATAGGGCGTTATAAACTAGTTACAGAGCATATATATCCTAATGAATTTATTGAAATGCGTGATATGATAAACAAGAAATAATTAATTAGAGATATTTAAAAGATATTTATGTGTCATAAATTTCTCTAACCTTTTCGAAAAAAAATGTGAGTGCAGTATCTTATCAAGCTAATTGCTTATAGTTTTTTACCCCCCCACAATATATCTTGGGTGAAAGAAGAAAACTTTCTAACCTTGCTGTGGGGCCTTTTGTGGGGCCGAATTATTTTAAATTATATAACATATTGTTTTTAAATGATTAAATTTATATTAATGGCGGAGGGAGGGGGATTCGAACCCCCGAAAGGGATTGCTCCCTTTAACGATTTAGCAAACCGGCGCCTTCAGCCACTCAGCCACCCCTCCGCGGGTACGTTATATGTCTTAAGTGTCTTACTTCACGCTGTATGTACTTTGGTAATACGAAATGAGAAAAATTATTTCAAGTTTTTTTAATGTATTATGGAAAATAAAAATGTTTATGTTATCAATAAACTTATTAAGAGGTGATGCATGGATCTAATATCTGGAATGAGAGTTTTTATTGCTATAGCAGATAATGGATCACTTGCAAAAGCTGGAAGAGAATTAAATTTATCACCCTCCGTAGTATCAAAACACATATCCGCATTAGAAGATAGATTAGGGGCTAGGTTGCTTTATAGAACCACAAGGTCTGTGTCACTTACTGAAGTTGGTCTTGCGTATCTAGATAGAGCTAGAAGGATTATTGGCGACGTAGATGAAGCTGAGGCGGCTGTTTCGAGCGCTACTAATGCACCTAGAGGACATCTTAGGATTACTGCACCTGGAACATTTTCTTACAGGCACATAGCGCCTCATCTTCCTTTATTTCGAGAAAGGTTTCCAGAAGTAGAAATAGAGATGATTATCTCAGATGAGGTTGTTGATTTAGTAGATAACAACATAGATTTGGGTATCAGAATCGCAGTTATGAAAGATTCGTCGCTTATAGCAAGAAAACTTGCTCCTAATCCAAGAACTTTGTTTGCATCTCCAGGTTATATCAAAAAAAATGGTAAACCAAAACATCCTGACGATATATTAAATCATGATATTATTTCATTTAGAAGTGGAAGTCCTTATAATGATTGGCATTTTTTAGTTGATGGAAAAATTAAATTGATCCATGCAAAAGGAAAGTTGCAGTTCAACCATGGAGATGCAATCCTTAGGTCAGCGATTAATGGTGGTGGATTAGCGATGTTATCAAGATTTGTTGTTGGACGACATTTAGCAGCAGGCACATTAGTGTCAATTTTAGATGAATATGTTCAAGAAGATGTTCCAATCTATGCAGTCTACCCTAGTGGAAAACATTTATCTCCCAAGGTAAGAGCTTTTCTAGATTTTTTAATTGAAATTTATGGACCAATACCGTATTGGGATGAAGCTGGTGATCATAATTCAGATGCAGCCAAGCGTACTGTTATTTAATCTAAACATTTTGACCTGCAACATAACCACTTGACCAAGCCCATTGGAAATTATGTCCGCCTAAATGTCCAGTAACATCAACGACTTCTCCAATAAAATATAATCCTGAATATTTTTTACATTCCATTGTTGATGAATTAATTTCATTTGTGTCGATACCACCTAATGTAACTTCTGCAGTCTTGTAACCTTCAGTACCAGTTGGTAAAACAGTAAAATAATTTATAAAGTTAGAAATTTTTTTAAGTGTATCATTAGAAGCCTCTCCTATTTTTAGATTTGTATTAAGAAAATTAGTTATGGCTGTTGCTAATTTATTTGGAAGAAAATCTGATAAAACATTTGATATATTTTGTCTTGGTGTTTTTATTCTTCTTTCAATTAGCGTTTTATCCATTGAATTTTGTGGTATTAAGTTTACTTCAATAGTGCTTTCAGGTTTCCAGTAAGATGAAATTTGTAAAATTGATGGTCCACTAATACCCCTGTGAGTAAAGATTAAACCTTCATTAAAAATTGTTTTATTTATTTTAACTGAAGCTTCAATTGAAATACCTGCTAGCGATTTGCAAAACTCTAATATATCGTCTTTAAAAGTAAATGGGACAAGAGCTGGATAAAGGTTAGTAACTTTTAGGTTAAACTGATGGGCAATTTGATATCCAAAATCAGACGCGCCTATTTTGGGTATTGATAATCCACCTGTAGCAATTACAAGAGATGAACATTCAAATTTCTGATACAATGTTCTTAATGTATATAAATTTTCTTTACGGATTATTGATTTGATTTCAGTATTTATTTTAATCTCAACTTTTTGATTTTCACATTCAGTAATTAACATTTCAATAATATCTTTTGCGGAATTATTACAAAAAAGTTGGCCTAATTTCTTTTCATGAAATTTAATTTTATATTTTTTAACCAAATCTATAAAATCATTTTGTGTGTATTTTGAAAAAGCAGATTTACAAAAATGCTTGTTGTTTGATAAAAAATTTTCATAATTGCTATATATATTGGTAAAGTTACACCTACCTCCTCCTGAAATTCTTATTTTTTCAGCGATCTTAGAAGTATGCTCTATTATAAGGACTTTTTTATTTCTTTTTCCTGCTTCAATTGCACACATTAAACCAGCAGCTCCGGCTCCAATGATAATAACATCAAATTTTTTACTCATTATTCAATTATTTCTTTATCTTTAATTTAAGGCGGTAATATAAATAAAGTTTCTAATACTTTACTTTATTGATATTGAAGATTAAAAGAACAGTCTAGTTAATTTAAAAGAAATATAAAAAAGTGTTTCTTAAATCGTCTCTTAGAAACTGAAAGTTTATAATGATAAAAAAAAATGGAGTTCCTGAGGCACTAGCCGAGGCAATGATAAAGAGAGGTTATGATAAATTAACACCTGTTCAAGAAGAAGTTATAAAAAAAAATTATTCAGGATTAGATTTATTAGTCTCCGCACAAACTGGTTCAGGTAAAACTATTGCTTTTGGTTTTTCAATAGTAGAAAACATACTTGGAAAAGATAATTATTTTAAGAAATCGAAATTACCACAAGCTCTTATAATTGTTCCTACCCGAGAATTGGCTTTGCAAGTTAAAAACGAGTTAACTTGGCTTCTTGATAGTTGTGAGGCAAAAATCACTTCATGTGTTGGAGGAATGGATATTCGTGCTGAAAAACGAAACTTAGAGATGAAACCTAATATTATTGTTGGCACTCCTGGAAGATTAAGAGACCATATAGAGAATGATAAATTAAAACTTAAGGATATCAAAACCGTTGTTCTTGACGAAGCTGATGAGATGTTAGATATGGGTTTCAAAGAAGATTTAGAAGCTATTTTGAATACTACACCTGAAGAAAAACAGACATTAATGTTTTCAGCAACTGTTCCAAAGACTATTGCAAAGCTCGCAAAAGATTATCAAAAAGATGCCGTTAGAATTACTGTTGGTAAATCTAATACACAACATGCTGATATTGAATATAAAGCATTCAAAATTGTATCAAGTGATCAAGAAAATGCTATTATTAATACCCTTAGATATTACGAAGCTACAAATTCTATAATCTTTTGTGCCACTAGAATGGCCGTTAATCACATGACTAGTCGTTTAACAAATAGAGGTATTTCGGCAGTAGCTCTTTCAGGTGAATTAAGCCAAAACGAAAGAAATATGGCTTTACAAGCAATGAGATCTTCAAAAGCAAGGGTGTGTGTTGCTACAGATGTTGCTGCTAGGGGACTGGATTTACCAAATCTTGATTTAGTCATTCATGCGGATATACCAAGAACGTCAGATACATTACTTCATAGAAGTGGAAGAACAGGAAGAGCTGGAAGAAAAGGTGTTTGTGTAATTCTTGTACCTCAAAATAGAAATAGAACTGCTGAACGTTTATTTGGTCAAGCAAATATAAAGCCTCATTGGACTTTGCCTCCAACTAGAGAAGAAATTTTAATCGAAGATAAAAAAAGAATTCTAGAAAATAAAATTTTTGAAGATCCAATAGAAGCAGAAGAGCAAGGTTTTGTAGACGAATTAATTTCAAAAAACACAATAAATCAGCTTGCGGTTGCCTACTACAGACTAGTTAGCAAGGATTTATCTGTTCCAGAGGATTTAAAAAATCCTTCCGATAAAAGAGATACAAACTCAAAAAATTTTACTTTTACTAAAAGTGTATGGTTTGAGCTGTCTGTTGGGCGAGATGATACAGCTGAACCAAGATGGTTAGTAGCAATGCTCTGTAAAGCTGGAAATCTCTTAAAAAGAGATATTGGTTCTATTAAAATACAAACAAAAGTTACTTATGTTGAAATTTCACAACAAACCTCTAACTCATTGCTTAAGTTTGTAAATGATAAAAAGCCAATAGAACGACATATTATGGTAAAATTATTAAAAAATCCGCCAAAACTTGATAGAGCAACATCTCAACATTCACAAAATAAAAAAAGAAGAAATTCAAAATTATTTTTAAAAGATAAAGACGAAGAGGTATTGAATAAACCTAAAAATATTGATTTCAAAGGTAAAAGAAAATCTGATAGGTGGAAAAAAATAGAAAAAAGAACTAAGCCTGGGAGTGATACTTCTAAACTAAGCAAGGATAAAAAAAATAATAAAAGATCCAAAAAAATTAGAGTTAAGAACAAAAAACCATAAATGTCAGATTGATTTTGAACCTCTTTTATTTATTAGATAGATGCCAAGACAAGTAAAAAATAAAGATAAGTAAATTTGTTTATTTATTGGATCATCCATAATTAACCACCCAAATAACACGCCAAATATTGGTGTTAAAAATGCAAACGAACTAGTGCTACTTGCAGAGTATCTTGACATTATCCATAACCATCCAATAAACCCCATACACATAATTACAATTACTTGAAAAGAAAAAATTAATATTAAATCTAGATCGATATTTCTAACGTAATCATTTAATTGCATTGATAAAGGTAATAAAATAATTCCAGAAACAACTAGTTGATATAATAGTTGTGTTTCAGGTGTCGCGTTTGAAAGACGCGTGGTTTTTAGCATTATCGCTATTGTTGCCCAGCATAGACTTGCCAAAAATGAAAATGCATCTCCATAGAATTGTGATGTATCATAACCAGTAGTTGGTTCATAAACAGCTAGAAATAATCCTACTAATGCAATTATTAAACCTAATAGTTTGTTTAAATTGAGTTTATCATTTTCTATTAAAAAATGTGCAGCTAAAGTAAGCCACACAGGCATTGTATAAAAAATTAATGATACGCGTGTGACTGTTGAGTAGTCTAAGGCTGTAAACAAAAAAATAAACTCTATAGCAAATAATATTCCTGCAATAATGCCAGGTATTAAACTACCGTTGTTAATTATAATTTTCTTTTTTAAAATGTAGCAATAAATTAAAATTGGAAAGATTGCAAAAGTGGATCTTAAGGCTACCTGAAAAACGGGATGCATACCTTCGTTAACTAACTTAACCATAACTTGGTTTAAGCCCAATAAAATTGAAAATATTATTAAAAAAGATGCAGCTAGAAAATCAACAGGTCTATTTTTTATATTATTCATTGTTTAATATTTTAAGGAAAATAACTTCCACCATTAACATGAATTGTTTGTCCAGTTATAAAATCAGAATTAGGACCACATAAATTAGAAATCATAGTAGCTACTTCAACAGGATAACCTTTTCTTCCAATAGGAGGATTTGAATGAGATGGATGTACAAGGCTTCTTCCTGCAGAAGCACCTCTAACGGTATCAATCAACCCTGGCACAACTGTATTAACAGTAATGCCTACCTCAGCATATTCCATTGCTAAAGCTCTTGAAAAACCAACTACTGCTGATTTTGATGTTATAACATGGGCTCTTCCTATTGCACTGATATGTGCTGACAATCCTCCAAGATTTACAATTCTTCCCCAATTATTTTTTTTCATTTGTGGAATTACTGCCTTACAAGTATGAAATAATGTATCTAGATTAATAGATAATACAAATCTCCATTGATCAAATGACATATCATCAAATTTATTGAACTCTCTTTGTGATGCATTATTTACTAAAATTGAAACATTCCCTAATTTTGATCCAGCATCTACAAGATGACGTGATGTATCTTCATTCATTAAGTCACCAATGAAAATGTCAGCATTAACTCCATTTTTTTTTACAATTTCTAGTGTTTCCATAGCACCCTCTTTGTCAGAGTTTGCGTGGACTAAAACATTAAAGCCTAACTTCGAAAGACTATCACAAGTTGCTCTACCAATATTTTTAGCAGCGCCAGTGACTATAGCAACTTTTCCTTTATTTTCTGTCATTTAAAATTATTCCCTATAAGTAAATTGTTAAAACGATTTCTAAAAATTCTACGAAAAAATAGTTACATAATTTTACATACTACACTAATGTATAAACTTGAATTTTTTTAAATAAAATTTAACATTATTCTCATTACAAACAAACGGATTAAACTATGGAGGGTGCGATTAAAGACTGGCGTAATGATATTTACAAAGTTTTCAAAGAATTAGATATTACAATGGTTTCTCATGTTCCTGATGCCGGACATACACCTCTAATAAATCTCTGTGAAAAAGATAATGAAATTGATGTTGTAACACTTACAACTGAACAAGACGGAGTTGGTTTATCTTGTGGCGCATTTGCTGGAGGTAGAAAAAGCGCACTGCTAATGCAGTCAAGTGGTGTAGGAAATTGTATAAATGCCCTTGCTTTACCAAATATTTGTAGAATCCCATTCTTAACTTTAGTTTCTATGAGAGGTGAATGGGGAGAATTTGTTCCATGGCAAGTTCCAATGGGATTAGGAACCCCAAAAGTTTTGGAAGCAATGGACGTTAAAGTTTTTAGAGCTGATTATAAAGAAGAAGTCGGGTCAACAGTAGATGCTGCTGCAAGATTTGCATTTAATACCAATCGTTCTGCAGCAGTTTTGTTATCTCAAAAAATGATTGGCGCAAAACAATTTAAAAATGGATAAATATTATGATTGAAAGAAGACCTTTTGTTCAAAAAATTTTAAAAAATAGACAATCAAACCTTAGAGTTGTTAGTGGCCTAGGAACTTCAACATGGGATTTAATGTCTGGCGGCGATGATAAAGCGAATTTTGGTTTTATTGGAGCAATGGGGCAGGCAATACCTTTTGCGTTAGGTTTAGCTATGGCACAACCAGATTTAAGAATTCTTTTGTTTACTGGAGATGGAGATACTTTAATGAGCCTTGGTTCAATTGCTACAGTGGCAAATCATCCAGTTACTAACCTTACTATTATAGTTATGGATAATGAATCTTATGTTGAAACAGGAAGTCAACCTACTGCAACCGCTGGAAAAACAGATCTTGAAATTGTGGCTAAAGGTTCTGGAATTGCTAACTCTTACACAATACATAGTGAAAAAGACTATGACAGGATAATAAAAACTATTTATGAAGAAGAAGGTCCTTCACTTGTTGTTGCAAAATGTCAAGCAAAGGCAACACCCTTGGTTTTTCCACATTCATTTGATGGATCGGTTTCAATAAATAGATTTATGAGCACTCTTAAATCATAATGCAAAATAATCAAATGATTAATCTTGCCATTATGGGCATAGGAACTATTGGTAAACGCCATTTAATGGCTATCAATACAATAGAAAATTTAAACCTATGTGGAGTAGTTGATTTAAGTGAGGAAGCAAGATCATTTTGTAATGATAATAAAATATCATTATTTGATGATCTTGATGAATTAAAAAAATCTACTAAAGTTGATGGTGTAATTATCTCTACTCCTACTATTTTGCACCATGAAAATGCAATATCAGCATTGAATTTAGGATTAGACGTTTTGATTGAAAAACCTATTTCAGCCACATCATCTGAAGCTAATCAAATTGAGAAGATTGCACAACTAAATAATTGTTCTGTTTTGGTTGGTCATCAAAGACGATTTAATCCAATAGTATTAAAAACAAAAGAAATTATTCATGAAAAAAGAATTGGAAAAGTTGTTGGGCTATCTGGTATTTGGGCGCTAAGAAAAGATGAAGAATATTTTTTACCTGAATGGAGAAAAGAAATTAGTGCTGGTCCAGTAATAACTAATCTTATTCATGATATTGATTATCTAAGATTTATATTTGGAGAAATTACAGAGGTTTCGGCATTCTCATCAAATAATATAAATAATTTTGAAAAAGAAGATATTATTTCTGCAAATTTGAGATTTGAACAAGGGCTTATAGGTAATTTTTTAATAAGTGATAGTGGTACTTCTCCTTGGTCTTGGGAGACTGGGACGGGCGAAAATATCAATTTACCTCATCTAAAAGAAAATAATCTAAGAATAGTTGGCACACAAGGCTCATTAGAATTTCCAAATCTTAAGCTATGGAGTTACAAAAATGAAGGAGATAATTGGGAAAGTGAGTTAGAGAGCTTTAATTATGATTTAGATGAAGTCGATCCTTACATTTCCCAAATCAACCATTTCATTGATGTGATTAATAAAAAAGTAGACCCCATTACAAACGCTTTTGACGCGAAAAGAACACTTAAGGTAGCACTTTCAATTCTTGAGTCAGCTAAATTAAGTAGTATAATTAAGATATGATCATAAAATTTGGAGAAATAACATGTACGATTTAGGCCTAAAAGATAAAGTAATATTAATCACTGGTGGAAGTGATGGTTTGGGTTACGCATCAGCTGAATTATTATCATCTGAAGGAGCACATGTTGTTATTTGTGGAAGAAGGGGAGATTATTTATACGAAAAAGCTAAAATAATTACAGAAAAAACAGGAAATGAGGTTTTGCCGATAAAAGCAGACGTTAGCAATCCAGACGATAGTAAAAAGTTAGTTGAAGGAACTATTGCTAAATATAAAAAGATAGATGTATTAGTCAACAATGCTGGGGCATCGGCAGCTGCATTTTTTGAGGATGTTACTGATAAAAACTGGGAAGATGATATAAATCTAAAATTAATGTCTACGATAAGAATGTGTCGTTTAGCAATACCTTATATGAAATCGAATAATGGTGGAGTTATAATAAATGCCACAATTGGAGGCGGAAAAGCCCCTAACGCTGGATCATTACCAACTACTGTTACTAGAGCTGCTGGTATAAACTTGACAAAATCTCTTGCTAATCAATATGCAAAAGATCAAATAAGAGTTAACACAATATGTATTGGACTAATTAAAAGTGCTCAATGGGAACGTAGAGCTGGATCAGGAAGTATTGAAGACTTTTATAATGAACTATCAAAAAAAGTTCCTATGGGTATGGTTGGTGAGGAAATTGACTACGCTAACCTAGTTGCATTTCTATCTTCTAAAAGAAGTTCATATATTACAGGAACTGCTATAAATTTAGATGGTGGTTTGTGTCCTGTTGTATAGATTTAAAAGACAGATAATTAACTTTTTTTAATTCTTGGTGGATCAACTTCAGCAAGTTCACAAGCATAATCAAGTAATGCGCTAAAATCTTTTTTTGCAAATTTACCGGATCTTGCTTGACCATAAACTGCTTGGACTGATGAACCAACTGGTAAACCAACTCTAAAACTATTTGCCGTCTCAATTGCCAACCCCATGTCTTTGTGAGCAAGATCAATTGTAAACCCTGGTTCAATATCATTTTTAAGTACTTTTGATAAAAAATTAATATGGAACTGTCCATTATTAGCAGTTGTTCCAGCATTTACTTCTTTAAATGTATTTAAATCTAAACCAATTTTTTGAGCAAGTGTAAGGGCTTCAGCAGTTATTTGAGCAATACTTAGTATTTGAAAATTATTAACAACTTTTGCTCTTATTCCTGACCCAACTTTCCCACATCTTATAATAGTGCTTCCCATTGCATTAAGTAATGGTTCAATTTTTTTAAAAGCTTCCTCGTTATCACATCCTACCATAAAAAGAGAATCACCAGAGATTGCGTGACTTACTAACCTGCCAACTGGAGCATCTATAAAATCAATATCTTTTTGTTTGCATATTTCATATATTTCATCAGTTCCTGTTGGTGCAATTGTACTCATATCTAATATAATCGATCCAGGCTTTATGTATGACAAAACACCATCAGGGTCGGTTATTACGGATTTTACATTTTCTGTAGATGGCAACATTGTTACAATAATTTCTGCATCCTCAACAGTATCTTTAATACTATTTCCTGGAACAGCTCCTGACTTGATGTGGGGCTGCATCTTTTCTTTTTCTATGTCATAGACAGATAAATTTGTTCCCTTTTTTATAATATTTAGAGCCATTGGTCCTCCCATTGCGCCAAGACCAATAAAAGCTATCGGTTCACTCATAAAATACTTCTCCCTAACTTATTGCTAATTATTTAATCAACATTAAACTTAAATAATATTAATTTACAATTTTTTATAATATTTAAGGTATTTATTAATTATTTTAGAGTAAACAAAAGTTACATCATGATATCAGATAAATCTAACATCGTTCCAAGTGAATTCATAATCGTTGGTGGGACAGGAAATCTCTCTAAAAATAAAATATTACCAGCTTTATTTTGGAGATTTTTAGATAAGCAGATTGATGGAAACTCAAATATAATTTTGTGCGATAAAGAAATAAAATCCAAGGGTGAATTTTTTTCGGCATTAAAATTTAAATGTGATGAAGCTATAAATAAAGTTATTGATAATGAAAAAATCTGGGATGATTTTCTAAATATTATAAAATTTGTTGAGCTAGACGTTGTTTCTGGTAATGGTCATCTTGAATTAGTTAAAATTTTAAAAGAAAAATTTGACCCAAATAGGCCCATAATATTTTACTTAGCAATAGCGTCTAGCTTATTTGGTAATAGTTGTAGATTCATTAGAGACTCTGGTTTAAATGTTCCTCAAAGTAGGCTTGTAATCGAAAAACCAATTGGCAAAAATAAATTAACAGCTATACAAATTAACAATGAAATATCAAGCGTTTTTAAAGAAAGTCAAATCTATAGAATAGATCATTATTTAGGTAAGGAAACCGTTCAAAATTTGATGGCTTTAAGGTTTGCTAACACATTTTTTGAAAATCAATGGAACAATAAAAATGTAGACAATGTCCAAATTACAGTTTCTGAGACAGTTGGTGTTGAAGATAGAATTTCTTATTATAATGAATATGGTGCAATAAGAGATATGTTGCAAAATCATCTCTTACAACTTGTATGTTTGATAGCTATGGAACCGCCTTCATTTTATGAAGCAGATCAACTTAGAGACGAGAAATTAAGGGTTTTAAAAGCTCTCAAACCAATAACAGAAGAAGAAATTCAGACAGGTCAATATAGAAGTTTTTCAGATGAATTAGGAGAAAACTCAAATACAGAAACTTTTGTATCTCTAAAAGTTATAATAAATAATTGGAGATGGGCTGGAGTTCCATTTTACATCAGAACTGGTAAAAAATTATCTACTAGGGCAAGTGAAATAATTATTACCTTTAAAAATAAACCACATGATATCTTTTCCAAATTTACTACAGACGCTCATGACGAACCCAATAGACTTATAATAAGAGTACAGCCCGAAGAAGGTCTTAAACTAAAATTAACTTCAAAAGCACCTGGCCCAGGTGGCATGCGATTTTTTCCTTCAGAACTCAATTTATCCTTTGGAGACACTTTTGCTGATAGATTACCCGATGCTTACGAGAGGCTTTTAATGGATGTTGTTAGAGGTAATCAAACACTTTTTATGAGATCTGATGAAGTGCTTGCTGCGTGGGACTATATTGATCCAATTGTAGAAATAGCAAAAAATCAAGAAACGCAACTCTACAGAACTGGTACTATGGGTCCTGAAGATAAAATTTTGGTTTTGGAAGGACATCAATGGCTTGATCCAAAAGATGAATAATGATGAGAATTGTTAATTTAATTTCTGATAGATTAAATTCTTCTATAGAAAATGAAGGGTCTGCTAGTTTAGTATTATCTGGTGGTTCTAGTCCAATTAGTATTTATGAAGAATTATCAAATATTGATATATCCTGGTCGAAAGTTTTTCTAACATTAGTAGATGATAGATTAGTTGACCCTGATCACAGAGAAAGTAACCAAAAATTATTACATAATCATTTCATAAAAAATAAAGCTAAAAATATTAATTTCTTTCCTCTTACAGAAAACTTTTTGTCAAATACAGAATTCAAAAAACCTTTTGATGTCACTCTACTTGGTATGGGTGAAGATGGACATTTTGCTTCTTTGTTTCCTGATATGATAAACCAAAATGAAGCTTTTGATCTAAATGCAAGTCCAAAAATTTTAATAACACCACCTCAAGGTAATCCCTTAATACCAAGAATAACCATGAATTTAACTTTGATAATGGAAAGTTTAAATATAATTTTATTAGTTAAAGGAAAAGTTAAGCAAAATATTTTTGAGAAAGCTCAAAAAGAAAAGAAATTACCAATTCATCATTTAATTAAAAATAGAAACAGAGATTTTTTTATAGAGAAAGTAAATGACTAAATTAAATAGTAAAATCATAGAAGTGACCAACAGAATAATAGATAGAAGTAAATATTATAGAAAACGATATTTGGATAATGTTGTTGCTATGGAAGATGATAATGATAACGATAGAGGTTCAATTGCATGTTCTAACATGGCACATGTGGTAGCTGGTTCACCATCAACAGAAAAAGACTCAATTTTACTTAATACTAAACCAAATATCGGTATTGTATCAGCTTATAATGATATGCTTTCTGCTCATAAACCGTTAGAAAATTTTCCAAAAATAATTAAGGCTGCTGCAAATCAATTTGGAGCAACAGCCCAAATGGCAGGTGGAGTTCCTGCAATGTGTGATGGAATTACCCAGGGAAGACCTGCGATGGAACTATCTCTTATGTCAAGAGATGTAATTGCAATGTCAACAGCAGTTTCACTAAGTCACGGGGTTTATGATGCAGCATTATGTTTAGGTGTTTGTGATAAAATTGTACCTGGACTTTTTATTGGAGCTCTTTCTTTTGGACACTTGCCAATTATTTTCATTCCAGCTGGACCAATGTCATCTGGAATTCCTAATGAAGAAAAAGCTAAAGTTCGAAAAGCTTTTGCTAAAGGTGAGGTATCTAGAGCCGAATTACTAAAAGCAGAAACTTCAGCATACCATGGAGAGGGGACTTGTACTTTTTATGGAACTGCAAATTCTAATCAAATGCTGATGGAAATTATGGGCTTACATTTACCTGGTGCCGCTTTTATCCATCCTCATAGTGATTTAAGACATGCATATAATATTGCCGCAACGCAACAAGCAATTTTAATCTCAAGAAAGAGCAATGATGTAAGGCCAATTGGAAAAACGATAGATGAAAGAAGTTTTGTTAATGCTATTATTGGCTTGCTTGCAACCGGTGGATCAACCAATCATACATTACATCTCCCAGCTATGGCCGCAGCTGCAGGCATAAAATTATTGTGGGAAGATTTTGAGGATTTATCAGAAATTACCCCCTTATTGGCAAAGGTATATCCAAATGGTAGTGCAGATATAAATCAATTTCATGCAGCTGGTGGAATGAGCTTTATAATTGGAGAACTATTAGATGAAGGTTTATTAGATGGATCTGCTAAAACAATTTGGGGCGAAAATTTATTTGATTATATTTCAGAGGCAACTTTAAAAGGTGCTAAATTAATTTGGAATAAAGAAAAATCAAAATCATATGATGATAATATTTTAAGAACCGTCAAAGATCCACATCAAAAAAATGGTGGATTAAAAATATTGAAAGGTAATCTAGGTAAAGGGGTTATTAAAATCTCTGCTGTAAAACCTGAGCATTATAATATTACTGCACCTGCTATGGTATTCGATAATCAAGAAGAGGTTAAAACAGCCTATAATAAAGGTATTCTAAACCGGGATGTAATAGTTGTAGTAAAATTTCAAGGACCAAAAGCTAACGGAATGCCTGAATTACACGCACTTACACCTATTCTTTCTAATATACAAGATATGGGTTTTAAAGTAGCTTTGATTACTGATGGCAGAATGTCTGGTGCCTCAGGAAAAGTTCCTTCTGCAATCCACATTACACCTGAAGCAATTGATGGTGGTATAATAGCTAAAATTCAAGATGGAGACGAAATAGAAATTGATGCAATTAACGGAAAAATTAACGTTAACAAGGATATTTCAAATAGAAAAATAATAACGTCAGAAAAGAATAAACACTTAAATTTTGGTAGAAATTTATTTTCTTTGTTAAGAAGTAATGCAAGTGGCGCTGAAAATGGTGCAGGCTTAAATTTAATTAATAATTAATTTTGAATTTTACGAAGCAGATGCAATAGCAGAATGAAGTAAAACGTTTGTACTTGCGTATGCCCATTCAGGTTTTATCTCCTCAGCTTCATTATGACTTAAGCCATCTATGCAGGGACACATTATCATAGCAGACGGTACAACAGTATTAATCCAACATGCATCATGGCCGGCACCTGAAACAATATCTTTATAAGAATATCCAAATTTTTTGGCACTATCTCTGATGTTTTCAAGACAAAGTTTGTCAAAGGCTACGGGATCAAATCCACCAATTTGTTCCATTTGAAGATTTACTTTATATTTTTTACAAATTTTCTCTGCAGATGACTTTATTTCTTTTTCCATGTCATTAAGCTTGTTTATTTCAGGAGATCTAATGTCTATTGTAAATGTAGTTTGACCAGCAATCACATTTCTAGAATTAGGTGATACTTCAATGTGACCTACACTGCCCAGTGCATTAGGTTGGTTATCGTTTGCAACTTTATTAACAGTTAAGATAATTTCTGATAAAGCTAGTGCCGTATCTTTCCTTATGTTCATTGGAGTTGTGCCAGTATGTTGTTCAACTCCGGTAAGTTTTACTTCCAACCATTTTAATCCTTGGCCATGAGTAACTACTCCGATGTCTATATTTTCATTTTCAAGTATTGGACCTTGTTCAATATGAAGTTCATAATAACAATGAAACTTTTCTTTACCAACTGGTTCAGTTCCTTTCCATCCAATTTTATCAAGTTCTTCACCAAAAATATTTCCTTCATGATCTGTTGCGGCAAGTAAAGTCTTAGTATCATATATACCGGCATAACCGGCTGAAGCCATCATTGCGGGAGGAAAACGTGATCCTTCTTCATTTGTCCAATTGACAACTAAAATAGGTCTTTTTGTTTTTATATTTAAATCATTAAGAGTTCTTACAACTTCAAGACCTGCTAGAACACCAAGAACACCATCATACTTGCCACCTGTTGGCTGAGTATCCAAATGACTTCCTATAACAACAGGAAGAGCGTCATTTTCTGTTCCTTCTCTCTTTAAAAACATAGATCCAAGTTCATCAACTTTCATTGACATACCTGATTCTGAAGCCCATTTCTGTAAAAGTTTTCTAGCTTCACCATCTTCGAAAGTAACAGTTTGTCTATTATTTCCTCCTGCTATTCCGGGACCAATTTTTGCCATTTCTATCAAACTATCCCATAACCTATTCTCATTAATTGAAATATTTGTTTCTTTAACCATTGGATTTTCCCTTAATTTGAAATCTTTATTAACTTAATAAATCGTAATAATATAAAAATTAATCAATTTATTAGGAAATAGAAATGTTTAAATTAGATAATAGAATAGAACAGGATAGTTTTCTAGTTAAGGAAAATAATGATTTTCAAATAAGATTAATGGACATAAGTGAAGTTTTTTGGGTGATCCTAATTCCAAAAAAATCAAACTTAACAGAGTTATATGAATTAGAGATAAAAGATAGAAATTATTTATTAAATTTTGCAATAGAACTAGGTGACTATCTTAAATCTAAAGGAAGATACTATAAGACAAATATTGGTATGTTAGGAAATGTAGTATCTCAACTTCATTTACATTTGGTTTTAAGAAAAAAAAGTGATCCAGCTTGGCCTGGTCCTGTTTGGGGATACAATTTTAAAAACAAACTTGATGAAAAATCTAAATCAAATAGATCAAAGTTAATACTCCAATTTTCAAAATAATTTTTCCAAATTTTATAAAAATCAAATTATTTGGAAAAAGAAATTTTTATTTGATCTACTAAAATATACCAAGCAAGACTAAAAATAACTATAACCCCACCTACTATCATATAGATATTTGGAGTTTCATTAGTTCCTAGCCATACCCAAAATGGACCAAGAGCAGTCTCTAAAAGCATTAAAAGTCCAATATTAGAAGCTTGTGTATACCTTGTTGCAAAAGTTAAGCACGCAAAAGATATTGGAAGGATTATTAATCCAGATAAAGAAATTGCAATTATATCACCTTTAAAAAGAAGATCTGGAGATACAATAAATAACCCAATTATACCATAGCCAAAAGAACTCAATCCAGTAACAGTCATAGCTGGTATATCAGGTTTGCTTCTCAAAAATACTAAACTCAAGCCTAATGTGGCTGCAGCTCCTATTCCGCATACTGTCCCAATGAAAACGCTACCCTGAGGTGCATTTAAAACATTTTCACCATTTGCCACAGAAATTCCAACTCCAATCAATGCAAAAAATGCAGTTATCCATGTCGAAGATGTTGTTTTTTCTTTAAGAATAAAAATTGAAAATATAGAGGCAAATATTGGAGAGGTTGCTAGACAAAATAAAATTAACGATACTGAAGTTTCAGCAACACCATACGTGAAAAATATAGAACTTAATATCTGAGATAAAATTATCCAGATACCAACTCTTGAAAAAACTTTTTTAAAATTTTTTCTATAAATTTCAAAACAGCTAGAAAATAAGATAAGCATTAATCCCATTTCAAAGCCTCGCCACGTCAGCATTGACCATGCGTCCATTTCAGACCATCTCATAAACAAGGTGTCTGGAGATAAAACTAATGCACCAATAGTGGCTATTCCAATTCCCTTAAAAAGATTTCCAGATAAAGAGAAGTTCAAAATAATTCCTAAAATAAATTATTATTTTTAAAAAAATCTATTAAAGTTTTTGCTACATCGACATGATTTTCTTGTTGAACCCAATGTCCAGCGTTCTGGATAATATGTCTGCCCTTATAGTGCAAACACAAATTATTTTCCATTATTTCTAATGCTCCAGGTTTTTGGTAAATACCCCAATCTTTTTCACCTGCAATAAAACAAGATGGAACTTCAATCTTTTTGCCAGAAAAAATTCTTAAATCACTATTAAGAACATTTGAGGTCATGCACCTATACCAGTTTAATGCAGGTTGAAAACTATTTTTTAAAAAGCTGTTGGTGTAAACTTCTAATTCTTGATCATTTAACCAATTTTCATAACAATTTGACTGTGGATAGTGCGGCATTACACTTTGGACCATATCCTCGTTAAGGTGCATAATGTAATACTCTGGCATTTTAGCTAAGTTTTCCGCATTCCAAGAATTCAACTTGTAAGGAACGTTCTTTTTCCAGTCTGCACTTTTCATGTGATAGTAAGCTCTTAAAAATTTATGTAGTTCTTTTTTTTCTAAGTGCATATCTTTGTTGGCTTCAATTGTAGAATAATACCATTGGTAGTGTTTTCTGGGAGGGTCTAATTTTTCCAATTCTTTGTGAATAGGATCTTCATATGTCAAACTACTTTTTATATTTGGAGTTCCAGCGTATGGAGCACTCATCATAACTAAAGATTTAAAGATGTCTGGTCTGATTATAGCTGACACTGCAGCAACTGATGAACCTGCATCATGTCCAACCAATAAATCAATTTTATCAAGATTTAAAGAACTCATAAGACTTATTATATCTGTGCTTAAGTTTAATAATCGATATTCAGATATGTCGGCATGAAATTCTTTTCCCCCACCTAAGGTTTGGCCATATCCTCTCATATCAGGTGCAATAACTCTAAAACCTTCAGCAGCTAAAAAAGGTATAATTTTTCTCCAACTAAAACTTAATTCGGGAAACCCGTGCAGAAGAAGAGCCGTTGGTTTTTGAGATTTGTTTGAATCTGCTTCTAAATAATGAACATTGAGACCATTTGAGATTTCTACATTATGTGATTTGATTATTGGGTCTAAAAGTTCAATCATGATTTGTTTTAATTAGTTTTGTATTTTTTAACAGTTTCTAGATTAACCTCAATTCCTAAACCTTTATCGTCTGGAATATTTATCATGCCATTCACAAGCTCAAAGGGTTTTGAAAGTAATTCTCTTCTAAAGGGATGACTTGATTGATCATATTCTAAAATAGGCTCTCTAGCAAAAATTGAGAAATGGGTTACTGGAATGGAGGCAATAACTTGAATAGATGCAGCTTGAGCAATTGCTGAACCCCATACATGAGGATTAACCTCTACACCAAAACTATGTGCTAAATTAATAATATGTTTTGCACCTGTTATACCGCCACATGAACCAATATCAGGTTGTGCAATGTCAATTGCATTATTTTCGAAAAGTGATTTAAATCCAAATAGAGTATGCTCATTCTCACCTCCTGCAATAGGAATGTCTAACTTAGATCTCAATTCTGCATAACCTTTAATATCCTCAGGAACAACTGGTTCTTCATACCAGCGTAATTTATAACTCTGTAAGTTTTTTCCTAATGTCAGTGCCTCAGATCTTCCATAAGCGTGATTAGTATCAATCATAAGAGTAACATTTTTATTTTTCAGAGCATGACCGATGCTTTCCATACACATCAGGTCGTCGTCTATTCCAAAACCAAGTTTAACCTTCATATGATCAAAACCATTTTCGAAGTGAGATAAAGCTTCTTCTGCTAATCTGCTTGCTTCACCTTTACCTTTTATTCTGTAAAAACCTGTTGCATAAGGTTTAATTTTTTTTCTAAATGCACCTCCTAATAATTGATATACAGGTTGGTTGTAATATTTGCCTGCAATATCCCATAATGCTATATCCACTGCACTTATGCCAGATACTACAGATCCTTTTCTTCCATAATCTCTTGTAGAATTGTACATTTTGTGCCACAGGACTTCTATATTTAATGGGGACTGATCTAATAAAATAGGCTTTAGAGCATTTTCAATTACAGCTGCTGAGATTTCGGGAGGTTCTAATCCTTGACAAAATGCTTCCCCCCAGCCAACCAAACCTGAGTTTGTTTTTATTTCTACAAGTGTCGCAGACCTTGCATTTACCCATCCTTGAGAAAATGCAAAAGGTATTTCTAATGATGATTTAATAACATGGACTGTAACATCAATTATCTTTATTTTCATTTAATGCCTCCATGATACTTGTTTTTAATTTGCTTTATTTGGTTTTAATTCTTCCTTTTAATGTAATTGGCAACTGGCACAACATAAAAATTCCAACTAAAGGCGATAATACAAAAACTTTTATAAAAACCCAATCCTCAGTTTCAAGAAACCTCCAAGATATTTCATTTATAATTGTAAGAAATAAAAAAAACAAACCCCATCTCAAACTAAGTTTATACCATGTTTCATCATTAAGAGAAAATTGTGATCCAAAAAATTGTTTCATCATTGCTTTCTTATAAAATATGCCAAAAAGTAAAACAGCACTAAAAAAGCCATTAAAAATTGTTGGTTGAATTTTTACAAACTCATCGTCATTAAAAGAATATGCAAAAAAAGTAAAAAGAGCAGACATGCAAATTCCAAATATTTGAAATTTGGAAATGCGTTTTTCTATCACATAGAACACTAGCATAACCATAAGACCAAGAATTAGTGATATTATAGCAGCAACAATTAAAGTGTAATATTGCGCTCCTAAAAAAAAACCTGATAAAGGTACAATTTCAAAAAAAAATGCACTTAATCGCACGTAACTATCCTCTAGTTTTTCCCAACAATTCTTGAGTAAATTTTGGGTTTTGACTATTTTCTCTTAACCAAATATTAAAAAAAATCTTTATAAATTCAGAGTTGTCAGTTTCTAATACTTTTTCATTTTGGAAATAAAATATTGCTTCATCGTTATTTTTGATACCTATGAATTTATTATTTTTCTTTATATCTCTGAATGCTTTATTTAATAAAGTATTTACTCCTTTTAATTCTTTTTCATTGAATGTTTTTTGCTTTTTCATTTGATTGATGGTTTCATCTACAACACTTTTTTTGGAAAAATCTTTATTGTATTTTAAAATTAAAGCAAACTTATCTGAAGGATAGCTGCCGCTTTCACTTATAAGTTTTGCATCATATATATTCCAAAAAAGAAATTGAAAATTAGCTTTTCCTACAATAGTTTGTTTTGAAAAATAATTATTCAATAAATTTACAGTTTTTTGATCTTCCCCAATTGTGTTTTTCGGATTTGAGTATACTAAGTTAGAATATGAAAGAAGAATTAGTGTGAAAATTAAACAAAATTTATTAAACATCAAATGTTACCAGCTTTTGAGATTTAAGGGTCCTATTTGAGTTGCAGTTTTACCTCTTAAAAAAACTAATGTAACTGATCCAATATTAATACCAAATTTACTTACGTAAGCTCTATTAATTGCTAAATCTTCACTTTGTTTATAGATCCAATCGTTAAAGTGAACTTTAATATTTGAACCTTTGATATTTAGATAAATATCATAAGACCAATTAAGTGCATTACCCGAAATAGATCCAGAGGCTTCTCCTTCAATATCATCAGCTTGTCCTTGATATATGACTTTATTTTTATCAGTGATTTTTTTTATTTTCCAAATACGATTTGCTTGTTCACCATCATCATATAAAAAATCTTCGTCAAGAGTTAAGGTATTATTCTCTATCTTCCCAGTAATGTTAACTCTAAATTGTCTTTTTAAATTCCCAAATCTATCTTCAAAAATGCCATAAGCTACAGTTTTACCTTCAAAAAAAGAAAATAAATCTAGTTTAGGAGTATTATTTTCAAATTGTTTCATATCAATTTTACTACAAGAACTTAATAATAATATAAATATAAATATAAAAAAAACTTTTAATTTGTATACAAGTTCACCAACAGAAAACAATTTTTACTCCATAATTTATATGTTTGATATAAGAGTTTTTTTTTAAAATTCAATTTATATGGTAGATTTTTCAGGTTCTCTTTTTTCAGACAATTCAAAAGCATTTGCAAAAATTTCGTAAGATTTAATACGATGATTTTCGTTATGACACCAGGTTAAAATAGCAATCTCATCAATATTATTTTCTTCAACTAGTTTAGAAATTTTATTCTTTGTTATATTTGCGTCTCCTACCAATGAGTTTTGATACATATTTTGATATTGTTCTGTCCAACCATTATCATTGATAATACTCAAGGCATTATCAGGATCAGTGATAGATCCAAGCTGACCATAATTTCTACCAATCTTCCATGCAGCTCTAGATGCAAATAAATATTTTGCCTCTTCATTTGTATTTGCAGTTAAGGCCCACATACATACATTAACTAGAGGTTTAGAGAATTTTTCTGACGGACGAAATTCAGATCTATAAATATTTAAAGCTTCTTGCAGTCCTTGCCCATCTGTAATGAAATGTGCAAAACAATATGGAATACCCAAATAAGCTGCTAACTGAGCACCATAATTAGATGTTCCAAGCATCCAAATTTCTGGAATAGTATCTGAAATAGGCTGAGCGATTAAATGTCTAAATGGATGACCTTCGATTAACTTTTCATTTGAAACCCATGCTATTAGATCCCTTACATGACTTGGAAAATGTTCACTATCACTCCTGCTGTTTGGATTTAATGCTAATGCAGTTCTTCCATCAGATCCTGGTGCTCTTCCTAAACCTAAATCAATTCTGTTAGGGGCTATTGCTTCTAAAACTCTAAATTGTTCTGCAACTTTAAGTGGTGAATAATGAGGTAACATTATGCCTGCGCTTCCAATCCTTATTGAAGATGTATTACATGCTATGGCTGCCATCAATATTTCAGGTGCAGTCCCAATAATTGTAGGATGGTTATGGTGTTCTGAAACCCAAAATCTTTTGTAACCAAGTTTTTCGGCTTTTTTTGCTAAATTTATACTATCTTTTATTGTTACCGACTGAGGCTTTCCTTCAACTGAAACTGATTGTTCAAGAATTGAAACTTTCATAGAATTTGCCTAAAGATAATTATCATAATTTTATCTTATATGTTTTTGCAGCATTTTCATAAAACAATTTATTTTTTTCATTATCTGACATGTTTTCTGAAATTATTTTGAATGCATTCCATAACGAACCATAGCTACAAGAGCCTTTATCAACTGGAAAGTTACTTTCAAACATACATCTTTCAACGCCAAACATGTCAATTGTTTCATAAATCCATGACTTCCATATATCAGCTAATTGAGAAGAGTTTGGTGGATTGTGATTTAAATGAAATTTTGCACCATTAACTTTCATACCTAATCCACCTAATTTAACTTTAATGTTTGGTAATCTTGATAATCTCATCATAGCCTTACGCCACTCTCTATGAGTTAAGGCTTGCTTTCCTTCATATTCACCAAGATGAATGGGTCCTCCAATATGATTAAGAATAATGTTAAGTTCTGGTAGTGTCATGGCTATTTTTTCCATTTCACTTAATTGTGTGTGATATATCCAAAAATCTAGTGAAAGTCCTGCGTCTTGCAAGCATCTTGCACCTTCAACAAATTTTGGATGTGACATAAGGGATAAATCAGAATTTACAGTACCAGATTTAATTCTAGGGTCTGGATGTGCCGCTAAAAGCATTCTTATGCCTTTTAGTCGACCTTCACTAATTTCTAAACCTTTTTGTATAACTGGTTTCAATTTATTTCCAAAAGTTAGATCAAGAGATCCAACTATAGATGCATTTACCTTAACTTTATTATCCGGTATTAGATCAGCTCTTTTGCCTTCATTTGTAGCAAATTCAATTTCACTGAGAGTTCTGAATTCTTCAAGTCCATCTTGTAAATATATCTTTGTGTTAGATGAGCTCATAATATAAACAGTTGCCTTTATATTATGACCTGAAGACTCAATGTCCTCCAACAATTCTTCTACATAATATTTTCCAAATCCAACATCCCAAAGATGATGATGTGGATCAATAATATTCAGATCAGGAAGTAAAGGTTGTTCTTTTAATTTATTTAACCAATTTGGTCTCACATCAAGGTGAGGTGATTTGATTTTTTTCATCTAAATTTCTCTGTAGAAATTGAAAATAATTTATTTTTTATTTATGATTTAAATTATTTAACACTAACTTAATAAGTGCAAATAAAATTTGAATGTTTTCCTAGTTCTACCCTAAGGAGCCTAAATATATTATGAAAATTAATAATAATCAGAATATTTATTTTAAGACAATTAAAGTAAATCCTATTGCAGGTGCGCTCGGAGCTCAGATAGATAATATTGATTTATCTGAAAATCTGCCTGATGAAATTATATCTGAAATCTATGATGCACTGTTAGCTTATCAAGTGATATTTTTTAGAGACCAAAAGTTTAGTCCAGACACTCAAAAAGCATTCGCAGAAAGAATTGGAAAGCCAATAGTTTATCCTTTTGTAAAAAGTTTAGAAAATTTTCCTGAGATAACACCAATTTTGAAAAAGGAAACTGACACAAACAATTTTGGTGGAATTTGGCATAGTGATACTACCTATCAAGAAGAACCTCCCATGGGAACAATGCTGTATGGTATCGAAACACCTGATTATGGTGGAGATACAGAGTGGTCTAATCAATACATGGCTTATGAAAGTTTATCTGAGGGTATGAAAAAATTTTTAGATACTCTTGAAGCAGTAAATATTTCAGGTAAATCACGAGTTGCTAAAACCAGATCGGATATTATGAAACATGCATCAGTTGGTCTAAAAGGAGACGAATTAAAAGCTATTCATCCAGTAGTAAGAACACACCCAGAAACTAAAAGAAAATCATTATATGTTAATGAAGCTCATACAACCAATTTTGTTGGTATGACGGAGGAAGAAAGTACACCAATATTAGAGTACTTATACAAGCATCAAATCAAATCAGAATTTACTTGTAGATTTCAATGGAAACCAGGGTCTGTAGCAATTTGGGATAATAGATGTACAATGCATAATCCTATAAATGATTACCATGGACAAAGACGATTAATGCATAGAATTACTTTTGCAGGAGACAAACCGTCATAAGCAAAAAAGTGGAGAAAAAAATGTCGCAAAAAAAATATTTTAATAACATAAATGACTTAGATTCAGGAATAAAAAGAGAACTTGCAGAAGGAGTTTCTACAAGAATTTTTTGTGGTGAACAAGCTATGCTATCTCTGGTTGACATTGAGCCAAATGCTAAAGGTAAAATTCACTCACATCCAGAAGAGCAATGGGGATTTTTGATTGAAGGTTCTGGAATTAGAATTCAAGGTGGCGAAGAAATAGAAATTAAAAAGGGTGACTTTTGGCAAACGCCTGGCGGGGTTGAACATGGTATTATAGCTGGTCCAGAAGGAGCAAAAATCCTTGATGTTTTTAGCCCTCCTAGAGAAAATTACAAATCTGCTGGTTCTGGATTCGGTTCATAATGATTTCAATTGATTATTTTATGAGCCATGGAAGTCCTTGGACATTTCTTGGACATGGTCGTTTAGGGGTATTGATAAAAAAATTTAATGTTAATTTAAATATGTATCCAGTAAACTATGGGGAGATTTTCCCAATTTCCGGAGGTCTTCCTGTTTCAAAGAGACCACCTCAAAGACAAAATTTGAGATTACAAGAATTGAATAGATGGTCTAAATTTTTAAATATAAAATTAAATCCACAACCAAAATTTTTCCCATCAAAATCTGTTCTTCCATCATTAATAATCATAGCTGCAAAAATTCAAAAAATAGAAAATTATTTTGAGCTTGCCGATAATATTATGAATAGTTTGTGGGTAAAAAATCAAGATGTAGACAATGAAGATGTACTTATAAATATATTGAACCTCATGAACTTAAATTCAAAAAAAATTATTTCGTTTGCTAAAAGTGAAGAATGTAAAAAAATCTTTGAAGAATATACCCAACTAGCGATTAAAAAAAATGTTTTCGGAGCTCCAACATATATTATAAATGATCAAATTTATTGGGGACAAGATAGGTTGGATTTTGTTGAAAGGCATTTATTAAGTCTAAATTGAACTAATAAGTATTGTTTTTAAAAAATTATTTGAGTAATATGCAAAAAAAATTAAGGATATGTCATGGATACAAGTATTGATATAGATCAAAAAAATGTAGTCGATCTTAAATCAAAGTCTAAGGTTAAACCTAATTTCAATTGGGAAGATCCTCTCTTATTAGATTCTTTGATTTCTGAAGAAGAAGCTCTAATTAAATCAACTGCTCACGAATATGCTCAAGCCAAACTTTTACCAAGAGTAGAGGAAGCATTTTTAGAAGAAAAAACTGATAAAAAAATCTTTAAGGAAATGGGAGAACTTGGTTTGTTGGGAATTACTATTCCAGAAAAGTATGGTTGTGCTGGTGCTTCATACGTATCCTATGGATTAGTAGCTAAAGAGATAGAAAGAGTTGACTCAGGTTACAGATCAATGATGTCTGTTCAATCTTCTTTAGTGATGCATCCAATTTACTCTTACGGTAGCGAAGAACAAAGACAAAAGTATTTACCAGGTTTGGCTTCAGGTGATCTTATTGGTTGTTTTGGATTGACTGAACCTGATGCTGGATCAGATCCCAGCTCTATGAAAACTACAGCAATAAAAGTTAAAGGTGGATACTCTTTATCTGGTTCAAAAATGTGGATTTCTAATTCTCCAATAGCTGATGTTTTTGTTGTTTGGGCTAAGTCTAAAGAACATGGTGACGCCATTAAAGGATTTATACTTGAAAAAGAAATGAAAGGTTTAAGTGCACCAAAAATAAAAGGAAAATTATCATTAAGAGCGTCTATAACTGGTGAGATAGTTATGGACAATGTCTTTGTTCCAGATGAAAATCTATTGCCAAATATTACTGGTCTAAAAGGTCCATTTGGCTGTTTGAATAGAGCTAGATATGGCATAGCTTGGGGAGTGATGGGGGCTGCTGAAGACTGTTGGCACAGAGCTCGCCAGTATACATTAGATAGAAAACAATTTGGTAAACCATTGGCAGCCACACAGTTAATTCAAAAAAAACTAGCTGATATGCAGACTGAAATCACATTAGGTTTAAGTGCTGCACTTCAAGTTGGAAGATTATTTGATCAAGGCAATTTAGCACCGGAAGCCATTTCACTCATTAAAAGAAATAACTGTGGAAAAGCTCTAGAAATTGCAAGACTTTCAAGAGATATGCATGGTGGGAACGGTATTCATGCTGAATATCAGGTGATGCGACATTTGATGAATCTGGAGACTGTTAATACCTACGAAGGTACACATGATGTTCATGCATTAATACTTGGTCGAGCACAAACTGGTATCCAAGCTTTTTTTTAAATATAAGTATTAGGTTTATTATAACTAAATTGATCTTGAATATTATCAATTGATATTGCTTATAGTATTTTAAATTATGTATCTTCGAGTTTCATTTCCAATTTTATCTTAACATAAGAAAATTCTTCTTTATCAAAACAACTAATTATTTTTGCGTTTAATCCAGTTTTTAAGCATATTAATTGATTATTAATTTTATTATCATTAATCATAAAGTTTTGCTTTAATTGTTAAAAAAAAATCGTAACATAGAATGAGAATTTCATATTAATTATTATTCTTGAAATGATATTAATTTATAATTAAGAAAAGTTTTATGTCTGAAGTTAAAAGAAGATTAGCAACTATATTAGCAACTGACTGTGTTGATTTCAGTAAACACATGGAATCCCAAGAAGAAAAAACACTAAGCAGTTTAAAAGAATGTAGAGATATTATTGATCCAATAATAAACAAATTTTCTGGGAGAATTTTCCATACCGCTGGTGACTCAATAATAGCTGAATTTGATAGTCCCGTGGGGGCAACAAAAGCAGCTGTTGAATTTCAGAAATCCATAAAAGATAGAAATTTAATAGAGGATATAAATCCTAAATTATCGTGGAGAGTAGGTGTTCATTTAGACGATATTATTATTGAAGGTGACAACATTTATGGGAATGGTGTCAATATAGCTGCTCGTCTCGAGGGTCAATCACCAGTTGGAGAAATTTTAATTTCAGATGTAGTAAGGCAGCAAATACATAACAAAATTGATGAGACTATTTATCCTTTAGGTAAAATTGAGTTGAAAAATATTTCAAATAATTTCGAAGTTTTTTCCTTACTTGGTGATGGTAAAAGTAAAATAAAAAATGTCTCAAATAAAAATCTTAATAAAAAACCAAAATTTGCAATTTTACCTTTTGCGAATACCAGTAAAGATGAAGATAGTGGTTTCTTAGTTGATGGTATTGTTGAGGATTTAATTACAGAATTTTCTATGATGCGTGAGTTCGAAATACTTTCAAGACAAACAACTGTTAATTTCAAAGATGAAAATCAAGACATAAAAGAATTTTCAAAGAAATTCGATTTAGATTTTATTGTTACAGGAGGCATCCGTGCTTCTGGTAAAAGAGTAAGAATAAGTATCGAATTAAGTGATGCAAAAGATGATAGTATTATCTGGAGTAACAAATATGACAGGGTTCTTGAGGATATTTTTGATTTACAGGATGAAATAGTTAGAAAAATTTCAATTGCCCTACTTGGAGAGATTGAAATTAGTTCGTTGCAAAGATCGAAAAGAAAGCCAACAGAAAATATAAGTTCATATGAATATTTATTAAGAGGGAAAGAAAATCATCATAAATTTACAAAAGAAGCTTGTCAGGAAGCATTAAAAAACTTCGACAAAGCCATTGAAGCAGACGCAAATAATGCTCAGGCATATGCTTGGAAATGTTGTACTTTAGGCCAGGCAATGTTTAGAGGTTTTTCAGATCAAAATCCTGAAGAAATTTTTACAGAAGCTAAACAAAATATAGATAAAGCTCTAGAATTAAATGAGAATGATTTTGAGTGTCATAGAATGTTATCCGCAGTTTACTTAAGTAATCATGATTATGTTTTAGCTGAGGATCATGGAAGAAAGGCATTCAATATGGTTCCAAACGATCCAAGAGTACTATCTGGATATGGTGAAGTTTTAGTAAGAACAGGAAAGGTTGATAAAGGTTTAGAATTACTTAATAAAGCATATGAGCTTGATCCTATTCCGCAAGGTCAGTCATCTTCAGATAACAGAGTAAAAGACTTAATTCTTGGTTATTTTTTTGCCGAGGATTATAATAAAGTAGTTGAATTAAGTTTTGATATTAGTGTTATGGACCCTAGATCTATTGCGTTAATTCTATATTCTAGGTCGCAACTAAAACAAGATTTAGAAATGAGTAAAGAATATAAAGTTTTAAAGAGTGATTTTAAAGAAACCGACTGGTCCCAAGCTGTTGATAGATTTCATATACAAAGTGAAGATATAAGAAAAAATTTATTAGAATTTATAGAGGGTGTATAATTTAAATTTATTTTTTTCCAAATGCACCACCACCTGGTGTTTCCATAACAAAAAGATCATTAATTTTTACTTGACAACTATCGTTACCAGAAAGACTAAGTATACTTCCATCTGCTTTTTCAAGCCATTCTTTACCACAGTCTCCAGGACCACCTCCATTTAAACCAAATGGCTTTATTTTTCGATGTGAACACAATGTTGTAACAGTCATAGGCTCTAAAAATCTTAATTTTCTGGTAACGCCGTCACCTCCATTGAATTTACCCTTACCACCTGAATTTTTTCTTATTGAAAATTCTTCAAGTCTTACAGGAAAACGAGTTTCTAATACTTCTGGATCAGTGCTTCTGGTATTGGTCATATGAGTTTGAATAGCTGATGTGCCATGAAAATTTGGACCAGCACCAGTTCCTCCGCAAATAGTTTCATAATTCTGAATTTTTTCATTCCCCCAGATAAAATTATTCATCGTTGCTTGACTGCCAGCAATCACTCCAAGTGCTCCAAATAACGCGTTACATGTCAATTGGCTCACTTCTGTATTGCCTGCTATCACAGCAGAAGGATACTTTGCATTTATCATAGAATTATTTGGTATAATAATTTTTATTGGTTTGAAGCAACCTTCATTAAGTGGAATATTATTTCCAACTAAAGTTCTAAATACATATAATATTACTGCATAGCATACAGCTATTGGGGCATTGTAATTGAAAGGGTTTTTTGGGGCTGTGCCTGTAAAATCAATTATAGCTTCACGATTTTCTTTATCAATTTTTACATTAACTCTAATGAACTCACCATTATCAAGTTCATACTCATATTCACCTTGTTTTAAATTAACTATGGCATTACGTATACTTTCTTCAGCATTATCTTGTACATGATTCATGTAGGCGTGCACAGTTTCAATACCAAATTGGTCAATCATTGAATTAATTTCATTAATACCTGTTTTATTTGCTGCAACTTGAGCTGCAAGATCTGCCATATTATGTTCAACATTTCGACATGGATACTTACCTGATGATAAGATTTTTCTCATTTCTTGCTCACGAAATATACCCTTATCAAACAACTTAAAATTATCAATCAAGACACCTTCTTCTTCAATATGTTTTGAGTCTGGTGGACCAGAACCTGGTGTTTTACCTCCTATGTCTGCATGATGGCCACGAGAGGCAACAAAAAATATAATTTCTTTTCCATTTTTATCAAAAACTGGAGTTATCACCGTTACATCAGGAAGATGTGTTCCACCATTAAACGGGGCGTTGAGTACAAAAACATCATCTGGATAAATATTATCTTTGTTTAACCTAACTACTGTTTTTATTGCCTCTGACATAGATCCTAAATGAACTGGAACATGAGGGGCATTGGCAACTAAAGATCCTTCATTATTAAAAAGAGCACATGAAAAATCTAATCTTTCTTTTATATTCACTGAATAAGCAGTGTTTGCTAACGTTGCACCCATTTGTTCTGCAATATTCATAAAAAGATTGTTAAATACTTCAAGCATTACAACATCTACAGATGTTCCTATTCCTTTTTGAAGTTTCTTTTCTTCTACTCTAGATAAGATTAAATTATAATGCTTGTCTAAAGTTCCAGACCAACCATCATCAATTATGTTAGTACCTGTTGCTTCTACAATAATAGCTGGACCTGAAATATTCTGTCCAATTATTAATTCATCCCTTTTATAGATTGGTGTATTAATTTCTGAGCCATTTACATACATTTTTTTGAATGTAATAGGATTTGCCTTTGTAGTTGATGTGTTAGGATTTAAAAAATCATAGTTTTCTGTTTTTTTACCTACAGCCTCAACAGTTAGCATTTCAATAAATATTTCTCTATCTTGAACAAAAAAACCAAAGCGTTTTTTATGTTCTTGTTCAAAAGATTTTCTCATATTTTCAGGTGTATCAAATTTGATTTCTAAATTTTGATGTGAACCTTTATAATGCAAAAAAGCATTTTTCAAGAGAATAATTGAAGCATCAGAAATATCTTGATCAATTAGATCTTTTTTTGCTTGTAAAGATAAGATTTCAATTAAGTTTTCAGCGTCTAAAATATTTGTGATATTTTTTTCAAAATGACCTTCCCTAATACTTCTAATTTCAGCAAGGCCCATTCCGTAGGCTGATAAAACTCCAGCATATGGATGAATCATAACATTTGAAATACCAAGAGAGTCAGCAACATTACATGCATGTTGCCCGCCTGCACCTCCAAAACAATTCAACATGTAATTTGTTACATCATAACCTTTTTGAATCGATATTTTTTTTATTGCATTAGCCATGTTCTCGACAGCTATTTTTAAAAAACCTTCAGCCATTTTAAAGATATCCATCATAGGCTCATTTTTTTCTTTAGAAATTTTGTCTGACAAATCCAAAAACTTTTTCTTTACAATTTCAAAATTTAAAGGTTGATCGCCAGTTTTCCCAAAAACTTTTGGAAAAAAACCTGGATTTAATTTACCTAATAAGACGTTGCAATCAGTTACAGTTAAAGGTCCACCTCTACCATATGATGCTGGGCCGGGAATTGCTCCAGCGCTCTCTGGGCCAACTTGAAATCTACCATCTTTATAGAAAAGAATTGAGCCACCACCTGCTGCCACAGTATTAATCTGCATCATAGGAGCTCTAATTCTTACACCTGCTAATTCTGTTTCAAACGATCTTTCAAACTCACCAGCAAAATGGCATACATCTGTAGAGGTTCCACCCATATCAAATCCAATTAACTTATTAAATCCCGCTTGCTTTCCGGTTTGTGTCATACTCACAACTCCTCCAGCTGGGCCAGATAATAAAGCATCTTTACCTTGGAAAAGATTGGCGTCTGTTAGGCCCCCATTGGATTGCATAAACATTAATTGAGTAGATTTAGTATCTTTAAGTTCTTCTGAAACTTGATTTACATACCGTCTAAGAATTGGCGATAAATAAGCATCAACTACGGTGGTATCACCTCTACCAACTAATTTAATTAGTGGAGATACTTTATGACTTACTGAAATTTGATTAAAATTTTCTTCTTTTGCAATTTGTTCAATTTTATTTTCATGATCGGGATTTATATATGAATGCATAAAAGCAATAGCTACACTATTTATACCGTCTGATTTTGCTTTGATTAATGAATTACGTACTTCTTCCTCATTTAATTTAGTAACTATTTCACCTTTCTCGTTTAATCTTTCTGATACTTCTACTACTCTTTCGTATAACAACTCTGGTAATTTGATATTTAGATCAAACAAAAGAGGTCTATTTTGATAACCAATTCTTAATAAGTCTCCAAAGCCTTTTGTAATAAGTAGAAGAGTTCTGTCACCTTTTCTTTCAAGTAGTGCATTAGTTGCAACGGTTGTACCCATTTTTACTGAAGAAATAATATCTGTAGGAATTTTGTCTTCTTTTTTGAGCTCAAGAATTCTTCTTATACCTTCAACTGCAGCATCTTTGTAAGCGTCAGAGTTCTCAGATAAAAGCTTATCAATTATTATCTTGCCATCAGGTTTTTTTGCTACTATATCGGTGAATGTACCACCTCTATCTATCCAAAATTGCCACATATTCATTTGCCAGTATTATGTATATAAATAAGATTATTTTTTTAAATCGTCTTCAATATAAGTTTTGATAATTTCATCGAAATTTGTTTCTGCTTTGAAACCTAGTTCAATGGATCTTTTTGTATCAAAATTTCTTGCCCATCCACTTACTATTTTTTGTATTGTTGGGTCAGGTTGATGTTTAATAAGTTTTACAACATCACTGCCAGCAACTCTCTCTAATGCGTCTATTTGTTCTTGAACGGTTACAGATAAACCGGGCATGTTTAATGTTATTCTGTCATTTAATTTTGATGTATCAATTTCTGCAGCATGAACTAGAAAACCTGCAGCAGCTCTTGGTGTTGCATGCCAATGTCTTACATCAAGATTAACGGGGAGAATTGCTTCTTGACCATTTAAAGGCTCACGTATAATTCCAGAAAAGAAACCTGAAGCTGCAAGATTAGGTTTGCCAGGTCTTACACAAATAGTTGGTAATCTTATTGATACACCATCAATCATTTTTTTTCTTGAGTAATCCGCTAACAATAACTCAGATATAGCTTTTTGGGCTCCATAAGATGTAAGAGGAGTTGTAAAAAAATCATCGGGTATCTTATCTGGGAATGGGGCGCCAAAAACTGCTATTGAGCTTGTAAAAACTAATCTTGGGCAATAATTTTCTCCTTGATGTCTTATTGCTTCAAATAAACCCCAGCTTCCTTTTGCATTTATATCCCAACCTAAATCAAATTCTTGTTCAGCTTGTCCTGAAACTATAGCAGCCAAATGAAAAATTATATCAGGCTTAGATAAAATAAGATTTTTACTGACATCTATATCTGAAATATCACCTGACTTTGATTGTATTGGAACATTAGTATTATTAGGATAGGGGGCTTTTATGATATCAAACAATGTGATTTCACTGATTTTTTGATTATTTAATTTTTCTTTTTTTAATAAGAGATTAAGCAGTTTTTGCCCAATCATCCCAGCTCCACCCATTATTAATATTTTCATAAAACCCTCTTTATTAATTTATTGATTGAAGAATTTTGAATAACAACATATTAAAATAGAAAGTAAAAATAAAAAATAAATTTTTGATAAATTGATGCATAATTATATTAAATCTACTCTTTCAATGTCTCCTGTTATGCCTGTATTGACAATCAATAATATTGATAATGTTGAATATTTATTTGAGGCTCTAATCAATGGAAATCTTAAGGTACTTGAAATCACATTAAGAACGGATACTGCCCTAAAAGCAATAGAGATTGCGTCTAAAAAATTTCCTTCATTGAAAATTGGAGCAGGTACAGTTTTAAACAATGAAGATTTAAATTCCGTAAAAGACGCTGGAGCGAAATTTGCTGTTAGTCCTGGTTCTACAATTTCCCTTGCAACACATGCACTAGAAAAAGAATTTCCATTCCTGCCGGGAGTTTCAAACTCCAGTGATATTATGAATTTAATGAATTTAGATTATAAATTTTTTAAATTTTTTCCAGCACAAGCCGCAGGTGGTCTTGAATATCTTAAATCTTTAAGTGGGCCATTTCCTGAAATTTTGTTTTGCCCAACAGGTGGTATTAACCAAAATAACGCTCATGTATGGCTTAGTCAAAAGAATGTAATATGTGTAGGCGGCAGTTGGATAATTCCACCTGAAAGCAGAGATTACAAAGAAATTACAAAAAGAGCTTTATTAGCAAGTAGTTTGTCGAAATAATTTCCTGTTTGTTCTAAATAAATAATAAATAAATTTTTTTGTAAAATATTTTGATTTGTCTATCATTATATTTAGAAATTAGTTTTATGTGTTTTTAAAAACTTGGGGGAGGCAATGACTGAATATTCAATTGAGGATTATGTAACTGATATTCGTTTAGTTGTAAAAGAAGAGACTGACGAGGGAAAGATAATCGATAGAATAAAACCATTATCAAAAAAAATAGCAGCAAACAAAAGTTGGGTTAAGCCAGAATATTTTAATGTAGATAAAGAACAGGGATTTGGATTGCATTTACTGCACGAAGAAAAAGACCATAGTTTAGCTGTTTTTGCAATTGCGTGGGCTCCTGGAGAGGGACTTGCGCCACATAATCACAAAACATGGGCGGTTGTTGCTGGTATTCAAGGACAAGAACATGAAACTAGTTACAAAAGAATAGATGATGGAACTACAGAAGGTTTTGCGGATTTAGTAAAAACAAATGAAGAAACTATATACGCAGGAGATGCTACTTGTTGTTTGCCAGAAGACATACATAGTGTTTGGAATAATGGTCGTGAGATAGCTCTTTCTATACATACATATGGAAAACATCTCAATCATACAGGAAGATCAATTTTTGATATTAATCAAAAAACTGAAACTCCCTGCATAGTAAAGGTTCAAAATTAATTAAGTTCTATACGAAAAGTTCTAAGTTAAAATCCAATTAACCTTGGAAACATGTTTGATTTTGTTCACCCAAACCTTCTATACCTAACTTCATTTTATCGCCCGCTTTTAAAAAAACAGGTGGTTTCATTCCACCACCAACTCCAGGTGGAGTACCCGTAGCAATAATATCGCCAGGATTTAAACTCATAAATTGTGATAAATAATATACAATGTATTTTGCAGAGAATATCATGGTTTTTGTAGAACCATCTTGCATTCTTTTACCATTAACATCCAGGTACATTTTTAGGTTCTGAACGTCAGACACTTCATCTTTAGTAACTAAATATGGTCCAGTTGGCCCAAAAGTATCACAAGATTTCCCTTTAGTCCACTGTCCTTCTTTTTTTAGTTGAAATTCTCTTTCTGAAACATCATTAACTATACAATATCCAGCGATATATTCTTCTGCATCTTCTTCATTAATATATTTAGCTTTTTTTCCAATTATAATACCAAGTTCAACTTCCCAGTCAGTTTCATTAGAATTTCTTGGTATTTCAACATTATCATTTGGACCTACTACAGCAGATGTTGCCTTTGAAAATAATATTGGTTCACTTGGTACAGGCATTCCAGTTTCTGCAGCGTGATCCGAATAATTTAACCCAATACAAAGAAATTTTCCAATATTACCAACACATGCTCCCAATCTTGTATTTTCAGGAATAATTGGTAAAGATGAAAAATCAATCATAGAAATTTTATTCAAACCCTCTTCACTAATATTGTCTCCATTGATATCCGTAATATGATTAGACAAATCTCTTATTTTACCATCCTGGTCAAGAATACCAGGCTTTTCTTTCCCAATTTCTCCGTAGCGTAATAATTTCATTTTACTTCCTTTCTTTAATTAAAATAATTAAAAATTTTATTATTGATTTATTACATACATATTCCACCATCAATTATATGGAATTGACCTGTAGTAAAAGCTGATGCATCACTAGCTAGATAAACCGCAAGATTAGCGACTTCTTCTGCCTCACCAAATCTTCCCATTGGTTGCCTTGCAACAAATTGTTTCTTGGCTAATTCATAATCTCCCATATCTAAAAGTCTTTGCTCTAATGATGGACTTTGAATTGTTCCTGGACAAATGGCATTACATCTAATCCCATGGTTGATATAATCAGCTGCTACCGATTTAGTTATTCCTAATACTGCAGCTTTAGACGCTGAATATATAAATCTATTTGGTATTCCTTTTGTTGAAGATGATACTGATGCAATATTAATTATTGATCCACCACCTTTATTAATCATAACAGGAAGAATCTCCTTTATCATATGATACATAGATTTACTATTTAGGTTGAACGCTAAATCCCAATCATCATCTGTAGATTCTAAAATTGTTCCATTATGAACTATACCTGCACAATTAAAAAGAATGTCTGGAGCTTTTATCGAGCTAACTAATTTTTTTATTTCATTATAATCTGTTACATCAAGAATATAAGTTTCGTTAACTACATCCTTTAACAAAGATAAACTTTTGTGATTAATATCTGTGGCAATTACATATGCTCCTGCTTCTGCGAAAGCTTCAGCCGTTGCTTTACCAATTCCCTGGCCAGAAGCAGTTAAAAGTGCGGTCTTATCTTTTAGATTAATCATAATAACTCCTTACATAGTTGCTCCAATTTGCCAAGGAACAAACTCCAAGTCACCAAGACCTTGAATTTCAGATTTAGATTTTTCGCCAGATGCCACACGTACAATCAAATCAAATATTTCTTGTCCAATATCTTCAATAGTTTTATTTTCTGTAATCACTTTACCAGCATTTACATCCATGTCCTCAACCATATTATTATACATTTCAGTATTGGTCGCTATTTTAATTGAAGGTGAGGGTTTACATCCAAAACATGAACCTCTTCCGGTAGTAAAAGTTACGACATTACAACCACTAGCAATTTGACCCGTTACTGATGCTGGATCGTATCCAGGGCTATCCATAAATAAAAAACCTTTTTTCTCTGCTTGCTGTGCATACAGGAGAACATCATTTAAAGGTGTGGTTCCACCTTTAGCAGCAGCACCTAGAGACTTTTCTAATATTGTAGTTAATCCACCTGCTTTGTTACCTGGGGAAGGGTTATTATTTAAACTTCCTTTATTTCTTGTTACATAATCTTCCCACCATAGAATTCTATCAACAAGTTTTTTGCCTACTTCATGAGAAATAGCTCTTCTCGTTAGCATGTGTTCTGCACCATAAATTTCTGGTGTTTCTGCCAAAATTGCAGTGCCACCATTTTTTACAATTAAATCTGCAGCATGACCAAGTGAAGGGTTTGAGGTTATACCAGACCATGCATCGGATCCTCCACATTGAAGAGCAACACTTAAATGTTCGACGGATTGATCAGTTCGCTCAATAGAATTAACTTCAGGAAGCATATCATCAATACATTTTATTCCAGCTTTAATTGTTTTTCTAAGGCCTCCCATGTCTTGTAGGGTCATAGTTTTAAAAAATGGATTTTCATTCAAGTTAAAAGCATCCATTAAAAACTTGATTTGATTTGCTTCACATCCTAATCCAATTAGTAATATACCAGCTAAATTTGGATGTTGAATATACCCTAAAAGGACTCTTTGAAGAGCGTCAAAACCATCTCCTGAGTCTGCCATTCCACATCCAGTGCCATGAGTAAATGAAACTACGCCATCAACATTTGGGAATTTAGATAATTTTTCTTCATCAAATGCTTCTGCAATATTTTTTGCAGCTGTAGCTGAACAATTTACAGAAGTAAGTATCCCAATATAATTTCTTGTCCCAACCTTTCCATTTTGTCTTTTGTATCCTTTAAAAGTAGCTCTTTTTTCAGGTTCAATCATGTTGGGTAATTTAACAGATGTTGAAAACTCATAATCATGATCTGTTGATTGAAAATTTGTATTTTCAACATGTACATGTTCACCTGGTAAAATATCTTTGCTAGCAATACCTATCAATTGGTCATATTTGATGATTTTCTCACCTTTTACTATTTTTCTTAAGGCAATTTTATGACCTTTCGGAATAATGTTTTTACTCTCAAGATCTTGAGTTATTTCACCAGCATTTATTTCTCTTAATGCTGTAGCAACATTGTCATTTTCATTAAGTTTAACTGTTAAGTTTTCAATATTATTCATTTTTATTATCCCCCAACTAATAAAAAGCAAAAAAACTGAAATTATCTTTTGATTTTTTTTAAATCAAGTATGATTGTTACAATGATCTTAAAATATATTAAGATCTATTCATACTATTTTTAAAATAATTTATAAACTCTATTTGTTGTTTTTAAATTTTACTTGGGAGAAAATTATGTCAGATAAAAATTTTAATCCAAAATACAGAAGTCAACAGTGGTTTGATAATCCAACTAACCCCGGCATGACGGCTTTGTATTTAGAGAGATCAATGAATTTTGGGCTGACACCTGACGAATTAAGATCTGGAAAACCAATTATTGGAATAGCACAAACTGGATCGGATATATCACCGTGTAATAGGGTTCATCTTAAACTGGCAGAAAGAGTAAGAGAAGGAATTAGAACAGCAGGTGGTATTGCTTTTGAGTTTCCTGTTCATCCCATTCAAGAAACATTAAAGAGACCTACCGCTGCTGTTGACAGAAATTTAGCATATATAGGATTAGTAGAAATTCTTCATGGTTATCCTATTGATGGTGTTGTCCTAATGACCGGTTGTGACAAAACAACTCCAGCTTGTTTAATGGCAGCTGCTACTGTAGATCTGCCAGCTATTGTACTAAACGGAGGTCCAATGCTGGATGGATGGCATAATGGAAAGCTTGCCGGTTCGGGAACAGCTGTTTGGGATAGTAGAGTCGAGTTAGCAGCTGGCAGAATAGATTATGAACAATTCATTGATATTGTTACTAGTTCAGCTCCTTCTGACGGTCATTGTAACACTATGGGAACTGCATCTACAATGAATTCATTAGCTGAAGCTCTTGGAATGAGCTTAACTGGAAATGCTAATATTCCTGCACCTTACAGAGAAAGGGGGCAAATGGCATATAAGACAGGTTTAAGAATTGTGGATATGGTTAAGGATGATTTAACTCCTTCCATGATTATGACTAGAGAGTCTTTTGACAATGCAATCATTGTAAATTCTGCTATTGGTGGATCAACTAACGCTCAATGGCATATTACTGCAATAGCAAGGCATGTTGGTGTAGAATTAGAAACTGCTGCATGGCAAAATGTTGGTTATGACATTCCTTTGATGGCTAACATACAACCGGCAGGCGAGTACTTATGTGAGAGCTATCACAGAGCTGGTGGGACAGCTGCTGTAATGTCAGAGCTCCTTGAAAATTCAAAACTTCATGGAGATGTAATGACCGTCACAGGAAAAAAAATGTCTGAAAATTTAAAAGGAATCAAGATTAAGGACGAAAAGGTCATTACCCCTTTCAAAAAACCTATGAAACAAAAAGCAGGCTTTATAGTACTTAAAGGAAATTTATTTGACTCTGCAATAATGAAAACCTCAGTTATTTCAAAAGAATTCAAAGACAAATTTTTATCACGTCCAGGAAAAGAAGGTGTACTAGAAGGTAGAGTTATTGTCTTTGAAGGATCTGAAGATTATCATGACAGACTTAATGACAAAAGTTTAAATATGGATGAAAATTCTATATTAGTTATTAGAGGTGCAGGACCTGTTGGCTGGCCTGGATCAGCTGAAGTTGTTAATATGCAACCATCAGATGAATTAATTAAACAAGGGATAACAGAATTACCATGCATAGGTGATGGAAGACAATCAGGAACCTCAGGAAGTCCATCAATACTTAATGCTTCCCCTGAGAGTGCAACCGGAGGCGGATTAGCTTGGTTGAGGACAGGTGACACTGTCGTAATTGATTTGAATAATTATACAGCTAACATGCTTGTAAGTGATGAAGAGATTGAGCTCAGGAAAAAAGATGGTGTTCCACCTTATCCTGAAAGTCAAACTCCTTGGCAAGAAATTCAAAGAAATTTAGTAGGTGAACTATCTGACGGAGCTGTGCTGGAGAATGCTGTCAAATTTCAGAAGGTAAGAAAAAAATTACCAAGGGATAATCATTAAAATAATGACAGAAAATAAAAATATTCTTGTAATTGGTCTAGGCTCAATGGGTTATGGGATAGCAAAATCGCTCATGCGCGCAGGGTATAAAGTTTATGGTCATGATAAAAACCCAGACCAACAAAAGAAATTTTTTCAAGATGGTGGTTTTGAAGGTAAAGTTCCATACGACCAACTAGAAGCAGTAGTAATAGTTGTCTTAAATGAAACGCAAACTCGTGAGATTATTTTTGGTGAGGAGGGGATTTCCAATAAATTAAAAAATAACACATTGATAATGGTATGCACTACTGTTTCTCCAGATTTTGCAAAAGAAATGGATAACAAGTGTGCTAAAAAAGGACTTTTATATCTAGATGCACCTATCTCTGGTGGATCAAAAAAATCATTAGAAGGTAAATTATCTTATATGATTTCTGGAAGTCAAAAAGCTCTGCACAAAGCCAAGCCACTCTTAGATTCAACCTCTGAAAAGGTTTTTAAATTTGGCCAATCTGTCGGAGCTGGGTCTGCAATGAAGGCAGTTAATCAAATGCTCGCAGGTATTCATATTTCAGCAATGGCAGAAGCGATAACATTTGGAATAACTCAAGGCATAGACCCTAAGAAATTTTTAGAGGTTATCTCTGAATGTGCCGGAACATCCTGGATGCTTGAGAATAGAGCTCCACATATTATAAATGATGATTATTCACCAAAATCATCGATAAATATATGGCCAAAAGATCTAGGGATTGTTCTTGATATAGCAAAAAAATCAAATTTTTCTGCACCTTTAACTGCAGCAGCAATGCAACAATTTCTTGCAGCTGCTGGTATTGGTTTGGGACACGAAGATGATGCTGCTGTAGCTAAAATTTATGCTCGTAATGCAGGAATCGAATTAACTAAGTATTAAATATCTCCCTAATTTACTTCTGAAATTAGAGATTTTCCTTCGAAGTAATTTATTATGTTATCAAATACAAGCTGACCCATTGCATTTCTTGTCTCAACTGTGCCAGACGCAATATGAGGTAACAAAACTGTATTTTTCAGTTTCATTAATTTTTCAGGGATATTTGGTTCATTTGTATAAACATCTAATCCGGCAGCCAATATCAAATTATTTTCTAGACAATGCATTAATTCATCTTGATCGATAACCGAACCCCTAGCCACATTGATAAGTACCCCATTTTCTCCAAGATTATTTAGAACATCTTTATTAATTAACTTTTCTGTTTCTTTTCCACCAGGTGTAATTATACAAAGTGTATCAACTTCTTTTGCTAATTCTTTCAAATCGCTGTAAAATTTATACTTAACATCTTTTTTATTTCTTGAATGATACGAAATTTCACAATTAAACGCTTCTGCCCTTTTAGCTATAGCTTTACCAATTCTTCCCATTCCAACTATTCCTAGCTTGGTTCCTGTAAACTTTTTAGTTAGTGGAAAATCACCCTCAATCCATTTGTTGTTTCTTGCAAAACTGTCAGCTTCAACGATTTTTTTGTAAACGCATAGCATTAATGCGATAGCTGTATCAGCTACTTCATCATTAAGAACTTCTGGTGTATTGGTGACTTTTATTGCTAAACTTTTAGCAAAATTAACATCAATAGCATCATACCCTACACCATAACACGCTATAATTTTTAGATTAGGCATACTTTTCATTAAATCAGGGGTAATTTTATAACCTCCCATTACTGCTATTGCGTCAATATCTTCTCTAACTTCGAATAAATAATTATCTTCATCTTTTTGTTTCCATAACTTATGTGTGTTAAAGTTTTGATCAGCAAGCGAAACAAAATATTCTGGCATTTCGGTCATTATTAGTAAGTTTTTTTTCATTCAAAATATCCCTTTATATACTTAATTTAGGCATCTGATTTTTCTTGATAATCGCCCCTTTATATTTGATGACTTCTCTGGTGACAGCATGAGATTTTAATATAATTTCTTCAATACTATTATTTTTACCATTGTTCATCAACGCCAAGAATGAGCCGTTGAAAGCATCTCCTGCAGCAGTTGTATCTACAACCTCACCATGCGGAACAGTAATGGTTTTTATATCTTGATCAAGGTTTTTAAATATGATTGAATTTTTATATCTCAATAAAATCAGATTTTTTTCATTATTCAATAGATTAAAGATTTCATTTGGTTTTTTAATCTTAAATAGATCTTTAACATCATCATAAGAGACAAAATTAATATTTACATAATTATTTATTTCTATAAATAGTGATTGCGATTTATTTTTGTCATAATGTAGTTGATGTCTAAAATTAAAATCAAAAGCACAAACATCAGCTGTAGCTCCAACCTTAATTAGTTTTTGTTTTTGATTATCATCAAGTATGCCAGCAGAAATACCGGAGTAATAAAAAATATCTGAGTTGCTTATATTATCTAAGAGATACTTTCCTTTTAATCCTAAAAAAATATTTTTAGATGGTGATTGATCTCTCCAATAGGAAAAACTTCGTTCTCCTTTTTCATTGATTTCAATAGAATATAATCCTGGCGGATTTTTTCCATCTGTCCTAATAAGATCACAATTAAGTTTTTCAATTTTGAATCTATCCATCATTTTCTTAGAAAAGCTGTCTTTTGAAAGAGCTGTGCAGTAAAAAGTATTGGTTTCCTTATTTGTTAATCGTGAAAAATAAACTGCAGAATTATAAGTATCACCTCCAAAATTAACCTCCATCAGTGAATTTGAATTTCCTAAAGAGGATATATCACCGTTTAGCTCAATCATGCATTCCCCTAAAAAGATAGCTTTTTTCTGCATTTCATAAGTATCCTTAAGATATAAATTTTATGGTTAATATAATTATTAAAATGTAATAATTTACTCAATCTTTATTTTAAAATATATTTATTGTAGAGTAACTTATGGAAATATGAGGTTTATTGGTGACAATCTTAGATATAAACAACAACTCATTTTATAATAAATTTGATTATAATGTTGAAAAAGCTATAGAGGCATTGAAAAAAGAGTTTGGTCAACAATTTTCAATATCTAAATCCGTTCGTGAACAACATACTAGCACAACTACAGTTCATACACCCGAACTACCTGATGGTGTTGTTTTTGCATATAGTAAGGAAGATGTTCAAAAAACTGTAAAAATTTGTCACGAACATGGTTGCCCTATTATCCCCTTTGGTGCAGGTTCTTCTCTGGAGGGTCACCTAAATGCCAATTTTGGTGGGATCTCAATAGATATGAACAATCTCAATAATATTATAGAAGTTCACCCTGAAGATTCTACTGTTGTAGTACAACCTGGTGTAACAAGAGAACAACTTAATACATATTTAAGAGATACAGGTTTATTTTTTCCTATTGATCCTGGCGCGAATGCTTCAATTGGTGGAATGACATCTACACGAGCTTCTGGAACAAATGCAGTTCGTTATGGTACAATGAAAGACAATGTTTTATCTCTTGAAGTTGTTATGCCAAATGGTGAGATAATAAAAACTGCCAGTAGAGCAAGAAAAAGTTCAGCTGGATATGATTTAACAAGATTAATTGTTGGTTCTGAAGGAACTTTGGGTGTAATTACTGAAATTACTCTTAAACTTTATGGTATACCTGAGGAAATTGGAGCTGGCAGGTGCACGTTCCCTTCTGTTAAAGATGCAACTGATGCAGTTATAATGACGATACAAGCTGGTATACCAGTAGCTAGAATTGAACTATTAGACATTGCACAAGTTAAAGCAGTTAATAATTATTCTAAATTGAGTTTACCAGAATCACCCTTATTGCTTTTAGAGTTTCATGGAAGCAAATCTTCTGTTAAAGAGCAGTCAGAATTATTTAACGAGATTTCTAAAGATTTTGGAGGCAATAATTTTGAGTGGAACGCTAATATTGAAGAAAGAAATAAATTATGGAAAGCTAGGCATGATGTTTATTATGCTGTAAAAGCATGTAGACCAGAGGCAGATTATATCGCAACAGACGTGTGTGTACCTATTTCAAGACTATCGGAATGTATTACAGAAACCATTGAAGATATGGAGCAAAATAAATTATTTGGTCCTATTGTTGGTCATGTTGGAGACGGCAATTTTCATGTTCAACTTATGATTGATCCCAAAGACCAGAATGAAATTGATGTTGCGAATGGTTTTTTAGAAAGATTAGCTCATAGAGCAATTACTATGGATGGCACCTGTACTGGTGAACATGGTGTAGGACAGGGTAAAAAACAGTATCTACTTGAGGAGCTAGGTTCTGCGGTAAATTTTATGAAATTAATTAAGGAAGAATTAGACCCCAAAGGTATTATGAATCCTGGAAAAATTTTGTAGAAATAAAATCAAATATTTTAGAGGCATGAAATATGGATGGTAATACTTCAATTTGGTCTTCAGATAATTATGATCCTGTAAGTATCAAGTTATGTGTAAAAAAGTTAAGAGAAGAATTTGGACAGCAATTTTCAGATAGCCAGAGTATTTTAGAACAACACACACATACAATGACAATACACGAATCTGAATTACCAAATGGTGTTGTATTTGTTGAAACAAAAGAGGATGTTCAAAAAGTTGTAAATATTTGTAAAGAATATAAGTGCCCAATTATACCATTTGGTGTTGGTTCTTCATTTGAAGGGCATCTCAATGCACCTTTTGGTGGAATTTCTATTGATATGAATAATATGAACAAAATATTGAAGGTATATCAAGATGACCTTCTAGTTGTTGTTCAACCAGGTGTAACGAGAGAGCAGCTTAATACATACCTGAGAGACACAGGTTTATTTTTTCCAATTGATCCAGGGGCAAATGCGTCAATAGGTGGAATGACTGCTACACGAGCCTCAGGAACAAATGCGGTTCGTTATGGTACAATGAAAGACAATGTTATAGCTTTGGAAGTAGTTACTCCAGACGGTCAGATAATTAAAACAGCAAATAAGGCAAGGAAAAGTTCTGCTGGATATGACTTAACAAGGCTAATGGTTGGTTCTGAAGGAACTTTGGGTATAACGACAGAAATTACTCTCAAACTCTATGGTATCCCAGAAGTTATAGCTGGTGGAAGAGTAAGTTTCCCAACAGTAAAAAATGCAACTGATGCGGTTATTATGACTATTCAAGCTGGTATCCCTGTTGCTAGAATAGAATTTATGGATACAGCACAGGTAAAGGCTGTTAATAATTACTCCAAAACAAATCTTCCTGAAGCTCCGTTGTTGTTGGTAGAATTTCATGGAAGTCAATCATCTGTTGATGAACAGTCGGAGTTATTTGGAGAGATATCATCTGATTTTGGAGGTAAAGATTTTGAATGGACTTCTAACAATGAGGACAGAAATAAATTATGGAAAGCAAGGCATGATGCGTATTGGTCATGTAGAGCTGTAAGGCCAGAGGCAGAACTTTATTCTACGGATGTCTGCGTGCCTATTTCAAAATTATCGGATTGCATCACAGAAACTATTGAGGATATGGAACAAAATGAATTAATAGGTCCAATAGTAAGTCACGCAGGAGATGGAAATTTTCACGTTGCACTCTTAATTGATAAAAATAACAAAAATGAGTTAGATAAGTTAGATGAATTTTTAGTAAGAATATCTGAGAGAGCTATAAGAATGGATGGCACATGCACAGGTGAACATGGAGTTGGCCAAGGTAAAAGAAAATATATGCTTAAAGAGTTAGGTAATGCTGTAAATGTGATGAGAAGTGTAAAAGAAGCTTTTGATCCTCATAAAATAATGAACCCAGGAAAACTTTTCCTATAATATTGCATTAACATCATTCATAGTATGGTTAACAGGTTATTTTTCATTAAGTTCAAGGTGTAGAGAATCTTCTACAAGTTCAGATGATTACATACATAATTATTAGTTTTTTAATGATGGTTACTCCTGGCCCAGGTGTATTATCATTAGCTGGTGTTGGTGCAGGCTTTGGTTGGAAAGTTGGTATGATGTATCTCATTGGTTTATTTTTTGGAACTAATGGAGTTGCACTATTAGTAGTTTTAGGCTTCAAACAATTTTTATTTGAGATTGATGGTGTTGAAATTACTTTCTTGCTTCTTTCTTTATCTTATTTATTTTTTTTATCTTGGCGAATAGCTACGTCTGACAACAAAACTGGGTTTAAGCAGAGTTTGAAAGCACCTAGATTGTATGAAGGTATTTTTTTACAATTTGTTAATCCTAAAGCTTATGTTGTGCAAGGTCATTTGTTTGTAGTTTTATCTCTTGGACTGTCATCATTCAATACTGAAATTATTGTAAAATTTATTATTGTTAATTCTATTTGGATACCAATACATTTATTATGGCTTTGGTTAGGAATAAGTTTAAAGAAATGGTCATTAGGTGTTAATAAACAAATTTGGGTAAATAGGGGAATGGGCCTGGCTTTGTTTGCAGTTGTTGTCCTTTCCGCTTTTATGGAATTAAATTCAGAGATATAAAGTGATTAAATATTAATCATCTGATAACTTGACTATATTTTTTGTGCTCAAATTTTTGGCAAATATGATATTTGTTTTTCAATTGATATAAGCACACATGACTAATCTAACGATTCGAATTATTAATCTTAAATTAAGTCAATTAACTCCCCGTTCAATTGTACTTTAAAACTAATTCATTCCTCCCTAGTGATTAGTTTATTTCAGGTGCAGAGGATCTCCTTAAAATCCTCATTCCTAATATGTAGCTCTACCTCCTGATATGTCAAAAACACCAGCTGTAGTAAAACTATTCTCCCTACTTCCTAAGAAAGTAATTAAAGAAGCAATCTCATCAACGGTTACAAATCTTTTTCTTGGTATTTTAGACAGCATATAATCAATAAATTCTTGTGATACTTGATCAAGTATTCTTGTTCTTGCAGTTGCAGGAGTAATACAATTAACTGCAATATCTTGATCAGCCGTTTCTTTTCCAAGAGATTTAGTTAATCCAATAACAGCAGCCTTTGATGCTGAGTAGGCAGGAGCATTAGGGTTGCCTTCTTTTCCGGCAATAGATGCTATATTAATAATCCTACCATATCCGTTTGCTCGCATAGTTTTAACAACATATTTGTTGCAATAAAACACACCATTAACATTTACATTGAAAACTTTTGACCACTCTTCAACTGGATAATCCCATGTTGAAAAGGTCGGACCTGCTATACCTGCACTACAAACTAATATGTCAATTTTTTTTAGCTGGTTAATTGTTTCAGCCGTAGCTTGTTCTACAACTTTATTATCAGTTTGATCAACTTCTAAAAAATGGCAATTAAGTTCTTTTGCAGCGTCCATACCCAACTTTTTATCAATATCCCAAATCATAACTTCACAGCCATCATTAATAAATCTTTTTGCAGTTGCTAGTCCAATGCCTTGAGCTCCACCAGTAATAACTGCAGTTTGTCCATTAAAATTAGCCATAAATACCTCCCTATATTTGATTTGGTTGATATATAAGAATATATTAACAATAGATATATTTCATATAAACACTTATAGTGTTTTATATCGTTCAACTATCCAATGCTAGAAAAATTTTAAAAATAGAGGAAGTTTGATGGAAATATTTCACATAGTCATTATTGGAATTGTATCTTGTCTTGCAATGGATATGTGGCAGAGGCTACTTAAATTATTATATGATATAAACCCTTCTGATTGGGGTGTGGTTGGAAGATGGTTTTTATTAGTAATGTCTAGAGGAAAAATTTATAATCCTACTATCGATGAAGAAGATCCAATTAAAAATGAATTAATAATTGGCTGGATGGTTCATTATTCAGTTGCAATTATGTATTCAGTATTTTTTTTTATTTTATTAGAATATGAAATATGTAGTGCATCTCTTATGAATGGCATTATTTTTGGTTTGATAAGTGTAATTGTTCCTTGGTTTTTTTTTATGCCAGCTTTAGGTAAAGGTTTATTAGGAACAAAGACACCGTCGCCACTTATGGCTTGTTCTTTAGCAGTTGGAAGTCATATTGCTATAGGTGCACCTATCGGTGGATTTTATCAGATATTTGGTTACTAAATTAAGATATACGTATTGAGTATAAAAAATGAATGAAAATAAATTAAGAGAGCAAATATGTTTATTAGCAACTTCTATCTTTGATAGAGGATTAACACATGGTTCAACGGGAAATATTTCAGTACGTTTGGATGATAATAATATATTAGTAACTCCGTCTGGATTCTCTTTTGGAAGACTGGATCCTAACCAAATAGTAAAAGTTTCAAAATCTGGTGAAATTACTGGTTCTACAACACCTACTAAAGAGTTGCCACTTCATCAGGCTTTTTATGAAACAAGAGGCATGAAATCTGGCGCAGTAGTACACCTTCATTCTACGTATTCAGTCGCTTTATCAATGATGCCTGGAATTAATGAAGATAATGTTTTACCCTCATATACACCTTACTCCGTTATGTTATTAGGAAAGGTAAAATTACTTCCTTTTTTTGTGCCAGGAGATCCTGCAATGGGTGATGCAATTAAAGGTCTTGCTGGAAGAAGATCTGCCGTTCTTCTTGCTAATCATGGTCCTGTTGTTTCTGGTAAAGATTTGGAATCAGCGGTTAATGCTGTTGAAGAATTAGAAGCTACTGCTAAACTAGCTCTTATATTAAGAGGGTCAGATGCAATAGAATTAAAAACATCTCAAATAGATAAAATAGTGTCTAAATTTAACATAGAATGGGATTAGGACAATGTATAAATTTTCGGCTAATTTAGGTCTTTTATGGACAGAAATGTCTCAAATCGACGCTATATATAAAGCTAAAGATAAAGGGTTTGACGCAGTAGAGTTTCAGTTTCCTTATCAATATGATTCTCGAGAAATTAAAAAAGCATTGGATGATGTAAACTTACCTGTTATGGGTATTAATACAATTAAAGGTAATATTGAAAAAGGTGATAATGGTCTATTAGCTGTCCCTTCAAGGGTGTCTGAGGCAAGAGACGCATTATTACAAGCATTTGAGTATGCAAAAGTAATTAAATCAAAAAACATTCATGCAATGGCAGGCGTCACAGATTTATCAACAAAATCTCTTGTGACTTTTATTGATAATTTAAAATTTGCAAAAGAATTGGTCAGAGAAAGTAATATCGGTTTAGTCATTGAACCTTTAAACCTAAATGATAATCCAGGATATTTTTTAACAAGAGTGGAGCAGGCTAAGGAGATATGTGAGCTTGTAGGTTCTGATAGTATAAAAATTATGTTTGATTTTTATCATGTTCAAATCAATCAAGGTAATGTCATAAATAGATTTGCAGATAATTTACCTTTCATTGGTCATGTGCAGATAGCTTCAGTAAAGGGTAGATCTGAACCAGACAAAGGTGAATTAGATTTTTCTTACATTATTCCAGAAATTTATAAAATAGGTTACAAAGGGCTGATTGGAGCAGAATATAAGCCAAGAACCACGACTGATCAAGGAATTGCTTGGATGGATAATTTTAAATAAAAATTTTTAAAGGATTTTTAAATGAAAATAATCAGACAATATGGCCCTAATAAAATAGAAAACTCATCATTGTGTTTTGGAACAATGCAGTTTGGAGACGGGGCAGATGAACGCGACAGCCAAGAAATGTATGAGGCATGTCGAGAAAATGGTATTAATTTTTTTGATACTGCATTTGTTTATACTGGAGGTAAATCTGAAAAAATTCTTGGAAATTTAATTAGAGAAGAACGTGAAAAAATTATTTTAATTACAAAAGCAGGTTCAGTTGGAGGTTCAAGTGGAGAAAATATTAGATCACAACTAGAGCAAAGTCTTAAAAGACTAAATCAGGATTACGTAGATATTTTCTTCTTACATCATTGGGATGATAATGTGCCATTAGAAGAAACATTTGAAACACTTAAAAAATTAAAAGAAGAAAAAAAATTTTTTCAACTAGGTGTTTCTAATTTTGCTGCTTGGCAAGTTTTGAAAGCAAATTTGATTGCTCAAAAATATAATTTTCCATCAGTAGATATTCTGCAACCCATGTATAATATTGTTAAAAGACAAGCCGAAGTAGAAATTCTTCCTATGGCAATATCAGAAGATATTGGTGTAATAAGTTATAGTCCTTTAGGAGGGGGACTTCTTACAGGCAAATATGACGCATCAATTATATCAAGTAAAAATACATCTGGAAGACTTCATGAAAATGAAAAATATAAAATTAGATATGGACAAGATTGGATGTACAAAGCAGCACATTCTTTAAAAAATTTAGCGAATAATTTAAATTATGATCCTATTTCTTTAGCAGTTGCCTGGGTTTTAAAGCATGATGCGGTAACTGCCCCAATAATAAGTGCCAGAAATCTAAAACAATTAAAACCTTCCCTAGATTCAGTTAAAATTTCATTAGATAATGAAACTTACAAATTAATATCTAATATCAGTCCTACACCTGCTCCTGCAACTGATAGATTAGAAGAAGTTAGTAACAATTAAATAAGGAAACCTCTTGGATACTGCAATAGAAAAAAATTGGGAAGTATATGCTTTAAAATATGCTGAAAGAGCAGATAGAACTCGTGGTGACAGCTTCATTTTTGACGATCATTCTAATCAAGCTCACACTATTGATTATTTTATTTGGGTATTGAAATCAGATAAAGATATTATAGTTGTAGACACAGGATATGATTATGATGAAGCTAAAAGAAGAGATAGGCCTATTCAAAGAGCTCCATCTGAGGCTTTGAAAGCTATTAACGTTGAAGCAAGTGATGTTACTGACGTGATTATAACTCATCTTCATTATGATCATGCAGGAGGATTAAAGGATTTTCCTAATGCAAAATTTCATCTTCAAGAAACTGAGATGGCATACGCTACTGGTCCCTGTATGTGTCATGAAACTATTAAAATGCCTTTTACAGGCGAACATGTATGTGAGATGGTTAAAAATTTATACTCTGGCAGGGTTATCTTTTATAATGGTATTGGATCAATCAAAGGTGGAGTAACTGTTCATTTAGTAGGAGGTCATTCCAGAGGCCTGCAGTCTGTAAGAGTAAAAACAGAAAATGGTTATTTATGTTTGGCATCAGATGCCACACATTTCTATGAAAACTTTCTTATGGGTAAACCGTTTCCTATTGTTATTGATTTGGAAGACATGCTTAATGGCTTTAATTTAATTAAAAGTCTGGCAACCAGTAATGATATGGTAATCCCAGGACATGATCCTCTAGTTAAAAACTTTTTTCCTAACGAAGGAAAATCAGGTTTTGTTTGGAGATTAGATAAAGGACCAACTAGTCCAGTGAAGATCTAAAGTTTTTTTCCATTGATCTTCTAAATGAAACAGTAGGATCATCAGATGAATAATTTACATCTTTCCAAGTTATAATTTGATCTTCTTTAATTTCTTTATTAAGTTTTATTCCATGAGCAAGACCTATTGGCAGAGTTTCATTTGAAAGAGAATCTTTTACTGGTATCAATTTACCCCATACAGTAGCTCCACCCTCTCCATCTAAAATTTCACCTTTTTTTAGTGCTCTTTTTGATGTAGCAACTACATCACCTGAAAAAGTTTGTGTTTGCCCGGTAGATTGATTTAATAGAGCTGCACTAAAGATTGAAATATTTAGTTCCATACCGATTAAATGAAATGGTTTGTACATAGCAGAAAATTGTCCAGTACTATCAGTGTTCATACCATATTGTTTAAAACATGAGGCTGCATAATCATTTGGTGCCTTAAGCACGGCGTAAACTCCCCATCTTAAATCTTTAAATACATCTTTACCATCTCTATCAAGAGATGATACTACCTCAACTTGTCCATCATGTTCTAAAACACCACCATTGTTTTTTGGTTTAAGAAACTCTGCTAGATCATCCATACCGCAAGGAGGAAAAAGTAATCCATTAGAGGGTACTTTTAGGTTGCAAGCGTTAGCAATCGCTGCCATTTCAAGACTAGATTTTGTTCCATCAAGAAATGAGTTAAACATTTTAGGGTTCATGCCAGCTTCATTTGCATCTTTTTCTGTTAATCCATAATAATTCCAAACTGTTTCTGGGGTTGATTTATGATATTCAGGAAGATATTTAGTACCTTTGCCAGCAGCAGTTACATAAAAGCCACTAGACCTAGCCCAGTCAACAATTTCCGCTGTAAGGGCAGGCTGGTCTCCATAAGCCATAGAATAAACAACACCAGCTGATTTAGCTTCTTTGGATAAGGAAGCACCAGCCAAAACATCTGCTTCAACATTAACCATTACGATATGTTTACCATATCGAAATGCTTCTCGGGCATGTAAAATTCCAGCTGAAGGATGTCCAGTAGCTTCAACAACGACCTCTACTTCAGATTTTGTTATTGCTTTAATTCCTGATTCAACAAATTCGGTGTTAGAAATAAGATCATCTTTCCAACCAACATTTTTACAAGCTTTTTTAGCGTTGTCTGGAATTAGATCTGCAATTATCACAACTTCTAAACCAGGTGTGGTTGGTACTTGACTTAAAAACATAGAGCCAAATTTTCCTGCTCCAATTAAAGCAACTTTTACAGGTTTATTATTATCAATTCTTTGTGAAATCAGATTTTGCAAAAACATATTTTTATTAATTCCCAAATATTTGCTTTATTTTTTGGATGTCATTATGTTTAAGCCCTAGCTGAGAAATAAAATAATTTTCCAATGAACTGTATTTTTTTTCTATTTCATCTATCGCCGTATTTAAATAAGATGTCTGAACCTTACCTAAAGTGCTCAACATATTTTTTGTAACTTGAGTGTCCTGTTTTGAAGAGTTAGTCTTTTGTTCCGCTGTGGCTGCTTTAATAGTTAATAAATCATTTGAAATAAGATAATTTTCAAAAATCTTATCGATAGGATTTTTGAAAATACTTTGTATCATAAAACTAGCAATGCCAGTTCTATCTTTGCCAGCTGAGCAATGAAAAATAATTGGACAATTATTTGATCTAAGCAGAATTTCAAAAAAATTTGCCCAAACTTCTTTATGGTTATTAATATACATCCGATAACTTTCTTTCATCACTTCTTCATAAGATTTAATATTGTCTCCACTAATTTGCTTTTGAGAGACCATTCTACTAAGAGTGCTGGCTGAAATTGGAAGGTTAATATATTTTTCTAAAAGTTTAGGAGATAGATTATCTGGTGCCATTTTTACTTCATTAGGATCACGAAAATCAATTATGGCAAAGGGGTTTGAATTCTCTAAAATTTTAATATCTTTTATATTTAATGTACTAAGTTTAGCACATCTAAATAACATATTCTTTTTCATTCTAGAGCCAATAGATGCATCTCTAAAATTTGAAACTGACTCAATTGAAATCAAAAATGTTTCCCTCGTTCAAAAAAATATTAATTATTCGGCTGCACTAACACCAATATTTACTAGCTCGTTAAGGCAATTATCATTGAGTTTTGTAATAGGTGTAAAATCTCTGTGTGCGATCCATTCTTCACGATTAAACTTTTGTATATGATTATCTACGTGACATAAAGAAAGATAGACAATACTTCGCCCAAATGGAGAAATATTTGGAGGACTAGCGTGAACAAGCAAAGAAGAAAACATTAGCATACTTCCGGCTGGTCCTGTAGGAGCTACACATCCACCTCTTTCGGCCAACTCTAAAACTTTTTCGTTATCTAAAGTCCAAAGTGGATAACTTGTTGTTTTTAAATCGTGACCTGCGTCAATTACTCCTATTTTGTGACTTCCTGGTATAAAAAGTAAAGGTCCATTCGCTGCAGTTACATCATCAAGAAATACGGCAATATTCATAGCTCTAGGTTCTGGCATTCCGTCATCTCTTTTCCAAGTTCCATAGTCTTGGTGCCATTGCCAAACAGCTCCGTCAAATGCGGCCTTAGCATTTAATTTGAATTGATGCATATAAACATCACCATCTAATATTTGGGATACTGGATTAATTAACCTTGGATGAGCAGCTAATCTTCTAAAAGCCTCGTTATAAGTGTGTGCAGCAAAAGCTGTTCTTGCAACTCCAGTACTTTCTTTCCAAACTTCTTTTCTATCTTCTAAATATACCTTGTCAGCTTCTTCTTTTAACAATGCGGTTTCATCAGAATTAAATAGTTTAGGAAAGAATAAATAACCATCTTTATCAAATTTTTCTAAATCAGTTTCATTTAAAAACATTCAATCGCTCCAAATTAAAATTAATATAATAACATTATATAAAAATTTATAATTATGTAATTAAAATAATTGATGTAATCATTGTTAGCGTGTTAAATAATTATTTAAGAGTAATTATGTTAAAAAGGAGACAGATTTGTCACTGATTTCACCCTTAGATAAATTACAAATACCAGTAATAGGATCTCCATTATTTATAATATCTAATCCAGATTTAGTTATAGCTCAATGTAAAGCGGGCATAATTGGTTCTTTTCCTTGTTTAAATGCCAGAGAAGGTGAGGGTGAGCCTAACATGCTTGAGATATGGTTAAAAAAAATAAATGAAGAATTAGATAAACATAATCAAGAAAATCCTGACAGCCCGGCGGCTCCTTATGCTGTTAATCACATTGTTCATAAATCAAATGTTAGATTAGAAAAAGATATTGATATTTGTGCAAAATGGGGGGCGCCTGTTTGGATAACATCGCTAGGAGCAAGGCCTGAAGTGAATGAAGTCGCACACCAGGCTAAAGGAATTGTCTTGCACGATATTATTAATAATTTTTTTGCAAAAAAAGCAATTGACAAAGGAGCTGATGGATTAGTGGCAGTGGCCGCAGGAGCAGGAGGCCACGCTGGCACACTTTCACCATTTGCATTAATTCAAGAAATTCGTGAATGGTTTTCTGGACCTCTTTTACTATCAGGTTCAATTGCTAATGGAGGAGCAGTTCTCGCCGCTCAGGCAATGGGTGCTGACTTAGCGTATATTGGCTCTGCATTCATTGCAACCAATGAGGCCAATGCAGATCAAAGATATAAAGAAATGATTACTGAGTCTTCTGCTGATGACATAGTTTATACAAACTTATTCACTGGAGTGCATGGAAATTATTTAAAAGGTTCTATCGTAGCTCAGGGTCTTGACCCTGACAATCTTGAAGTAAGTGATTCGAGTAAAATGAATTTTAGCTCTGGCACCTCAAAGCCAAAAAGTTGGAAAGAAATTTGGGGCTCTGGTCAGGGTATTTCTGCTGTGAAAAGTATTATGCCTGCAGGTGAGTTGGTGAAGAGAATTAATAACGAGTATATTGAGGCAAAAAGTAAACTTATTTAGAGGAAAAGATGTCAGTAGTTAAACATAAAATAATAGAAGAAATAGCACTTATAGAAATTTCCAACCCACCAGTTAATGCAATAAGCGCTGCAGTTAGGATTGGACTATTAGAGACTATTGATAACTTATCTTTAAATGAAAAAATTAAAGCAATTGTTATTACGGCTCCTGAAAGAACTTTCCTTGCTGGTGCTGATATAAAAGAGTTTGGTAAAAAAGTAGACGCTCCAATATTAGGAAAGATTTGTGATAAAATTGAAAGTCTTAACAAAATAGTTGTTGCATCATTACACGGAACTCCACTTGGTGGTGGATTAGAAGTTGCAATGTCAGCACATTACAGAATAGCAGCTCCTAACACCAAAGTTGGATTACCTGAAGTTTTACTTGGGATACTGCCTGGTGCTGGTGGAACACAAAGACTTCCGAGATTATGTGGTGTTGATATGGCTTTAGATATGATGCTTACTGGCAAGCATGTTCCAGCTAAAGAAGCTTTTTCATCAGGTATAATTGATGAAATTGCTGAAAATAACAATACTATAGATAATGGTATTGAGTATGCCAAAAAGTTAGTGAAAGAAGGATTTAGACCAAGACCGACTTCTCAAATACAAAATAAAATTAGTGATATAAAAGAAACAAACGAAATTATTTTAAAATTTAAAGATACCGCATCCAAAAAATACCAAAATTTATTTTCACCTCATGCAATTATTAGATCTGTAGAAGAGGGTCTAAAATTAGATTTTCCTGAAGCTTTATCAAATGAAAGAAAATTATTTGAAGAATGTATTGAAAGTCCCCAAAGACAAGGTTTAATACATTCTTTTTTTGCTGAAAGAGCTAATACAAAAATACCAGAATTAAAAGAAGGCAAACCAATAGAATTAAATAAAATTGGCATAATTGGTGGTGGTACAATGGGTACTGGAATTTCTATGGCCGCTATGAATGCAGGTTTCGATGTGATTATGATTGAACAAAATGATGAAGCTATTCAAAAAGCCAAGGCAAAAATTACTTCAACTTATGATAGAAGCGTTAAATTAAATAGAATTACAACTGAACAAAAAAATAAAACTATGGATATGTTTTCTGCGACAACAAATTTCTCAGAGCTCAAAGATAGAGATTTGATAATAGAAGCTGTATTTGAAAACATGGACGTTAAAAAAGAAGTCTTTTTGAAATTAAATCAGATATGTAGTAAAGACTGTATTTTAGCGTCCAATACTAGTTATTTAAATGTAAATGAAATTGCTTCAGTTGTAGATAATCCAAGCAGAGTTATTGGTTTGCATTTCTTTTCTCCAGCTAACATTATGAAACTTTTAGAAGTTGTAGTGGCAGAAAAAACATCTAAAGATACTGTCGCAACTGCCTTTAACTTAGCAAAAAAAATGAGAAAGGTACCAGTAAGATCAGGAGTTTGCGATGGCTTTATAGGTAACAGAATTCTCTCAAAATATTTAGTTGGTACGTATCATATGGTTGAGGATGGAGCAAGCCCATTTCATGTTGATAAAGTGATTAGAGATTTTGGCTGTGCAATGGGAATTTTCCAGGTAATAGATTTAGCTGGTGGAGATATAGGTTGGGCAACAAGAAAAAGAAAAGCACCATTCAGACATAAAGATGATAGATATGTGCAGATACCTGATAGAGTATGTGAAAGAGGTTGGTTTGGTCAAAAAACTTCTAAAGGATATTATTTATATGGAGAAAATATAGATTTTCTAACGCCTAATCCAGAAATAGAAGTAATTTGTGAACAAGAAAGAAAAAGAGCCGGAATAACTCCGAAAAAATTTGATGATAAGGAAATATTAGATAAATACATTGCTGCAATGGTATATGAAGGGACTAAAATTCTAAGTGAACAAATAGCACTTAAGCCTTCAGATATCGATGTTGTTTTCACTAATGGTTATGGATTTCCTAAATGGAGAGGAGGTCCAATGAAATATGCTGATATGATTGGATTAGACAAAATATTGAAAAAAATTCAAAAATATTCAGAAGAAGACCCAAGATTTTGGTCTCCCCCTAAGCTATTAGAAGATTTAGTTAAACAAAACAAAAATTTTGACAGTTTAAATTAAAATTTAATTATCTATAACTACATTGTAGGATCGGGATTAACTTTAACTACTAACTTTCCAAAATTTTTACCATTTAATAATCCTATGAAAGCATTAGGAGCATTTTCTAAGCCCTCAACAAAATCTTCTTTATATTTAATCTTGCCTTCATTTATCCATTTTGAAAGAGCTATGATTGACTCTTCTCTTTGATCATAATGATTAAAAACAATAAAACCTTTTATCATCATTCTTTTTGTAAGTATTTGCCTAAATAATAAGGGCAATCTATCTTTTTCTCCACCTTTTAGACTTGTAGCATTATACAAACTAATAAGGCCACAAACTGGTATCCTGGCATAATCATTTAAGAGAGGCATAACAGTATCGAAAGTAATACCACCTACGTTCTCCCAATAGATATCTACACCATTAGGACAAGCAGATTTTAGTTTTTCTTTAAATTTTGGATCCTTATAATTTACACATTCATCGAAACCAAGTTCAGTTTTAGTAAACTCACATTTATCTTCGGTACCTGCAACTCCTACAACTCTACATCCATAAATTTTACCAATTTGACCAACGGTCGCTCCTACCGCTCCACTTGCTGCTGAAACAACTAAAGTTTCTCCATTTTGTGGTTTGGCAAAATTATGCATACCAACGTAAGCTGTTGTACCTGGCATGCCCAAAACACCAATAGAAGTTGATAGGGGTGCCATTTTTGGATCAATTAATCTTAATTTTTTTTCATTAATAGTAGGATTGTCTTGCCAGCCCGTTCTGCCTTCAACAAAATCCCCAGCTTTAAATATTTCAGATTTACTTTCCACAACTTGACTTAAAGCACCAGCCTCCATAACTTCACCTATACCGACTGGTTTTGCGTAACTCTTAGCATCATTCATTCGGCCTCGCATATAGGGATCTAAAGACATATAAATTGTTTTTAAAAGCACTTCTCCTTCTTTAGGAGAAACTATGTCTTCTTTAACTGTTCTAAAATTCCCTAATGTTGGTTCTCCAACAGGTCTTTCATTAAGTAAAATTTTAGTGTTCATACATATCTCCTAAGTTGTAATAAGTTTATACTAGGTTTTATATTTGAAAAAGTAATATCTAAATGTCAAGGCTGAAAGGAGTGATCCTAAACCTAAGCATAAAAAAGACATGAACCAAGCCAAATGACTTGCCTGTCCTCCAAAATTGTCTAAAACAAAACCTACAACTGGTCCACCAATAGCTCCTCCCAAAAAACCAACCATTGAGTGCAGTGCCAGCCTTACACCTCTGTCATGAGGTTCTCCATTGACAACTGTACCTGTTGTTAATGAACCAGAGTCTAAAATTATTAAGCTATTATATAAAAAAAGCATAAAAAGAGCCAACCAAAAGCTAAATAGAAAAGAGATTGCTGTTAATATCGAGCCAAAAAAACAGAGAACTCCCATATTGGAAACTATTCTTGCTCTATCTTTGCCAATACAATATTTTGCTCCGAATATTGAAGCAAAAATTCCTATAAAACCCATTAAAGCAATACTGTTCGCAATGAAAGCGTCACTTACAGAAACTTTGAAGTGACTTGAAAGAAAAACGATGCAAGGAAATGTCCAACTCCTAAATCCAAATAATTCATATGTATGGCCTCCATATCCTAATATAAAAGGAGATGCTTTTTTATTTTTGAAAGTTTTTAAAATAGGAACAATAACTTTAATGATTCCCTTATATTTCTTTTTTCGACGCTCTTCGATTTCGTCACCAGAAAAATATAAAAGAGGAAAAGAACATAAGAAGAGTATAATTGAAGCTAAAAGAAAAGCATTTTCCCAACTAACATTATAGTTTTTTAAAATTCCAAAAAGAGAAAAAGAAAAAGCAGTTCCAAGTCCAAAAAATGAAGTATATACAGCAACGTATTTTTCTCTAGAAATTTGATTTAGTCTAGAATTTAGTATTTGTAGACCTGGCATATAAGTCCCTGCGAGTCCAACCCCAACAAGTGACCAAAAAATTGAGGCATTAATTGCATTTGTTGAAAAAATAGAAAAAAAGAATAGTCCTGCTGATCCTATTAAACATGAAATAGCATAAAGTTTCCTTGAATCAAAAGTATCAGTTAAGCTGACTAAAAATGGAGTGGCGATTACATAACCTATATAAAATGAACCACTAATCCAACCTGCTTCGCTATTAGACAACTTCCACTGTGCTTGAAGGTCTATTAAGTATATTGGCCAAATAGCAAACCCAACCATAGAAATCATCTGAATAAAACATGTGAGTATTAAAATTTTTGGTAATTTATAAATAAACATCAAACTAAAATTATAAAGTTTGATTTAAGAAGTAAATTATTTATTCTGTATTTTGTTAATATATAAAAACACAAAGAAATTGAAGAAGGTCAATATGATTACATTGCAAGAAATTATGTCTCCTAAGTCTATTGCTATTGTTGGCGCTTCAGACAACAAAGCGAGGATTGGAGGGCGTCCACTTGCTCATATGATAGAACAAAAATTTTCTGGAGGTATTTTCCCAATTAATCCTAATAGGGACACAGTACAAGGTATAAAAGCGTATCCAAGTTTATTAGATGTAAAAGATGATTTAGACTTCATATTAGTTGCAGTACCTTCCAATATTGTCGTATCAGTTTTACAAGAAGCAGTAGTAAAAAAGGCTAAAACAGCATTAATTTTCTCCTCTGGATTTGCAGAAATTGGAGGTCAAGGTGAGATGCTTCAAAATCAAATAAAAAAAATTAGCAAAGAAAGTGGTCTCAGAGTTATCGGACCAAATTGTTTAGGTCTATTTAATTCAGCCAAAAACTTCTATCCTACTTTTACTTCCACTATAGATAGAGCAACTCCTAAACCAGGTGGTATTTCTATTGCGAGTCAATCAGGGGCTTATGGAAGCCACATTTATATGGTATCTCATCAAAGAGGACTGGGAATTAGATATTGGATGACAACTGGTAATGAGGTTGATCTCTCTGTTGGAGAGACCATCAAGCTTATGGCAGAAGATCCAGATGTACACACAATCATGGCATATGCAGAAAGTGTTAAAGACGGTAAACAATTTACTGATGCGCTAGACACTGCAAGATCTGAAAAGAAACCGGTAATTTTTATGAAGGTAGGAAGATCTGAAGTGGGAGCGGCAGCTGCTAACTCTCATACAGCCTCTTTAGCAGGTGAAGACAAAGTTTATGACGAAGTATTGAGAGCGCATGGTGCATATAGAGTAAGAAGCACAGAAGAAATGTTAGATGTAGCGTATTCAACAATGCCCAGAATTTTCCCAGCTGGAAAAAATTTAGGATTAGTTACTATTTCCGGGGGTGGTGGAGTAATTATGGCAGATGCAGCTGAAGATGAAGGCCTAATTGTAGGCCCAATGCCAAAAGACGCACAAGATGAATTAAAAGAACTTGTTCCCTTCGCGTCTCCAATGAATCCTGTTGATGTAACAGCCCAGTTTTTTAATGATTTAACATTAATACCTAAATTCACAGATTTAATGCTTTCCAAAGGTGGCTATGATGCATTGATAGGTTTTTGGACTTCAGTTGCGGGTTCTCCTGTTTTGTCCAAACCGTTACTTTCTGCGTTAAAACAAGCTATGAAGGGATATGAAGATAAACTGTTCATAAACTGTATGGTAGCATCTGAAGAATATATAAAAATGTATGAAAAAGAGGGATTTCCCTGCCTTGAAGATCCTACAAGAGCAATTGTCGCAATGTCCGCACTTATGTTTTTTGGTGAAAAATTTAATGAAAAACATAACAGTAACCAAATTAATTTAGACAATTACAAAGTTGATATACCAAACAAGAATTTAAACGAAATTGACTGTAGTGAAGTGCTTTTATCTGCTGGTTTGCCAATATTAAAACCAATTCTTATAAAAGATATTGAAGACTTATTCTCTTACTTTAAAGAAGGCAAAGATAAATATGTAATGAAAATAGTGTCTTCGGATATTCAACATAAGACTGATATTGGTGGTGTGGTTTTGAATATAGATAACTTAGATTTAGCAAAAAAATCTTACCAAAATATTTATAAAAATGTAAAAAATAATGCACCTAATGCGCGTATAGATGGAATAATGATTTCACCAATGAAAAATGGTGATATTGAATGTATTTTAGGCGCTAAAATTGACCCAGTTTTTGGACCAATTGTAATGTTTGGACTTGGTGGAATTTATGCAGAAGTAATGAAAGATATTGTATTTGCAGAAGCTCCTGTTAGTAAACAAAAGGCAGAGCAAATGATTTTATCATTAAAAAGCAAAGATATTTTTTATGGTGTAAGGGGAAAGCCACCTATCGAAATTAATTCACTGTTAAATGCAATTATAAATTTATCAAACTTTATTGCTGCTAATTCAAATAAAGTTGATCAAGTAGAAATGAATCCAATTTTAGTAAGTGAAACTGAAGTAATAGCCCTTGATGCGCTGATTATAAAAAAATAAAACGGAGGATAAAATGGCAGAAAACTTAAAAGGTACAGTAGGACCAGAACAGCAATTTAAGAATTTTTTATCAGAGGGTAAATTTATGATTCAAAGATGTAAAAGTCTCAATAAATTTTTCTTTCATCCTCGTGTAGCATTTCCTGGAAGTGGTGAGCGTGATCTTGAGTGGGTCGAAGCCTCTGGAAATGGAGAAGTGTATAGTTCTTCTTGTAATAGAAGATTACCTGAAAAGGGTGGAGACTTTAACTTATCCTTGATTACGCTAGAAGAAGGTCCAAGGATGATGGCAAGAGTTGAGGGTATAGATCCAGATAAAGTTGAAATTGGTCAAAAGGTTAAAGCTAGAATTTCTTCGTTAAATGGAGAACCAGCAGTAATTTTTGATATTGTATAAGGATAAAATTAATGGATCAAAATGACATAAATAGATTAAGAGGTAAAACTGCTGTAGTAGGTTTAGCAGAGAGTGGATGTGGTTTAGCATCTGGTTGGAGTGCTATGGAAATAATGGCAAGCGCTGTTCATGATGCCTTAGACGATGCAGGAATAAAACTAAGAGAAGTAGATGGAGTTTTTGCTGCAACTGCTTTTCATTCTATGGCTGCAATGTCATTATCTGAGTATTTGGGTGTAAAACCAAAATTTGCAGATGGGTCGCAAATAGGTGGGTCAAGTTTTTTATCTCACATTCTAACCGCTGCAATGGCTCTTGATGCAGGTTTGATCAATGTAGCTGTTGTTGCGTACGGATCTAATCAAAAAAGTGCAGGTGGGTTTAAAACAATCTCCGAAGCTATGCCCTATGAGGCTCAATATCAGCCAAGAATGCCTGTAACTGCGTATGCCTTATCAGCTAAACGTTACATGAATGAGTTTGGTGCAACTCGAGAAGATCTTGCTAATGTGGCAGTTTCAGCAAGAGATTGGGCTTTATTAAATCCTAGGGCTTATACTCATCAAGATGGTTCATTAACGGTAAATGATGTTTTGTCTGCAAGACCTATTGTTGATCCTCTCGGAAAATTAGATTGTTGTCTGGTAACAGATGGGGGTGCGGCTGTTGTAATGACTAGATCAGATCGGGCAAAAGATACCAAAAACACTCCTATTTATCTTCTCGGTGCAGCAATGGAACATCACCATCGTATGATTTCTGAAATGCCTGATTTGGTACAAACATCAGCGATTGAAAGTGGAAAAAGAGCATTTAGTATGTCTGGTTATAACCCAAATGATATGAGTACTATTCAATTGTATGACGCATTTACAATAAATACTCTTTTGTTCCTAGAGGACCTAGGCTTTTGTAAAAAAGGAGAAGCTAAAGAACTTGTAAAAAATAATAATATAGGACCTGCTGGAAACTTAAAAGTAAACACTAATGGTGGTGGGTTATCCTGCGTCCATCCTGGAATGTACGGTCTTTTTGTAACTTTAGAAGCTTTAAGGCAGTTAAGAAATGCTTCAGGAGATGATGTTGGTCAACGACTAGATGGTGGTTGGATTGATAATGCTAAATTATCTGTTGCTCATGGAAATGGTGGAGTTTTATCAAGTCAGGTAACAAATATATGGGGGGTTTCTGATACTTTATAAATTAAGACTTAATAGTTTCTAGGTAAAAGAATGAACCAGTCTCCTCGTTGAATTTTATCTTGAGTTTGCCCTTAATAGTTATTGGATCAAATGAAAAATCAACTGGATTATCTGATTTTATCTCAATCACTTGAGAAGGCCCAACGTGGTAGTGAAAAGGACAACTTAAAGGGTACGGTCCTATTAAAAACTTTTTTTGTTTTTCAGATTCTTCTAATGGAAACATATATCCCATTATAGTTACAGTTTCACCATTATACTTTTTAATTTTATCGTCATAAATTGGTTTGATAAGACAGTAATCAAAACCATCTTTATCAATGGTACAATCTTCTACTTCTTTAGTCTTACTAAATAATTGCCATGGCAAAGCATCTCCCGTGACTTTTAATGGTTCAAACATATCCTCTATAATAATATTTTCATAAGGGTCAATATCATTAAGGTTAAATTTTTCAAACCCAAATGCTTTATTACAAAAAAAGGTAAAAACAATTATAAATAGAAATCTCAAATTCAAAAATTTCTCCTTAAATAAATTCTACGTCATAAATATATAAATTTTAACTATTTAATAAAGTAGATCTTATATTCTGCTTATAAACTTTTATACATGGAACTAGGCACGTCATAAAGGCAATTATATTTATGATTATCCAAATTAAAAATAAGTCATTTAAAAAACTTAGCTGCCCCAGTTCTAAGCTTCTACCTACAATAGAAAAATAGTACATGCTTTCATATACTATATATCCAAATATTATACCAATAGTGCTACCTAAAATAGAAATAATCATTCCTTCTGATAGAATAATGGAAAATAATTTCCATCTTGAAAATCCAAGTGTTCTTAAAACTGCTAAGTCATATTTCCGTTCATTTATGTTATTTAATAAAGTGAACAAGATTCCTAATAAAGATAATATTATTATTAGTACACTCAAGTAATCAACAATTCTATGAGCATTACCAGTAAGTTTAAGTAGTTTTGAAATTTCAAAACTAGGACTGGCAACTTGCATGTTTGTACCTCTGTTAATTAAACGAGGAAAAGAGAAAGATGAAGTCTTATTTTTGTATTTTAATAACAATGAAGTAATCTCTAATTTATCTTTATTTGTAACAGAATGTAAGTTCCAGACACTATCTAAACTTGTTAAAATTAAATTGTCTAATATAGTTCCGGTTTTTTTTAAAATACCGACCACTTTATAAGGTTGTTCTGCATGAACATCCCCGGTGTCAATTAAGCCGTGTGAGCCAACAAAAAACTTGTTAATTTTTAATTTTGTGATTTTAGACACATTATAACCAATTACAGCTTGCATTGGTTGTGACCAGGCGGTACCTGAAATTAGATCTGCTTTATATAACTTTAAAAAACTTTTGTTAGTCCCAACTATTCTAAAATTTTGAAAATTATCGCCTAATGAAATTGGTATTGCACTTTTAATTGCTGGGTGTTTAATAATTTTTCTCGCATTTTGATAGCTTATATTTCCAGTAGGAATATCTATGTGATGAATAGAAGATAATATCAATTGAAGGGGGCTTCCTTTTGCACCAACTACAGCATCTAAACCTGGATTATTTTTACTGAAAGTTTCTTTGGTAACTTGATTAACAAGAATAGACACAGTTATTATTGTAATTCCTACAATCATCAGAAACACACTTAGCAAAAAGTTTAAAGGTTTAGATTTTAGATACAAAATTGATATATAAAAAATATTTATAACTCATCTCCTAATTTTAAAATTTTAGAGAATTTTATTAAAGATTGTATACGACTATCATGTGTTATAAGCACCAGTGAAGCTTTACAACGCAAGCTTTCTTCTTTTATCAAATTCGCTATAATATTAGCATTTTTATCGTCTAATGATGAAGTTGGTTCATCACAAAAAACCCATTTCGGATTCCCAACAAAACCACGTGCCACAGCAAGTCTTTGTTTTTCTCCAATGCTTAAGTTTGCAACTTTTATATGCGATTTGTTTGCCAGTCCAACTCTATCCAAAAGGTTAAAAAATGGAATTGATTTTTTTGTATTAATAGCACTTACAGCAATTTCTAAGTTTTGTTTAACAGTAAATGTATTAATTAAGTTAAAATTTTGAAAAACCACACCAAGATTTTTACCTCTAAATTCATCTATTTTGTTTTCAGGTAAGTTATAAAGGTCAATACCATTATAAGTTATTTTACCAGAGGTTGGTTTTTGAATACCGCATATAATACTAAGTAAGGTTGTTTTACCAATTCCAGAAGGACCAGTTATTAAAAGGTCCTTCTGAGGTTTAAGATTTAAATTAATGTTTGAAAATAATTTTTGTCCGTCAATATCAAATGATATATCTTCACAAATTAACATTTATAATCATTACCCTAAACAATCCTTCAGACTTTTAGCCATGTTTTTAAGTAATTGTAAATAAAAATTTTCCCCACTTTTTATATTAACACCAAGGGGATCTATTGTACCTATTTGTGCATTAGTACCCTCAACAACAATTTTTACTAATTTACTATCAAACTGAGGTTCTTGAAAAACACATGAAGCTTTTAATTTAACAATTTTATCTTTTATAAAAGATATTTGTTTTGGTGAAGAAGCTATATCTCCTTCTAACGCAACAGAGCCAACAGCATTTAAACCAAAGCTTGTTTCAAAATATTGATATGCATCATGAAATACTACATATGGTTTATCTTTAATACCTGATAATTCATTTTTTAATTCAACTTTTAATTGATTAATTTTCTTAATCATTTGATTGGCATTTTGATCATATGTCTTTGCATTTTCTGGGAAAAATAAACTTAATTCTTTATTTATCTTTTTGATAATCTTTACTGCGTTATCTGGACTCAACCAAATGTGAACATCGTCTTCTTTTTCATGATCATCGTGATCATCATGTTTTTTTGCATGTTTATCATGGTCGTGGTCGTCATGTTTCTTTTCATGTTTATCATGGTCATGATCGTCATGTTTCTTAGCATGTTTATCGTGGTCGTGATCGTCATGTTTCTTAGAATGTTTATCATGATCATCGTGATCACCATGTCCATGATTGTGGTCATGACGTTCCCATGCCTCATTATCTCTTATTGCTAAATGTTTAATTCCAGTATCTTCCATTAAGTTGATTATTTTTATGTTTTTAGGAAGGTTCTCAAATACTTTAGTTACACTTGACTCAAGGTGATCTGAGACAAAAAATATTATATTTGCATTTTGTAATTTTTTTGTATCAGAAGGTTTTAATTTGTATTCGTGGGGTGATACTTCAGCTGGTATTAATGAAATCGTTTTGCCAGTATTTCCAATAACAGCACTTACTAGAGAATTTATTGGTTGAATAGTTGTAACAACACCTTTTGTTTCAGAGGCAAATAAATTGAAACTGAAACAAATTATAAAAGAGAAAATAGTTAGAAATTTAAACATTATTTATATCCTTGATTAATCATTGTAATGTTATAACATAACATAAATTATATTGTTTCAAAGTCAACTTTATTATTGTAGAGTAGGGCATGAATATGAAATCAAAATCCACATCTGAATTAAAAGCCACAATTCATAAAGTTGAAGAAATTTGTAAATCAAATAAATTAGGTCTTACAGAAATTAGGAGACAAGTTTTTGAGATAATTATTAAAAATAACAAACCTGTAAAAGCATATGAAATACTTGATAAAATAAGCAACATAAATAATAAACCCTCACATCCACCCACAGTTTATAGGGCTATTGATTTTTTAATAGAAAATGGGTTTGTTCATAAGCTAAATTCCATAAACTCTTTTGTAGGATGTTTTCATCCTAAAGCTCATAAAGAATGTTATTTTTTAATTTGTAAAAAATGTAATATTTATCAAGAATGCTGTGACGACAGTTTAAAAGACAGAATTTCAAAAACAGCTATTCATAATAATTTTGTGATCAGTAATACTACATTAGAAATTGAAGGACATTGTTTAGATTGTAGTCAAAAATGAAAACAATTAATGCCTTAATTTCTGCTTCAAACGTTAGCGTCATTAAACATCATAAATCTATTTTAAAAAACATCGATATACAAATTAATAAAAATGATTTTATTACTATTATAGGCCCTAATGGTGCTGGAAAAACTATGCTCTTAAAATGTTTGATGGGTTTTTATAAACCTAATTTTGGAGAGATTCAGAAAAAAAACAAATTAAAAATTGGGTACATGCCACAAAGTATAAATGTAATCAATACAATGCCTATGACGGTAAAAAATTTTATTACTGTTAGAAAGAAATATGATGATATTTCTTTCAAACAAGTAGTCTCAGAGATTGATATAAGACAGTTAGTAGACAAACAACTTTCAGTCTTATCGGGTGGAGAAATGCAAAGGGTTTTGTTGGCAAGAAGTTTATTGAATAATCCAGATTTACTTGTTTTGGATGAACCTGCTCAAAATTTAGATATTTCAGGGCAATTGAGTTTTTATAAACTCATTCAAGAAATCTATTCTAAAAGAGATATTAGTATTTTAATGGTTTCTCACGATCTCCATTTAGTAATGGTTTCAACAAAAAAAGTTTTGTGCCTCTCTAATCATATTTGTTGTTCAGGCAAACCTCAGCAAGTTGCCCAAGACCCAGAATTTATTTCAATGTTTGGTGAGGACATGGCGAATATGATGGCTGTTTATCAACATACAAATCATACATCTCAAATAGATAATCATTTAATAGATGGAGAGATAAAATAACTGATCCATTTATTATAAGAGGTATTATTGCAGGTATTGCAGTAGCTCTAATATCAGGACTTGTGGGCTGCTTTGTTGTTTGGCGTAGAATGTCTTACTATGGTGAATCAATTGCCCATAGTTCATTACTCGGTGTTGGGTTAGGTATATTGCTAGGAACAGGAATTAATTTTGGTATTATTGTTGTATGCTTATTATTCGGCATCCTTTTTTTGTGGCTACAACAAAGTAAGATTTTGTCAACTGACACACTTTTAGGAGTATTAGCTCATCTCGCATTATCCATTGGAATTATTGTAATTTCACTTAATAGAATTAAAATAGATATTCATGCATTTTTGTTTGGGGATATTCTGACAGTAAGTTCTAATGATTTATGGATGATGTATCTTGGCGTGATTTTAGTAATTTTTCTTGTCACATTTAATTGGTCTTCCCTTCTTTTAGTTACAATTGACGAAGATTTAGCTAGAGCTGAAGGAATAAATCCTATTTATATTAATTTATTATTAACCACAATTTTAACAATTGTAGTGGCGGTATCGTTGCAAATTATAGGATTGTTGCTAATAACAGCCATGTTGATAATACCAGCAGCAACTTCTAGAAGGTTAGCTAATTCTCCAGAACAAATGGCGTTAATTGCAACCTTAATAGGTATTTTTTCTGTAATTCTTGGCATTTTTCTCTCTGTGGAGATTGATGCGCCTTCAGGACCGTCAATAGTTGTAGTAAGTGCAACTTTATTTTTTCTTTCCTATCTATTCAATTTTCTTATTAAAAAAGATTAATGAATCAAAAATAAATACAATTGGATTTTTATGGCGTTAAAATGATTTTTCCTTTTGCACCTCTAGCAAGAATTTTTTCTAGAACTGCAGCAGCTTTTGATAAAGGGTGACTTTCTTCTATTAGAGGTTTTAAAAATCCTTTTTGGTACCAATCAAATAATTCAATCATATTTAACTTATATTCATCTGGTTCAGCTCTAGTAAATGCACCCCAAAAAACACCTACTACACTGAACTCTTTTACTAAGGCCAGGTTTATAGCTAATTTTGGTATTGACCCAGAAGCAAATCCGATCACTAATAATCTACCTTTTCTGGCCATAGTTCTTGCAATTGTGTCAAAAGTGTCTCCACCGACTGGGTCGAAAATAACATCAATTCCATTACCATTTGAAATTTCTTTTAAATTTTCTTTTAGATTATCATATCCAATTGCAAGATCTGCACCACTATCTTTTGCTATTTTTTGTTTTTCAGCATTTGAGGCGACAGCAATTACTTTTGCACCCATTATTTTACCAATTTGAATGGCTGCAATTCCAGTTGAACCTGACGCACCTAATACAACTAGAGTTTCATCTTTTTTTAATTGACCTCTCTGTTTTAGTGCATAATGGGATGTTCCATAAGCACATAATAAAGCGCAAGAATCATCAAATGACATGCTATCCGGAATTTTAAATACAGAAGAAAATTTCACTGCTGCTTTTTCAGCATATCCACTAAGTCTTGATAAGCCAGCAACCCGATCACCAATTTTAAAATCTACAACTTTTGATCCAAGCTCTATTATTTCACCAGAGACTTCCATGCCTGGAATAAAAGGTGTTTCTGGTTTCAATTGATACTTACCTTGAACAAGGAGACCATCAGGAAAATTTACACCAACAGATCTTACACTAATCAGAATACTTTCATCATCAATTTCAGGATTTTCCACATCCATGTACTTAATATTTTTTATGGGACCAAAATTGTTACAGACTATAGCTTTCATATTATATCCTTTAATTTATGGGAATACTAATGATATTGTTTCCGCTATAAAAGCAGGTTTAATATCATCTTTAATTTCTAATTCACATTTATTTACTACTCTATAGCCCCCATTTTTCATTTCCTCGCAAGAAATTATTGTTCTGTTTAACCTAACTTGAGAACCTGCTTTAACCATGTTTATAAATCTCACTTTGTCAGACCCATAATTAAGGGTTTTGGATGTGTTTTGTATTTGTGCATTTTGAGCAGCTAATTTTGGAAGAAGAGAAACCATGTAATATCCATGCGCAATTGTTTTGCCGTCTGGCATTTCCTGTTCTGCTCTCTTTTCATCAACATGTATCCATTGGTGATCTGATGTTGCATCAGCAAATTTATTTATCTTCTCCTGTGTAACGTGATACCATTCACTAGGTGTAAGGGGTTTGTTTATAAAATTTTTTATTTCAGAAGGATTTTTTATTATTATCATTTTAAATGCCTTTTTTTATTTTATTAATTTCAAATATACACTTAAAGTTATTTAATTAAATAATAATATTATAAATACAAATCTTGAATTTTTAAAATTTATTATGACTTTAATAATATGCAATTAACGATACCAAAAGTAGATTATAAAATAATTTCAAATCAAGTAGATGCGTCCTTTAATGCTGAATTAGAAAAATTTAATTATGCTATTTCTCATTATGGTTTTTTGCTATTACAAAACACACCAATAGATAAGAAAGTAAAAAATAATATCTTCAAAACTTATAAAGCCTTTTTTGATCTTCCGTTTGAAGAAAAAAATAAAGTAAATATGGATTTAACCTCTTCTAATAGAGGATGGGGTGCTCCAAAAGGAGAACAAGTTAACCCAGATTACAACCCAGATTATAAAGAGATTTTTGATACTGGTCCTCATCAAAAAGTTAAAGATGAATTTAGAGACTTAAATTATTATGCTAAAAATCTTTGGCCTGAACAATTACCATTGTTTGAAAATACTGTTAATAATTATTATGATCTATGTACTCAAATTGGGATGCATGTTTTATCATTTATTGAACGTTCTTTGGACTTATCTGAAAATTTTTTTAGAGATAAATTTCAAAATCCAATGTCGTTGCTAAGATGTAATTATTATCCACCAAGGAGGTCATCATTATCGAACAAAGATTATGGCATAGCACCTCATACTGATTATGGTTGCTTGACAATTTTGTTAACGGATAATAATCCTGGACTCGAAATTAAAAATCCTTCAAATGAGTGGGAATTGGTAACCCCAAAGGAAGGTGAAGTCATAGTCAATTTTGGAGATATGTTAGAATTTTGGTCTAAGAAAAAAATAAAGGCTACACCTCACCGCGTATATGGAAATAATAAAGAGCGATTCTCCATACCTTTTTTCTTCAATCCACAATATGACACAATAATATCAAAAAAAGATAAAATTATTGCTGGTGAATATCTATCTAAAAAATACGACACAACTTATATACATAAAAAGATATAAATTAATATTTATTTACTTTGAAATAGTACTTTCAATATATTATTTATGATGATTATATATTTAAATGTAACTTAATAGGAGAGTCATTTGTTTGGTGTAATGCAAGATCACCCTCTGTTAATTTCAACTATTTTTGAACATGCTGTTAAAAACTATAATAAGCAAGAGATTGTTTCAAACACAGTTGAAGGTGGTATTCATAGATATACCTATTTTGACTGGGGAAAAAGAACTAAGAAATTAGCCAATGCTTTTAAATCTCTTGATTTGAAAGAAAGTGATAGAGTAGGGACTTTAGCCTGGAATGGTTATAGACACCTAGAGATTTATTATGCAACTTCATCAAGTGGCCTGGTCTGCCACACTATAAATCCACGACTTCATCCCGATCAAGTTTCTTATATTGTAAATCATGCGCAAGACAAGGTTTTATGTGTTGATTTAAATATTTTACCATTGGTAGAAAAAGCATCTGAAAATTTTAAAACAGTTAAACAAATTTTAATAATGACTGATAATAAGAATATGGTTCAACCTAATATTAAAGATAGTATTAAAGTAATTTGTTATGAGGATTTTATTAAAGATCATTCAGATCAATTTGATTGGCCTCAAATGGACGAAAGAACAGCTTCGTCTTTATGTTATACATCTGGAACCACTGGAAACCCAAAGGGAGTTTTATATTCTCATCGCTCAACAGTTCTTCATGCCTACGGGATGAATTTAAAAGATGTGGTTCCTTATGGCGTTAAAGATGTTGTTCTTCCTGTAGTACCTATGTTTCATGTTAATGCTTGGGGGACACCTTATGCAGCACCAATGTGTGGTACAAAATTAGTTTTCCCTGGTGCTAAATTAGATGGTGAAAGTTTAACAAATTTAATGAATGAAGAAAAAGTTACTATTTCTCTTGGGGTTCCAACAATATGGCTATTATTACTAAATTATTTGAGAGATTCTGGTAAAAAAATAGATACAGTTAAAAGATTAATAATTGGTGGATCTTCATGCCCTAGGACATTATTTGAGGGGTTTGAAGACGAGTTTGGCGCAGAAGTGATACACGCCTGGGGTATGACAGAAATGAGCCCTCTAGGAACAGTTAATATGCCTTCATTAGAAGGAGAGCCAAAAAATAGAACGGAGTATTATGATCAAAAATTACCTCAAGGAAGAACAATTTTTGGACACCAAATGAAACTTGTTGATGATGCAGGAAATGATTTACCAGAAGATGGAGAAACCCAAGGAAGATTGTTATCAAAGGGTTTTTGGGTTTTAAAAGAATACTTTGAAGATGATACAGAAAAAGATAGATTCCTTGATGGTGGTTGGTTCGATACAGGTGATGTTGCAAAAATAGATCAACATGGTTTTATGACTATAACAGACAGAACAAAAGATATAATTAAATCTGGTGGAGAATGGATAAGCTCAATTGATTTAGAAAATATTTGTGTTGGACATTCAGACGTAGCTAATGCTGCTGTCATATCTGTTCCACATGAAAAATGGGAAGAAAGACCCATAGTAATTGTTCAACCAATGCCAGGTAAATCACCCGCAAAAGAAGAGATTTTAAAAATGTATAATGGCAAAGTTGCAAAATGGATGATACCAGATGATGTTATTTTTACAGATAATATTCCTTTAGGGGCCACTGGAAAAATATTAAAAAACAAACTTAGAGACCAATTTGGTGGACATAAGATAAGTTAAAATAAAAAATTATTTTAATTTTTTTCTAAGTAATTAATTTCATAAATTCAGATCTTATTTCTGCATCATTTTTAAAAACTCCAAGCATCCGTTTGGTAACTGTACTAGATTCAGGTTTATGAACCCCTCTAGTTGTCATACATTGATGAGATGCATCTATAATCACAGCAACACCTAAGGGATCTAAAACTCTTTGAATTGTCTCAGCAATTTGTGAAGTTAATGTTTCTTGTATTTGAAGTCTTTTTGCATAAACATCTACTAGTCGTGCTAATTTGCTTATTCCAACAACTCGTTTGTTAGGCATATATGCTACATGAGCTATGCCAAGAATTGGAACTATATGATGCTCACAGTGAGATTCTAATCTAATATTTTTTATTAGTACCATCTCGTCGTAACCTTCAACTTCTTCAAAAGTCTTTGACAAAATCTCATCAGGGTTTTGTTTATACCCTTCAAAAAACTCTTTATAAGCATCCACAACTCTTTTAGGAGTTTCAATTAAACCTTCTCTGTTAGGATTGTCTCCAGCCCAAGCAATAAGTGTTTTGACTGCGTTCATAGCTTCTTCACGAGAAGGATTTGGATTAAATTTAATTATGTTAGAGTTTTCAGATTTATTTTTCATTTGCTCACTTTTTTTTAGTTACTAGTAATGTTATAACATAACAAAATATATAATTTTAAAGCAAACTATAAAAACAACAATGTCATCTTTTCCAAAAAATATAGGAATTTCAGTTTTAACAGGTTTTTTAGGAAGTGGAAAAACCACTATTTTAACGTCTTTAATAAAACAAAAACAAATGGCTAATGCAGCTATTATCATTAATGAATTTGGAGAGGTTGGTTTAGATCATGATTTAATTGAAACTACTGATGAAAATGTAATTGAATTACAAAATGGATGTATATGTTGCACAATCCAAGATGATCTAAAAACAACACTTCTTAATCTTTTAAAGAAAATGGAAAAGGGGGAGATTTCACCTTTTAATCATGTGATTATTGAAACTACAGGTCTGGCTGATCCTGTTCCTATAATTCATACTCTAATGACTTCATTGGATCTTCAAAGAATTTATTCAATAGATGGTGTGATTACTGTTGTTGATTCAATAAATGCTGAAGCTACGTACAACTCTCATGAAGAAGCGGTAAAGCAAACAGCTTTTGCAGACAGAATTATATTAAGTAAAACTGACATTGCAGATAAAGGAACAGTAAATTCTTTAACTAAGAGAATAAAAGCAATTAACCCAAAAGTTACTATAATTAAGAGTGATAAGAGCTCTTTACCAGTTTCAAAGTTACTAGGACTTAATGATTATGACCCACAAAATAAAAACTGGGACGTAATAAAGTGGCTTGAGATTGAAAAAAATAAATCTTCTAATCATTTGCATGATCATCATGATCATCATGATCATCATCACAAACATGATGTAAATCGTCATGGTGACGACATCGAGACTTTTGCAATGGTAACAAGTCAACCAGTAAGTATGACCTCAGTAAATTTTTTTCTGGAATTACTTATGAGTCAGATGGGTGTGAATATACTAAGAATTAAAGGTATCTTGAATATTAAAGGACAGAGCTGTCCAGCTGTTATTCATGGTGTTCAGCATATTTTTCATCCTTTAGAATGGTTAGAAAAATGGCCTAGCGATGATAAGCAATCACGTTTAGTTTTTATTACTAAAAATATAAAAAAAGATATAATAGACGATTTTTTTAAAATTATCGGGAAAAATGAATTACAATAAGTTTTAATAAGATTTAAGTTTAAAGAATAATTGGTGTGAATTTGTTTGGTTTTAAGATTTATCTATACATACATTTAGCTATCCTGCTAAAAAACACTTTAATTTTGATTTTAATTCGTTTACTCCATATGTCTTCTTGCTATAAGAGAACCACCATCTACGGGGATAATGGAACCTGTAATATAAGAACTTGCTTTTGAGCAAAGAAATATGGATGTCCCAGCCATGTCTTCAGGAATGCCAATTCTTCCACGTGGAACTGATTTTTTGATTTGTTCTCCATATTCTTTTAAGGAATGAGCCATCATATTACTCTGAAATGGTCCTGGAGCAATAGCGTTTACGTTAATGTTTCTTTTAGCTAATCTATTTGCTAAAACTCTAGTTAATTGGTGAATTGCAGCTTTTGATGCAGGATAAGAATATGTTTCTGCTCTAGGTATGCCTATTCCATCTATGGATCCAACATTAATTATTCTAGATGGATCAGAATTGTTTCCAGAACTTTCTAGCATTTTTATTAATTTTTGAATTAAAAAAAATACGGCTTTTACATTTGTGTCCATTACTTTATCCCACCCATTTTCAGGAAAAGTATCAAAAGGGGCTCCCCATGCAGCACCAGCATTATTAATTAAAATATTTAGTTTTTCTTCTTTTTCCTCAATATGTCCTACTAATTTATCCATTTCATTCATGTCAGTTAGATCAGTGGGTATAGAAATACACTCCCCAAATTTTGATAGTTCCTCTGCTTTTAAATTACATTGATCTGATTTTCTTGATGTAATGTATGTTTTGACACCATTTTTTACAAAACCCTCAGCAATCATTGCGCCTATCCCTCTTGATCCACCTGTCACAAGGGCTACCTTACCATTAATATCAAATAAATTTTCCATAATTTCCTCAAATATCGAAATTTTAATTACTAATTTTTTTTTATTATATTATTATTTAGCTTAGTAAAAATTTAAAAACTTATCATCATTATTTTTAATTTTTAGTGCTTTGGATACAAAATGGTTGATAATGAATTAATAAATATTAGACAAGATGAACAAATCGATTTGCATAAGCTTAAAAATTATTTAAATGAGCTATTGAAAATTGATATTGATAAAATAAATATACTTCAATTTAGTGGTGGGCATGCAAATCTGACTTATTTAATTAGTTTTAATGATAAAGAATTTGTATTAAGAAGACCCCCACTTGGGCCTGTGGCACCTTCGTCTCACGATATGGCTAGAGAGCACATGGTTCAACATAGTTTAAATAAGTTATTTCCTTTAGCTCCTAAAAGTATTCATTTATGCGAAGATGATAAAATTATTGGAAGTAAGTTTCATTTAATAGAAAGAAAAAAAGGAATTGTGATTAGAAAAGAGATGCGATCGGAATTAGATGGATCTCGAAATAAGATTAGATTATTAAGTTTTAAAATGATTGATATTTTAGCTGAATTACATAAGCTAGACCCCTCACAGGTTGGTTTGGGTGACTTTGGAAGACCTGATGGTTTTGTTTTAAGACAGCTTAATGGTTGGGAAGATAGGTGGAAAAAAGCATCTGAGGATAAAATCAAAGCAAATAGGTTTAATAAACTTGTTAGGTACTTAAGATCTAATATTCCAGAGCCTCAAGGGGCTACAATTTTGCATAATGATTTTAAATTAGATAATATTATGTGGGATATTGATAACCCTCTTTTACCTGTAGCGGTATTCGACTGGGATATGTGTACTAGAGGAGATCCATTGATGGATATAGGTCATTTGTTAAATTATTGGATAGATGAAGATGACGATTATGAAGCTAATTTAATTACTTCGATGCCAGTTAAAAATATTTTATATCCTAAAAAAAGTGAAATTATTAATCATTATGCTTTAAAAACTGGTTTTAGCATAAAAGATGTTGACTGGTATTATGCTTTTGGAGCATTTAAATTAGCTGTAATTATTCAACAAATTTACGTAAGATTTCTAAAAGGGCAAACTCAAGATAAGAGGTTTGCAAATTTTGGTAAGAGAATAGAGGCTTTAATCAATAGAGCAAATGGAGTTTTTAACTTTAATTAGAGGTATAAAATGAATTTTGAATATTCAAACAAAGTAAAAGATCTTCAGGATAAACTTACAAATTTTATGAACGAACATGTTTATAAAAACGAAGCTGTTTATAAAGAAGAAGTTGAAAAAGGTGGTCGATGGTGTGTACCAAAAGTTATGGAGGATATGAAGTCAAAAGCAAAGGCGCAAGGATTATGGAATTTGTTTCTTCCTGAAAGCGATTTAGGTGCAGGATTAACTAATACCGAATATGCTCCTTTATGTGAGATTATGGGGCGTTCTCCGATTGGAGCAGAAGTTTTTAATTGTTCTGCTCCGGATACTGGTAACATGGAAGTTCTTGTAAGATATGGTACTAAAGAACAGCAAAATCAGTGGTTAACACCATTATTAAATGGTGAAATTCGTTCTGCATTTGCAATGACTGAACCTGACGTAGCATCTTCAGATGCATCTAATATACAAGCTAGTATTGATAGAAAAGGTGATGAATATGTTATCAACGCAAGAAAGTGGTGGACCTCAGGTGCAATGGATCCCAGATGCAAAATTATGATTTTTATGGGTAAAACTGATCCCAACGCAGACAAGTATAAACAACAATCAATGATCTTAGTTCCTATTGATACACCTGGAGTTAAAGTTTTAAGACATTTGCCAGTTTTTGGATACGACCATGCTCCTCATGGGCATGCCGAAGTTGATTTTAAAGACGTTAAAGTTCCAGTCAGTAACATTCTCTTAGGAGAAGGTAGGGGATTTGAAATCGCTCAAGGTAGATTAGGGCCAGGTAGGATACATCATTGTATGAGGCTAATTGGTCAAGCTGAAAGAGCATTAGAATTAATGGTAAAAAGAGCAAAATCACGAGTTGCATTTGGTAAACCTATTTCTGAACAAGGTGTGGTAATGCATGCGATAGCAGAAAGTAGGGCTGAAATCGAACAAGCCAGATTGTTAGTGCTTAAAACTGCTCATATGATGGATACAGTTGGAAACAAGATTGCAAGAAAAGAAATTTCAATGATAAAAGTAGTAGCTCCAAATATGGCAACTAAAATTATAGATAGAGCAATACAAGTACATGGAGGAGGAGGGGTTTCTTCAGACTTTCCATTGTCTTATGCTTATGGTCATGCAAGGACATTAAGACTTGCAGATGGCCCAGATGAAGTTCACAGAATGAGCGTTGCAAAATTAGAGATGAGAGACAAAAATTAGGAAATTTCCTAATAATAATTATATTATGAATACTCAACAAATAGAAACCTTTAAAGGTCTTGTTAAATCTTATGATATCAGTGATTTAGGGTATTTAAAGAAATCTAGTTCTACAAAATTTTTTGAAGACGCAACTCATTTTACAAAAGCAGTTTTGAAAGATTTAACAATAGATAGCGAAAAATATTTAGAAACTGAATATTTTGATACATCAATATTGGAGCATATGACAATATATGTTAGTTCAGATCTTAAATTAGAATCTCAAGATAAAATTAAAATAACTCACATTTTATTTTTATTAAATAAAGATAATAATAGTGAAGATCAAATATTATCAAAGCAATCTCTAAACCTAATTAGTAAAAATATTGATAAATCATTTCAGCTTAACCTAACTAATTCAAATGGCATTTATTCTGCTTTTAAGGATTTGGTTAGAAAAGAAGATTGTGACCAAATGTCTCACATGAATGTCCAATATTATTTTGGAAAACATGCAGACGCAATTAAATGCCTTTTTAATAAAATTAACAGCTTCTCTGCAAAAAAGATTAAATATAAAATTTTAAATGAAAGATGTATTTTTAGTCGTGAAGTTCATTTAAATTCAGTGCTAGAGATAGTTTTCAAAGTTAAATCCATTGAAGATAATGAACTTTTATTATTAAGCAAAGTTTACAGCATAGATCATGAAAACGTATCAGCTTACTTTGAGACCTCTATTTCGTTGGTTGTAAATAAACAAATAAAAGAAATAATTTCACATTTATTTTCTTCAAGTTGCTCTACATTTTTAAATGAATTAGATTTTTCAAATTTAAGGCCGCTAACAGATAATAGACCGCCGCAAAATTATTCTAGAAATTCATTTATTAGCTGTAAAAGTGCAGTTAATACTTGGGATTTAGATCATGAGGCAATGGGATCAAGTCAATTTAAAATAGGTTGTATTTCTGACGCAGCAACTCAATTATTTACATATTGTGGAGCGGATTTTAATTGGAGAAATGAATATGATATTGGATCGGCTGCATTAGATTATTCTGTAAGATATTTTAAAGATGCTCCACTTGGAATGGCAGTTACAATGCATACCAATTTTACAAAGATAGGAAACAAATCACTAAAATTTATTCACCACATGGTGGATGATAGTACTGGTGATGTAATAATGGATATTGAGGTTGTTGCAGTTTTATTTGACTTAAAAAAAAGAAAATCAATGGTTGTCCCGGAAGATTTTAGAGCTAAAGCTTCTAAATTGTTAATAGATAACTAATTTGAACTTAATAATTTAAATCTGTCCCTATGATAATCTGCATCGCCCATTAAATGATCAATCATGATTAGTCTCTTTGCATAATGTGCAACAGAATACTCCCATGTCATTGCTATTCCACCATGTAGTTGTATTGACTCCTCAGCTATAAGTTTGCCAACTCTTCCTACTAAATTTTTGGCAGCAGATATATTCTTATCTCGTGTTGATGAATTAGTTTCAAATGTAGAAGATGCTAACATTACTGCAGACCTTACTTGTTCAATTTCCAGCATCATATCTACCATTCTATGTTGTATACTTTGAAAAGACCCGATAGACTTACCGAATTGTTTTCTAGTTTTCAAATAGTCGAGTGTTAAATCAAAACATACTTGCATTATACCAACAGCTTCTGCCGAAAGAGCAAGTGCACCTGCAGAATTTGCTTTAATAATACATTCAAGAGCTAGATCATCTTCACATAATAATTCAGCGTCTATATTGTCAAAGTTTAACTCAGCAGCTCTATAACCGTCTATTGTATTATAAGATCTATTATTAATTTGATTATTATCAACTAAAAATAAACCAATACCATTTTTGTCGTTAATTTTTCCTTCTATTCTGGCAGAAATTATAACTTTATCTGCAGAATCGCCATTAATTACAAAAGATTTACTCCCATTTAGTTTCCAGTTTTCATCTTCGAAAAAGGCTTTGCTCTCAACAAAATAATCTTCATATCTATTATTCATTTCCATATGAGCAAATGATACTAATAATTCTCCGTCAATAATTTGATTTATTAATTCAGTTTTAGGATTTTTTATAGAAGACAAAATTGTACTTGATAATAAACCAGAAGATAAAAATGGTTCAATGCATAGTGATTTTCCAATTAATTCAAATATTATGCTGATATCCTCACCTGAGCCTCCTAAACCTCCAAAGCTTGGTGAAATCAAACCACTTATTACACCTAAATTTGAACTTTCTTTCCAAAATTCCCTAGAAAAGCCGTCATTCATGTCTAGGTATTCACTTCTTTTTTTGATATCATTATAATTATTTTCAAAAAAACGAGCTACGGTTTCCTGAAGCATTTTTCTTTCTTCAGATAATGAAAAATCCATTCTTATTTCCTATAAACCAAATGATGCTTTTGCGACTATATTTTTTTGGATTTCATTAGATCCACCATAAATAGAAATTTTTCGCATATTAAAATACTGCTTTGCAATAGGGCCAGCATATTCTGGTCCAATTGGCATTTCATTCCATCCTTCATCAAATTGTTCGGGTAAATATGGTAAAGCTTGCGGTCCAAGAGCCTTTCTAAGTAATTCAGTTGTTTTCTGTCTTACAAGTGTTCCTTTAATTTTAAGTAAAGAACTTTCCATTCCAGGGGCTTTGCCTTCAGCTGCTGCGCTGACTGTTCTAAGGTTAAAAATTTCCATGGCTAATAGATCTATTTCTAATTCAGCAACTTCTGAAGAAAACATAGGATCTTCAATTAATGGTTTCCCATTTTTCATTGATTTCCTTGATACCATTTTTAAGTGATTTAAAGCAGATTTTGAATTGGGAACACCAGCTATTCCGGTTCTTTCAAAAGTAAGTAAATATTTTGCATAAGTCCAACCCTGATTTTCTTTTCCAACCAGATTTTTTTTAGGAACTTTAACATCAGTGAACCAAACCTCATTAACTTCATGTTCACCATCGAGTGTTATTATTGGTTTTACTTCAACACCTGGAGAGTCCATATCTATAAGAAGAAAAGAAATTCCTAATTGAGGTTTAACATTAAGATCAGTTTTAACAAGACAAAAAATCTTATCAGCATGATGACCTAAAGTTGTCCAAGTTTTCTGTCCATTAACTAAATAATGGTCACCTTTATTTATTGCTGTTGTTTTAAGACTTGCAAGATCTGAGCCTGCTCCAGGTTCAGAATATCCTTGAGCCCACCAATCCTCGTTATTTAAAATTCTTGGAAGATAATAATTTTTTTGTTCTTCTGATCCAAATTCAATCAAGACTGGACCTAACATATTTACACCAAATGGTACAATTCTTGGTGCTGATGCCTTTACAATTTCTTCTTCAAATATGTGCTTTTCAATTGCATTCCATCCAGTTCCACCATATTCTTCAGGCCAATGCCAAGCAATCCAACCCTTTTTACTTAAATTATTCATAAATAATTCATAATCTTCTTTTGTGAGTCTCTGGTATTTTCTTACTTTTTCAGACAAGTACTTTGGAAGCGTCTCTTTAAGCCAATTTCTTACTTCTGTTCGAAATTTTTCTTCTTTTTCAGAATATTCAAAATTCATTTTTAATTACCATTCAGTTTGATACAATATTAGTGTATATGTTTGTTATAACATTCAACAAAGAAATACAACAATATGAAAGGTTAGAATGCAAATCAACAAAATAAAGAAAGATATGACCGAAATTTTATCAAATGTATTTGATGGAGCAACAATAATGGTCGGAGGTTTTGGTGAAGCGGGAAGCCCTATTGAATTATTGCACGGTTTAATTGATAAAGGTACGAAAGATTTAACAATTATTGCTAATAACTCAGGAAATGGAAGAGTGGGTCTTGGTGCGTTAATTGGTCAAAGACAAGTCAAAAAAGTTATTTGTTCTTTTGCAAGATCTGCCAAAGGAGTTACTTTCCCAGAATTGTATAATAAAGGTGAAATCGAATTAGAAGTTGTTCCACAAGGGACATTAGCGGAGAGGATTAGGGCAGCTGGGTCAGGTATTCCTGGATTTTATACTGCGACTGGAGTTGGTACTCCTTTAGCCGAAGGTAAAGAAGAAAAAATTTTTAATGGAAAGAAATATATTCTTGAAGAAGCTTTAAAAGCAGATTTTGCTTTTGTTAAGGCAGAAACAGCTGATAGATATGGCAACCTCACATACAATAAAACTGCTAGGAACTTTAACCCAATAATGTGTATGGCTGCAGATACATCATTAGTTCAAGTAAAAAATATTTTAGAACCAAATGAAATAAATCCTGAACATGTCATCACACCAGGTATTTTTGTTCAAAGTCTTATTAATATAGAAAATCCAATTATTGAGACTAATGCTATTGAAGAAGGGATGACATATCCATGATAAATATAAATACAAATGATTTAATTAAGGGATGGGATAGGAATACGATTGCATCGAAAATAGCAAATGATTTGCCTCATTCCTCATATGTAAATCTTGGCATTGGTATGCCAGAATTAGTATCTCAATATATTAAAGAAGATAGAGAAATAATTTATCATTCAGAAAACGGTTTGTTGGGAATGGGACCATCACCAAATGAGAACGAAATTGATTTAGACCTGATAAATGCTGGCAAAAAACCAGTTTCCGTTCTTCCAGGAGGGAGTTTTTGTCACCATGCGGACAGCTTTTCTATGATAAGAGGAGGGCATATTGATTACTGTGTACTTGGAGCAATGGAAATTTCTGTTACAGGAGATCTTGCAAATTGGTCAACTGGTAAAGGAATACCAGCAGTAGGCGGTGCTATGGATTTAGTTGCAGGAGCTAAAAACGTATTTGTAATGACACAGCATTTGACTAAAGATGGAAAGCCTAAACTGGTTCAAAAGTGTACGTTACCACTTACAGGAGCAGCAGTTGTTTCTAGAATTTATTCAGATTATGCAGTATTAGATATAACTGATACCGGTTTTAAAGTAATTCAGTTAAATGAAGACATAACAATTGAATATCTTCAAAGTGTTACGGACGGAAATATATATCAGTGATCTAATCCTCATATATAACCTGATCACTGTTGATATAGTTGAGAGCTTTTTGAGAAATTTTTAGCCCATTTTTTACCTTTTCATCCATGGCATTTTCTAATTCAATAATTCTATCTAACTTTTCTATAACTTCGTCAATTTTGTTAAACGGAACTACAGTAACTCCATCAGCATCAGCCACAATGATATCTCCAGAGTGAATGGTTTTACCACCTATTTCAGTTGGATATCCAATTTTTGCTGGGCCACTATTATACGGAGAATTTGGATTTAATCCTGTACAAAAGCAACTAAGTCCAGTTTCTATAATACCCTCTAAGTCTCTCATGGGACCATCGGTTACAAGACCTATTCCTCCATTATTTTTAATCATCCCTGCAATCCTGTCACCAACTGCTGCGGTGCCTTGAAAACCACTAACACCATTTACAACAATGTCTCCCGGTTGTATTTCACTTAATGCAATTGACATCCCAAGCACATCAGCTGCTCCAGAAAAAACTGTTAATGCAGGCCCAAAAATATGTTTAACATTACCCGGAATATGAAGAGGTTTGATATTTGTATCCAGAGCTGCATAACCGTTTAAAGCATCACATATGAAACCCGTTGGGATATTCTTAAAATTTTTAAGCTGTTTGATTGAAGGTCTATTTCTACTAGATGATTTTTTTATTTGTATTAAGGGTGGATTTTCTATCATTTTTTTCTCAATAATCTATTTATTTAATTAATTATTCATTCATAACATGTTAAATTGAAAACACTAATAATTTTATGGAGTACATTTTGTCTAGTTTGGTTGATAAATTTCCAAGAGTGTCTGATATGGTAAATTTAGCAAAAAGAAGAATTCCTCATTTTGCTTCAGAATACCTATTTGCAGGAACAGGTTATGATGAAGCTCTTGAGAATAATAGAAAAGTATTAAATAAAATTTTTCTAGTTCCTAAGTACTTAAAAGGAACGGTTGATCCCGATTTGAAAACAAAATTATTTGATTATGAATACGACGCACCGTTTGGCATGGCTCCTGTTGGAATGACAAGCCTTATGTGGCCTGGTGCAGAAGTATCATTAGCAAAAATGTCTGTTAAAAATAATATTCCCTTTTCATTGTCAACTGTTGCGTGCGCATCTGTAGAAAAAGTTGGAAAATATTTAAATGGTACAGGCTGGTTTCAATTATATCCACCAGCAGATAAAGCTATTAGAAACGATTTATTAAAAAGAGCAAAAAATTCAGGATTTAAAACACTAATTATTACTGCAGATATCCCAGCTTCAAGTAGAAGAGAAAGACTTAGAATGGCAGGTGTTTCTGTCCCTCCCAAAACTAATCTAAGAACATTTTTCCAAGCTGCAATTTGTCCTTCATGGTCTATAAATACACTTATAAATGGAATTCCAAAATTTGGAACAATGGATCAATATAGCGACGGCACTTGGCATGGCAACGCTAAATCTAAAGCTGGTTTTGCTGGTAGTCAAATGCAAAGATATTTAGACTGGGATTATCTTAAAGAAGTTCGTGATATCTGGAATGGTCCAATAATTTTAAAAGGCTTAATGCATTTAGACGATGCAATCAAAGCTTCAAAAATCGTTGATGCAATTTATTTATCTAATCATGGTGGTCGTCAAATTGATATTGCCCCAAGTCCTCTTCAAATTTTACCGGAAACTCGAAAAAAAATAGGACCAAAATTTCCTATTATAATTGATTCAGGTTTTTACTCAGGTCAAGATATTTGCAAGGGGTTAATGCTTGGAGCAGATTTTGTAATGACAGGAAGACCTTTTATAATTGGACTTGCTGCTTTGGGAGATAGAGGAGCAAATCACGTGCATGATATTTTAAAAGATGAACTTGCAAATGTCATGGAACAAGTTTGCGCTAAAAATATCAAAGAATTAAAATCTGAAGATGTGGTTTTGGAAGATGATTTTACCTTAAATAATTTTAAATTATCATCATAATGAACTAAATCTTTTTCCAGGTAGAACCATTTCAGAACCAGTTTTAATATGCAATAACGATGGTAAATTATGTTTATCTGTCCATTCTTTAGCTTCATCATAAATGCTCATAAAATCTTGAGTTTTTTCAACAGTATATCCTTGTCCTCCCATAGCAATGGCTAGTTTATTAAAGTTAGGATTTATTAATCCTGTATGTTTATATTTTCCTTTATAATTTTTGTGTTGATGCATCCTAATAGTACCATACATTTCATTGTCTACTACAAACACAATTACTCCAGCGTTGTATTGAACTGCTGTTGCAAACTCATTTTCTGTCATTTGAAAACAACCATCGCCTGCAAGTGCTATAACAGTTTTATTAGGGTTTCTCAATTTTGCAGCTATTGCAGCCGGTAAACCATATCCCATAGATCCTGAAATTGGTGCTAGCTGGGTTCCAAAATTTGTAAATCTAAACAATCTATGACCCCACACAGCATAATTACCAGCACCATTGGTGATAATAGTGTTTGAATCTAAATTTTCTCTTAAATTTCTAAATGCGGTAGTAAGGTCAACTCCTGAATTTGGTGCCTCAAGTGGCATGTTTCCCCATTCTAAATATTCCTCGTGAGCTTGATTTGCTGAAATTTGATTTTGAGATGTTGGTTTTGTATTCAAGCCCTTTAATGCATTATTAAGTGCATTCACAAAAGATATTGGGCTACAAACAATACCCAGATGTGGTTTATAAATTCTTCCTATTTCTTCAGGACCTGGATGAATATGAACAAATTTTTTATCGTGTTCAGGTATGCCTAAAAGTGAAAAGCCTTGAGATGGATTTTCACTTAATCTTCCACCTAATAAAACTAAATAATCAGATTTGTTTATGCGTTCAATAAGCTTTGGGTTTACGCCAAGTCCTAGATCCCCCCCATAATTAAAATGAAGATTATTATAAAAACTTTGTCTTCTGTGAGAAGTTAAAATTGTTAATCCCAGCATTTCAGATATAGATTCTAAATCTTTACCAGCCTCATTTGACCAAACAGATCCTCCTAAAATAAGAATTGGATTTCCAGCAGATTTTATATCTTCAATAAATTGAGCCAAGTCACTTGTAGAGGGAGCTGATGATAAATTATTAATGTAACCAACAGGTTTGTTTTTAGTTTTTTCTGTTAGCATATTTTCTGGTAATGCAATTATAACTGGGCCAGGCCTACCTGACATTGCTGTATGATAAGCTCGTGAAACAATTTCTGGTAATCTGTCAGCTTGTTGTACTTCCACAACCAGCTTTGCCATACCACCAAAAAATTGTTGATAATCAACTTCCTGAAATGCGTCTCTTCCATACATTTCTTTACCAATCTGTCCAACAAAAAGTATCATTGGTGTACTGTCTTGTTGAGCAATATGTATCCCAGAAGCAGCATTTGTGGCTCCAGGTCCTCTTGTAACAAAGGCTATTCCAGGTCTTCCGGTCAATTTCCCATCTGCTTCAGCCATTATAGAGGCAGCACCTTCATGTTTGCAAAGTACAGTTTCTATTGAGGTTTCTTGAAGGCCATTCATAACTGAGAGATAACTTTCTCCTGGGACACAAAAAACTCTATCAACTTTTTGATTTTCAAGTATCTCTACTAGCAGTGATCCAGCTTCTTTCATAATTTTAATCCTTAAATTTATTAAGATATGGTGACCTTAATGGTAATAAATCTTCTGTTACTGGTATAATTAACTCATAGAGTAAGTATGAAGACAAGGTTTTACCATGTCTATCAAGCCTTAATGAACTATTAACACCTCCACCAAGTGCACTATGAATAACGAAATTAAGGGCTTTTAAATTTGGTAGTTTATATCTATCTACTTTTGTTGCACCCATATGTTTAAAAATCTTAAGAACTTTTTCTTCAGTGGCCAATTTTTCAATAACTGGCCAACCACTTTCTAAATAAGCTATCAGAGAGATATTTGACACATCTCCTTTATCTCCAGCTCTGGCATGTGCTATAGAATGTACTGGCAAATTTAACTTCATCATAAATATTTCAGTTTAATTATCATAAAATTTTGACTTGAACATTAGGACTAACAATTTCTCTATTAACCAGTATTGATGCTGTTGATGACTGAGGTGTTACATATCCACGACCACCTCCACCTGCAGCCGGACCACAACAGTATAGAGACATTACTTCATCAACCATTTGTTGTGCTTGATATTTTTTAGGGTAAATTGCTGATGTTCTAACTCTATAATCACCATCGTTTGGCAACTCATAGGATGATGCTTCATCCATGGAAAAATGAACCGAACCAGCACCAATAATTTCAACTCTTAGTTGCCCTTGAAGCCCAAGAATTTGAATTCTTTCAGTTATAACTTCACCAGCGAGTTTTGCTCTTGCTAATGCATTTGGTCCAGCATAACTAATTTCTGCCTCACCCATAAAGCCATTGTCACAGCATATAGTTGCTTTTAATTTTTGGGGTGCTTTTTTACCTTTTCCACCTTTTACAAGGATCCTGTTTTCTCCATTATCCTCAAGTGTCAATTCTGACATATCAGCTGTCACATCAGGGACAAGATAATTTGTAGGGTCATGAGTTTCGTATAATAATTGCTCGGTTATGGTTGCTTTGCTTACTAATCCACCAGTATCTTTTGGTTTGGTAATTACGAATGATCCATCTTGATAAAATTCTGCTATTGGAAAGCCAACTTTGGCTAAATTAGGAACATCTTTAAACCCTGGATCAGCGAAGTAAGCTCCTGTTACTTGAGCCCCGCACTCTAAGAGGTGTCCACAAATAGTACCGGAACCAAGTAAGTCTAGATCTTCATTTTTCCAATTATACTCGTATATCAGTGGTCCCAAAGCAAGAGCACTATCAACAGTTCTTCCTACAACTACTATATCAGCTTCTTTTGAAAGAGCTTCAGCAATTGGTTTTGCACCAAGATAGACATTTGCGGCTGTTATCTGATTATTTGAAAAATCTAATCCCTCCATTGTGGGACTTTCAAATATTTCTTTATTCGTCATATATTCTAAAAGATCATCACCAACAACTACGCCAATCTTAGGCTTTCTTGTTTTCTTTTCTTTTGCTATTTCCAGTATTCTTTTAGCTGCACCAAGTGGATTAGCTGCGCCAATATTTGAAATAATTTTAATGTTATGTTGAAGACAATCATCAATTATAGGAGATATGTATGAATCTAAAAAAGGCGAATATCCTTTATCTGGATTTTTAATTCTATATTGTTGAGCAATAGCTAAAGTTCTTTCAGCAAGAACTTCAAACATTAAATATTTAGGTTCACTAATATTTTTAAACTCGTTTACTATTGGGATTGAAGCGTCAAATCTGTCTCCAGAAAAACCTGCTCCACAACCTATAAAGACTTTTTTTTGCATGATAATTATTTTGTTAAATTATTAATGGTTGTTTTAATCATATAACATAAGTAGTAATAAATGTACCAAAATTTCTAAGTTTAAAAAATAAGAGGAAAAAATGTCAAAAATAGTAGTCGTCACTGGAGCAGGAACAGGCGTTGGCAGAAGAGTAGCAGAAGTTTTATCAAAAGAAGGTATGGTAGTTTATCTTATTGGAAGAAGAAAAGATAAATTAATAGAAACTCAAAATTTATGCTCTGGCGAAACTGAAGTTTTACAATGCGATGTTAGTGACCCACAGGCTGTAAAAAATGCATTTGAAATTGTAGAAAAGGATCATAGCAGAATAGATGTTCTTTTTAATAATGCAGGAATTGGTGTACCTGCACAATCTATTGATGAAATGCCTTATGAGAATTGGAAGAGTGTTGTAGATATCAATTTAAATGGAATGTTTCTCTGTGCAAAATATGCATTTGCATTAATGAGAAAACAATCTCCGCAAGGTGGAAGAATTATCAATAATGGCAGTGTTTCTTCTGTAACTCCTCGACCTGGATCTATTCCTTACACAGCAACAAAACATGGTGTTACTGGAATGACTAAAACTATTTCATTAGATGGCAGAAAATATGATATTTGTTGTAGTCAAATTAATATTGGAAATGCAGAAACACCAATGACTGAAAGAATGAAAGAAGGTGTGCCACAAGCCACAGGTAAAACAGAAGTTGAGCCAGTTATTGATTCTATTCATATTGCTAACGCTGTTTTATATATGGCTAACTTACCTGTAACGGTAAATGTTTTAGACATCACAGTTATGGCAAACAAAATGCCGTTCGTTGGAAGAGGATAACCTAACCAAAATGTTTTTTTATGACTGGGAAATATAAATCCTTATCACCATTCATGATTGATTTTTTAAGAAGTTTTTTAGCTGAGTAAGCTCCTGGTAAATTTAAGTTATGTGTTTTTCCTAAATTTATTGCATAAGAAAGATCTTTAAGGGCATACTCTGAAGAAAATGCTGGGGAAGGGAAGTGATTTTGAGCTATACTTTTTAGTCCATGATTTCTTAGTGCGAAGCTATCCCCAGAACATTTCGTAATATTTTCAAATAAATTTTTAACATTCATATCATATTTTTCTGCAATATTTGCAGCCTCTGAAAGAGCAACAACTGTTTCAAATAGTATCATATTATTTAAAATTTTGGTCATTTGACCTGTCCCTACATCACCACAATACATAATATCTTTTCCCATATATTCCAAAATAGGAAATATCCTATTATAAACTTCTTTTTTAGAACCTACCATTATTGCTAGTGTCCCATCTCTGGCGGCCTGCCTTGTTCTGGCTATAGGCGCATCAGCAAAGAAAGAACCTTTTTTTGTTATTAGTTTGTTTAGCTCAATCATTAAATCTGGTTGAGAAGTAGACATATCGATAATCAATTTATCTGGGTTTATTTCAGATACTATTTTCTTTTCTCCAAGATAGATTTCTCTTACGAAATCACCTCCAGGTAAACAGGTAATGATCATATCTGCTACATCAAATAATTCATTGATATTTTTTGCAATTGAAGCTCCATTTTTTTCTAATTCTTTTTCTTTAGAATTATCTAAATCATGAACGATAATATGCCATTGTTTATTTTTAATTAGATTTTTGCACATAGGGCTTCCCATAACCCCTAAACCAATAAAACCAATATTTTTAATCTCTTTCAAATTCATAATTTCACACTTCATTTGTTAAAAAAATTGATTATAAACTTTTTATTATTACTGGATACTTAAATGCACTACGATACTATTAAAAATGAACATAATCTTCCACATGACCCATTTAAAGCAATAGTGGCACCTAGGCCTATAGGTTGGATTGGAAGCCGTTCTAAAGCTGGTATTAATAATTTAGCACCGTATAGCTACTTTAACGCAATTGCCGATAGACCTCATTTTGTTATGTTTTCTTCGGTTGACATAAAAGATTCGGTAAAAAACATTGAAGAGACTGGTGATTTTACAGTCTCATTAGCAACAGAGGATTTATTTGATCACATGAATGGCAGTTCTGTCCCTGCAGGTTCCGAAGTCGATGAATTCGAATTAGCTGGACTTAAGCCACAAATTGGTAAGTTTGTATCAGCACCATTTGTTTCTGAAGCTGCAGCTGCGCTTGAATGCAAGCATTGGAAAACAATAGATTTGCCTAATGTAGACAGGAAATTAGGTAAAGGTAACTATGTTATATTTGGTAAAGTTGTTGGAATTTATATCAATGATAAGTTTATTAAAGACGGGCTGTTTAATGCCTCCGCAGCGAGACCTTTAGTAAGATTAGGGTATATGGACTATGGTGTAGTAGGCTCAGAAAACACTTTCTCTAAAAATAGACCTAAACTCGGTAAAGATGGAAAATTAGAAGCTGTAAAGGAATGGGATGGGGTTTATAGA
>CACMTN010000007.1 GCA_902616615.1 uncultured SAR116 cluster alpha proteobacterium | reverse complement strand
TACGTAATGTTTCTACTTCTAGCATAGATGAAATAGACAAAATTGTGAGAAATCATCTGTTAAACGTGACTAATAAATTTATCAAAAAAATTAATTGTTTACCTTTAGAAGGAAAATTAATTTTAGATGAAGGTAAGTTAACTGTAAATTTAGGAAGAAAACAAGGTATTAAACAAAAACAAATAGGTCTAGTCAAAGGTATCAATATCAAAAATTCAATGCTAAATAATAGCACAGCGATAGTTCATACTAGCGAAGTTTTTGACAATTACAGCACATTACTGCCTTTAAATGATAATGTAAAATTAACAACCATGAACAATTTGATTGTCAAATTTGTGGAGTAAGTGATGAGAAAAAATCTTATATTTTTAACATTAATTTTTATTTTTGTTTCAAAATTTTCATTATCAGAGCCATTTGTTGTTTTAGAGTACAGAGGAAATCTACATAGTAATTATTTGAACTCTGATAATTTATTTTTAAAAGATTTAAATTATAGCACAAGCCACGTAGTTTTGAAAAATGAAACGTTGAGTGATATAATGTTGAATTACTATGGTTCTAATTCATTTAACAATAATATCTTAAGTTTGGCTATTGTTTCTTTCAATAAGAAAGCTTTTGTTAGAAATAACCCAAATTATCTTTATTCAGGTAAAAAATTATACCTACCAAGTGTAAATGAAATTAAAGATTTAATTGTCAAGAAAAAGAAAAGATCTAAAAATAAAGAACTAAGTAATTCCCCAATTTCATCGCAAATTTATTTTTTCGGAGGATAATTGATGTTTAAAATAATATTTGAAACATTTTTTTATATTATTTTAATTTTTATAATAAATAAACAAGCAGTGGCAATTTCAGGGGAAGAGATTTCTGCAAAAGTTTCAGATTGGCTTGTTAAAGAAGGGGTTAATGGAACACCAGTTTTCTCCAAAAATAGTTTTTTTAAAAATTGTAATGATGAAATTAAAATAGAAAAATTTTTCAAGAAAAGTTAATTGTTTAGATAATGATGGTTTTAATTTAATTATGAGAGTTAAAATTCAAAAAAAAGCAGAAGTAAAAGAAAAAATAAATTCTATAAAACCATCAAATGTTGTTTATAAGAAGAGTACTCCAAAAAAAAGAAATAAAATTTATAAAATTATAAAGTTAAAAAAATCTTTAGAAAAAAATGATATTATAGGAGTGAGTGATATTGAAGAGGTTTTAGTAGAAAAAGAAAATCAAATATCTTTTTTTTCTACAAAAAAACAATTGGTTGGAAGAAAATTAAAAACAAATCTAAAGATGGGTCAAATTTTGCACCCTAGGCATCTCTTTGAAAGTTTTGACATTAATAATGGAGATATTATTTCGATTGTATCAAATTTAGGAAATGTATGGGTTACAGCATCAGGTGAGGCACAAAACTCTGGAAATTTAGGCGATCTAATAAAAGTTAAAAATTTAAAAAGTGGAAAGATTATTAAAGGTTATATAAAAAAAGATAAAAAAATTAGAATATTTCGCTAAAATAATTAAACAAGGTGTCGTTATAGTTACTGTGGAGTTAAGTAAAATGGATAAAATAACAAATAATATTGTAAATAATATACCAAAAAAAGATATTAAGGATACAAATCCTTCTTTGGAGAATATTGTAAATACAGCTTCTACAGACAATGTTATGTCAAGTAACGTAGTCGATATAAAAAATACTAAGAAATTAGTAACTGAAATGGCTCAATCAGCACCAATTGATGTTGATAAAGTTGCAAAAATAAAAGAAGCTATTTCTACTGGGAAATATCCACTTGACTTAGACAAATTATCTGAAGCACTTATGCAAGCCTATCGAGAGATGAAATCCTAATTTATTGGTATAAAATGTTACAAAAAATTGAAATCCTAGATAAAGCTTTAGATAATCTAGATCATATTAACAATAGTAAGTTTATGTTCGAGAAATTTAAAGAAATTAATCAACAAATTGAAACAATATTAGTTGAAATAAAAACTAATGATTTAGGTAATGATACAAAAAATTTTTCTGATGAGAATTTAAATATATTTAGAAATGTTTTAAATAAAATAGAAAAATTAGAAGCAAAAATTTTACCTAAAGCTCATTTATTTGAGTCATTTTCGAAATCAAATCCCTAATTTATTAAATTATTTATAGCAATTATTAATAAAATAATGGATATATAATATATGTTCATAGACTTTTTATTATCAAATTTTGAGATATTTATCTTCTTTTCTGTTTTATCAATTGTAATTGCATTTATGTTATTATTTTTACTCCAATTACAAAATTACAAATTAAATAAAAATTCAATAACTGATCATGCAGATAACATAAATAATAACATCAAAGAGATAAAAGAATACTTAGCTGCCGTAGGAAGTTTGCTTGAGCATCAAAAAAAAGAAATTGTAAATATTTCCGAAAAAATGGATTTTGTAGAAAGAGAAATTAACAGATTAGGGAATATTAAAGGATCAGATGATACATTAAATTTAGCCATTAATATGGTTAGAAAAGGTGATAGTAAAGAGGAAATTATTACTAAAACAGGCTTGAGAGAAGATGAAGTAGAAGCTATATATACTTATTATAAAAAATAATTTTATCCATCATCTTTTTTTACTTCATCTTCAAGTAATATTGCCTTATTACTTTCTATCATTTGTTTAGCATCTTCATCTGTAACATCTATTTGTATTCCAGAGGGAAATCTTACTCCATTAACTTCTGTTGTTTCTTTTATTTGTACTCTTACCCATTCAACAGGAATATCTTTAGATTTTTTTGATCTTTTTATAATATCTTCAACGATGTTATTGGAATTTTCAGTTTTGTCTAAAACTAAATTGTCATTAGCAGAATTTTCATTTATCAATGTTTGAATTCTTTTATTTAAAACTGAAATTCTTGCAGCTAAATAAGCGATCTTAAAAATTAGATCGTCTTCTCTTTTTTCAATTAGTTTTATTTTTTTTGCAACTTCTTCTAGTGATAAGTTTTCGAACTCATCTAGTAGTTCTTCTTTTTTATCAATTATTTTATCAGATAAATTCATAAACTATATCCTACATTATTAATCAGTTACGACAATATAAAAAAAACTAAAGTTTTTTTTAAAAATAAATTGGCATTCAAATTGCAGAAGTAGTGAAAATAAGAATAATTTAATGAGTTTTTATAAATGGATTCAATTAAAGATCAATTATCTTTTTATTCATCAGCCTTACAATTAAGAGGAAGACGCAATAATATTTTAGCATCAAATATAGCTAATGCCGCAACGCCGAATTTTAAGGCAAGAGACATTAGTTTTGAGGATGAAATTAAAAAATTTGATAAAAATGGACCAATATCAACTACACATTCAAAACACATTATTGAAAATACAGGTAAGTCAATACATGAAGCCTCTTATAGAGAACCACTTATAACGTCTTTGGATGGAAACACTGTAGAACTTGCAGTAGAGCAAATGCAGTTTGCAGAAAATTCAATGAGGTATACTACAACTGTAAATTTTCTTAATGGAAAAATTAATAAAATTATCTCAGCAATAAAGGGCGAATAATGGATATTAAATCAGTTTATGACATTGCAGGAAGGGCTATGGCAGCCCAATTAGTAAGATTAAACACAGTTGCATCTAATCTTGCAAATGCTGGTTCTACAACAGGAAATCCAAAAACAACTTATAAACCATTAAAACCTATTTTTGAAACTCAATATAGTGACTTAGTAAAAAAAAATGGGGTCGCCACTGTTGATGCTGTTGAGGTTAAGGAAATAGGAAGAGAACCAATCAAACAATACATGCCACAACATCCAGCAGCTGACGCACAAGGTTACATCTATAAAGCTGCTGTAAATGTGGACGAAGAAATGGTCGATATGCTTGAAGCTTCGAGGCAGTATCAAAATAATGTTGAAGTCATCTCGACTTTGAGAGCTTTAACAATGAGAACTATTAATATTGGTAAATAAGGAAATAAAATGTCTGAGATTAACCCATCAAATCAATCACTAAATAAAATATTAGATAAATTAGGTATAAACTCTGCAAAAGAAAAGTTTGCTCCTAAAGAAACTAAAGATCAGCTTGGACAAGAGGATTTTTTAAAACTAATGACTACACAATTACAAAACCAAGATCCTTTTGCACCAGTAGATAATGCTGATTTTATTGCTCAAATGGCACAATTTTCTACAGTGACAGGCATTACTTCAATGGACCAAACTATGAAGTCTGTTAGTCAACAATTATCCGAAATGAGAATTGCTTCAACCACACAGCTTATGGGACATTCTGTTTTAGTTCCTGGCAAGTTTGCTAGGCCTGATAAAGAAGGAGTTATTAGCGGTGTAGTAGACTTACCTGATACTGCATCAAATTTAAATATTATTTTTGAAAATAGTGCAGGTGAGGTCTTACATCAAGACACATTAGGAATGCAAAAAGCAGGATTAGTTGGTTTTGAATGGAGAGATTTGCCAGAAGATATCATTGAGGCTGGCACTCCAATAACAATTAGAGCTTTTACAGGTAATACAGGAGATACTGGTGAGTTGCCAACTCAGGTCTTTGCTCATGTTTCTGGAACGTCAAAAACAGATACTGGAGTAATGTTAGAGGTAGAGGATTATGGAACAATTGATCCTTCACAAGTTGTTAGATTTAAAAATTAAGAAAATATATTATAATACTAGGAGAAATCAGAGATGTCATTTTACACCGCTCTTACAGGACTAAACGGATCGCAGGCTGATATTTCAGCTACTTCAAATAATATCGCTAACGTTGCAACGACAGGATATAAAAGAAGTAAAGCTGAATTTGGTGATATTTTTGCTACATCTCCTCTCCAAAATGCATCATCATCTATCGGATCAGGAACAATTCTGAAAGGTATTAAACAGCAATTTACACAAGGTAACGTATCTTCATCCCTTAATGCGCTTGATATGGCTATTTCAGGTCAAGGTTTTTTTGCATTAAAACCTTCATTGACTACTAACCAAACAGTTTATACAAGAAACGGTTCATTTTCAGTAAACAACGACAGATTTGTTGTTGACTCAGCAGGTCAGTTTGTTCTTGCATTACCTGTGTCTGACGATGGATCTGTTCAAGGTGGTGAAATTGCTGATGCTAAACCACTAAAATTAGAATTAGAAGCTGGTGAAGCTAAGAAAACAGATAATCTTGAATTAGCAGTTAACTTACCAGCTTCGTCAACAGTTTTTGATTCTGCAGCAGATTTTGATCCAAAAAATCCTGCAACTTTTAATTCATCAACTTCTGTTACAATTTTTGATAATTTAGGTAATCCTGTTATTGCAACAGCTTTTTTTATAAAAACTCAAGCTGCTTCTGGAGACCAAGTAACTCATAAATATCAAACAAAGTTCATTGTTGATGGAAGAGAAGTTGAACCATCTTTGACAGAGGCTATTTCTCCTACTGGACAGACATTAGTAGTTGACCGTTTTGGTCAAATAATTCCTATTAATGAAAAACCACAAATTATTTCTGTTGCTCAGACACAACCATTGTTTTTCTTAGATGATTTATCAAATAAGACCGTTTCTAAGGCTGCAACTGTTGAGTCAACAGTCTTAGAAGATGCTGCTTTTACGGCAACAGCACCATCTATAACAGTGGTAACTGACCCATTACAATATTATACTACTTATGAAGCAAATCCTACACTAAATAAATCTACATATTGGGGTAAAGACTTTTTAACTGTTCGTGTAGATGACACCACCGGTAGTGCAAGTTTCAAAAGTATTGATATAAGACCAGGTACATATACTGCAACTAGTCTTGCTTCTGAAGTACAACGAGCCATTAATGCAGGATTGTCAGATGACGCAAAATTAGCAATTGACCCTGTCACTGATGGTAGTTTTTCAATTCAGTTTAACCAACTTGATAATAATGATGAAATTCAAACTTTATCTGCAATAAATGTCGATTTGATGCAAGATAGTTTTGTTACTGAAGAATTATTTAGTAGTACAAATGGAATTGAAAATGTAGCATCACCAAATTTTGAAAGAGAACAATTTTTAGCACATGCTCAATTAAGAATTAATGATGCATTGAATCGAGCTGCAGTTTCTGCAGATGGGTCATCTAACAATGCTGCCACTTATGGTGTAAGTTCTTCTCTTTTTGCCAGAGGAACTGGTCTTAAAATGGCAGGAGCAGTTAAAGAAACTGAAGTATTAAGCTTTAAATATAAACATCCTTCTACAGATCTAGTAGATGAACAAGCAGCAACTGACGAAACTAAATTTTTACTTCATAGTTATTATAACTCTTCACCTGAATTAAAAGTTTTTGATAAATCATTAGATGTAAAAGCGGTAAGTGGTAATACAATGGTTCAGGATGCTAGTGGAACTCTTAAGGTTTTTATAAATGACCCTGACAATACAATTAGTTCTACAACTTTTCCTACTGAAGTTCATATAGCTGGAGAATTTGACACGACAGCATCAACTGTAAATAATCTTAAATATAATGGAGCTAAATTTTCAGTATCAAGTGCTGGTACAGATGCAAATGGTAACAAATTTTTAAATTTAAAATCTGACTCAACGGCTGCTATCAATATAACTGACACTAAGATTAAAATTCTTCATACGGTATCTAAGGATGTTGACGCTTATTTTGAGGGTGGTACTGATGTTTTTGATGGTCAAACACAACATTTTGGAAGTAAAAGAATTGTCCTTAAAGAATTGAATAAACATGCTTATTTAAATAAAGATGTAAAACAACCAAGTTCATTGTTAAATGGAGCTATCGTCTCTGGAAGCAACCCACCAACAGGTGATGCTATTACTGTAGACAGCACCTCTGGCTTCCCATCTACTGGCACCTTGCTGGTTGGAACAGAGCAAGTAACATATACAGGACTAACATCAACAACTTTTACTGGTATAACAAGGGGTGCAAATAGTAGCCCTGCTGCAGCTCATCTTGATGATGCGTCAATAAGTTTATTAACATTTACTGATGGTATTTTCAGTAATTTTAAGGATAAACTTAGAAACTCAACAATTACAAGTACTGAAAAATTTAATATCAACCAAACTTCTATTCAGGTTGACTCTACTGAGGGCTATCCAACAACTGGTACAATTTTAATTGGAAATGAAAAGATTACCTATACTGGCAAAACCGACACCTCCTTTACTGGTTTAGTTAGAGGCTCTGACAATACAGTAATAGGTACATCTGCGAGTGCAAGTCTGACTATTCAGGCAACTAATGCAACAACTTTTACTACAATTACTGTCGATGATACTTCAGGATTCGCAGATAGTGGAACTTTATTAATTGGATCAGAGTTAATTACTTATACAGGAAAAACAGCTACAACTTTTACTGGATGTACAAGAGCATCTTTAGGTTCTACTATTGGTACTCACAATCTAAGTAGTAATACAATTGCTTCATCAAATGTAAATACAGGTTCCAACACAATCACTATAACTGGTCACGGATTTACTACTGGTGACAAAATTAAATATTCTAATGGCGGTGGAGCAAACATAACCGGATTGACAAATAATACCGATTATTTTGTGATATCTGTAGACGCCAATACTATAAAGTTGGCTTCAACAGAAAGTGCTGCTCATGCCGGTACTCAAATTGGATTGACAGGTCAGGGTACTAACGCTCAAACATTAGTAAGAGACAATGTTATGCAGGCCCCCGAAGTCAGTTTAGTTGAAAGTGTAGAAACTCTTGGGATGGAAATTAGAACAACAAAAATTAATGATGGTAATAATTTTTTACAAGGTGCTACAACTCTTACAGTTGATGATACAACAGGTTTTGAGGATAATGGTTACTTAAGAATAGACAATGAATTAATTCATTATACGGGTAAAACAGCAACTTCATTTACTGGTTTAACAAGAGGCGCTGGAGGTACAACAGATGTCCAACATAGTGATGATGCTGCAATTTTCCAAGACATATCAGTAACTGATGACTGGGTCGATGAAAAGGATCCTGCTCTAAAAATTGCTTATGATATTTCCGGTCAAAATTTCACTTTACAGGGGATTCCTTCTAAAATTGGAACATCTACTTCAAGTAAAATGTTTTCCTTTTCTGCTTTTGGTCCTGGTGAAGGAAATCAAGCCAATGCTATAGGCCTTAAAACGTTAAGTAATAAAGCATCTTCAAACATTGGTGGTGGTGCAGTTTTAAAAGCGGAGTCAGTTCTTTTTACTGGTGACCAAATTGCCGCTGATACTCAGCAAGCCTTTGGCGTTGAAGTGTCTTATAACAACCTTACAAGAAAATTCAGCATTGCCAGTGGGTCCACTGGAGAAAACATTCCTGCTAACTCAGCTGTGGGTGTTGGAGATGGTGGACAGCCATCATCCAATATAGAGATTGGCAGACTTGCAATTGTAGATGGTGTTGCAACAGCGTCTACAGCAGGTACTGGTGGTACAAGTGCTCTATTAGGTATTAACGCAACAAGTGCCATTACAACAGTTACAGCGGATACAGCTGGAAAAGGCTTGAAATCTGAGGCTGCTGTTTTAAACGGAAAAACCTCGAACGAAGACTTATCTGAAGATTTTTTTCTATCAGATGCAGCGGAAGAGACAATTTTTGTTGTAAACGTTAATGATATTACAGCGGCTATTAAAGTACCTGAAGGAGTATATAACGGAACCTCACTTGCAACAGCACTACAGTCAAGAATTAATCAAATGGAAGACCTTGCAGGTAACACTGTTAACGGTGTAACGGTTGTTTATAATACAACTAGTAACTCTTTTACATTTACTACTGGAACAACAGGTTTGAACAGTAAAATCTTCGTCTCTGCAAGTGCTCGAATGGGATTGGACGATCTTGAATTAGTAACAGGAACTACGCCTTCATTTGTTAATATGGCAAATACAATTGCTAAATCAGATACAGGCCAATCTTTATATGTTAATGATGCGGGAACCACAACTACCCTTGCACCGGATAATGCATGGACACCGACAACTGATGGTACTTTTGCAAAGGTATTTTTAAGACCTGGTGAATTGACTTTTGATACTCAGGGTAACTTATTAAGTCCAACGCAAAAAGTTAATTACAAAGGTGACTTTGCAGCAGACGCAGCCGCCGGTACTAATGCTTTGTCAATTGACTTAGATTTAGACTTTGACGGATCAACACAATTTGCATCTGATTTCAATGTTAGGACTGTTACACAAGATGGACAAACTGTTGGTAAGTTAGATGGTTTGGATATTGCTGCTAACGGGTTGGTTAGTGCAAACTATACTAACGGTTTGAACATTGCTCTTGGAAGACTAGTGATGGTTAATTTTAACAACCAAAACGGATTAAAACAAATCGGTAATGCTACATACGTTGAAACCTCTGTTTCTGGTGTTGCAGCAGTTGGAGAAGCTGGTGCGGATGGTTATGGAACAATCTTATCTGGTTCTTTAGAAAGATCAAACGTTGATATTACTGAAGAATTGGTTAACTTGATAACTGCCCAAAGAAACTTCCAAGCGAATGCTAAGACAATTGAGACTAATACAAGTCTGACGCAAGCTATTATTCAAATTAGAACATAAATGAGAAACTAATTTAAGGGATAGATAATATGGATAGAAGTATTTATACAGCTCTTAATAGTATGAATATCTTAAGAGACAACCAATCTGTAACAGCCCAAAACTTGGCCAACATAAGTGTTACTGGTTTCCAAAAAGATATACAAATTAACTTTGCTTCTGTGTATTTAGATAGAGATAAGGGTATAGATCCAAGAGTTTTGGCATTGCAGGAACCAGGAGGGTTTGATTCTACTCCTGGTCCAATGCAACAAACAGGAGCCCCATTAGACCTTGCTGTAGACGGATATGGTTATTTCATAGTTAAACCAGAAAACGGTAAAACAGCACTGTCAAGACGTGGTGATTTTACCGTTTCTGCTGATGGAACATTAAGAGATGGAACAGGAACTCAGCCTTTAAGTGTTGATTTAGAACCTATAACTATTCCACCACACAGAAAAATTTCAATATCTGGTGATGGAATTATTGAAATTGAACCATTAAATGGTCCACTTGGTCAAACTGTCAGGGTAGGACAACTTGCTACAACTTTTGGATCAGAAGTTCCTCTAGCAAAAACAATTGATGGTTTTGTTAGACCTGTAGATGGGACAATTCCAGCTCCAGATAATAGAACATTACTTTTAAGTGGATTTTTAGAGGGGTCTAATGTGAAGTCAGTAGATGAATTAGTAACTGGTATAGATCAATCAAGAGCCTATGAAATAAATGTAAAGTTTATTAGTACTGCCCAAGAAATAGACGAAGCCAGTGCTTCTTTAATGAGAATGCCTAGCTAAAAATTCGTTAAAATATTGGCATATCAATTGCATTATTATTCTATATTCAAAAGAAGGAGTAGAATATGTCTAATGCAATGCACGTTGCCAAAACAGGTTTAAATGCTCAAAATAGCAGAATGCAAGTTATTGCAAACAACCTTGCAAACGTAAATACTACAGGTTTTAAAAGAGATAGAGCAAATTTTGAAACATTATTATATCAAGTAATAAAAGCATCAGGTGCGCAGACATCTGGTGAAACAAGAACAAATTCTGCTTTTTCAGTAGGAACCGGTGTACGTATAATTAATGCGGATAAATTATTCACACAAGGCAATATTGTTTCTACGGACAACGCATTAGATATTTCAATAGATGGGTCTGGGTTTTTTCAAGTTTTAATGCCAGATGGGCGTATAGGATTTACTAGAAATGGCGCTTTTGGAAGAAATGCAGAAGGTCTGTTAACTACTGCTTCAGGTTATGTTATTCAGCCTGAGATTGCTATTCCTGAGGGAGTAACAAACATCAATGTTTCAGCTGATGGAATAGTATCAGTTCAAAATCCCGGAGAAGTAGAAGCAGAAGAAGTTGGACAATTTCAATTAGCGGACTTTGCTAACTCCAGAGGATTACAACCAATAGGGCAATCAATGCTTGTTGAAACACCTGCGAGTGGTCCACCAGTAATTGCTAACCCTTTTGAAAATGGTTTTGGAAGTTTAGTACAAGGTGCGCTTGAAAGTTCAAATGTCAATGTTGTTCAAGAATTAGTTGATATGATTGAAACTCAAAGAGCATATGAGGTTAATTCAAAAGCAATTTCTGGTGTTGATGACATGCTAAGATTCATTAGTCAAAATCTTTAATTTGTAGAGATTAAAATGAAAAAAATATTGTTTATTTTAAGTTTTATAATTTTAAATGGTTGCTCAACTTATGTTGAAGAAGCTAATAATCAACAGTTTAAACCGTTAACACCATCATTTGATGAATTTAAGAGAGCGGAACCATCGAATGGTTCGATATATAGTACCAGCTCTTCAGGATTATTTTCTTCTGATAGAAGGGCAAAGAAAGTTGGAGATATTTTGTCTGTAACTTTAACTGAAACTTTTTCCTCGAATAAAGCAGTTACAAATTCATCTGCTAAAGCAGATAACATTGGAGCCAAAATTGGTGGTACGGGTGTTATGAACTTAGCAGGTAGTTTAGGTGGAGCAGTTTCTAAAACCAATTCATTTTCAGGTTCTATGGCAACTAACCAGTCAAATAGTTTGAGTGGAACAGTTTCAGCAACAATAGTAAGAGTTTTCCCGAATGGAAATTTTGAAATAAAAGGACAAAAAAAATTAAGAATTACAGAAGGAACAGAATATATCAGACTTAGTGGCATTATAAGACCTGAAGATATATCTACAACGAATACCGTTTCTTCATCTAAAATTGCTGAAGCACAAATAGAGTATGTAGGTGCTGGCATACTTGATAGTGCGACTAAACCAAGTTGGGGAAGCAAGATTTTTAGAGCTATTTCTCCATTTTAAGGATTTAAGTTATGAATAATTTTAAACTTTATTTTTTCTTTATTTTTCTTTTCTCTACTGTTAACGAGACTGTCTTGGCTGACAGATTAAAAGATATGGTAAGCTTTGCTGGTATAAGATCAAACCAGTTAATGGGTTATGGAATTGTTGTAGGACTAGATGGCACTGGTGATTCATCTCTTTCAGTCACTCTTCAAAGTATGCAATCAACTATATCACAATTTGGAATGAATGTTGATGCAAGCAGTTTAAGTGGAAAAAATTCTGCTGCAGTTATGATTACTGCTGATTTAGATCCATTTACTAAAGTGGGTCAAAAAATTGGTGTAACAGTATCATCTATGGGAAAAGCAAAAAGCTTGAGAGGAGGCACACTTTTAATGACACCTCTTAAAGGTGCAGACGGTAAAACTTATGCAATTGCTCAGGGTAATCTTGCAGTTGGGGGCTTTGGTGTTGAAGGTGCTGACGGTTCATCTATGTCAGTAAATATTCCTACTGTTGGAACAATTGCAAATGGTGCAACCGTTGAGAGAATGGTTGATGCACCTTTTATCAATTCTGAAAACTTTGTAATGAATCTTCATCAAGGAGATTTTACAACTGCAAATAGAGTAACTGAAGAAATTAATAAAGTCTTTGGTCCTAATGTTGCTAAAGCACTTGACCACACCTCAATTTCAGTTAGAGCTCCAAAAGATCCATCACAAAAAGTAAGTTTTATGAGTTTACTTGAAAATCTTGAGGTAGATCCTGCTTCGCCAATTGCAAAAGTTGTAGTTAACGCTAGAACTGGAACAATTGTAATTGGTGGTGATGTTAGAGTAACCCCTGCTGCTGTTAGTCACGGTAGTTTAACAGTAAAGGTAAATGAAGATACGAACACTACACCTGGGCAAACATTATTCGATGATGCTGGAAACATTACACAAACAACAGATGCTAATACACAAAATGATACTGAAATAAAAGCAGGTGCAGAAAGAGCATCAGCATTTGTCTTTGACGCTGGCACTTCCTTAGCCGACGTAGTTGACGCAATAAATGCAATTGGAACAACAAGCGCTGACTTAGTTGCAATTTTAGAAGCTCTAAGAGCAGCGGGTGCCTTAAGAGCACAAATGATTATAATTTAAGGGATGGGTTAATGGATAATTCATTATCTAAAGTTAATCATATAAATCATTTAGCCACAAAATCTGTAAATGATAAAAATATTAATGCATTAGAAAAACAAAAAAATAATGATCTAGAAGTTGTAGCAGATCAATTTGAGTCAATTTTTGTTTTCCAAATGCTTAAACAAGCAAGGAAAAGTAAGTTGGCCGAAGGAATTTTTAGTTCTGAGGCACAAGATACTTTTAACAACATGCTTGATTTAGAATACTCAGAAATTTTATCTAAAAAGAATAACTTTGGTATTGCTGACGCATTAATAAAACAATTTCAATCAAATATTCATCCGAAGAAGGATAAATAAATGGCCTCTTTATTTGAAATTGGAAAAACTGGTGTTCAAGCATATAGACAAGCTTTGTCTGTAACAGGACAAAATATTGCTAACATAAATACTGATGGCTATAATAAAAGAAGAGCTGATGTTAGTGAAGTTGCTGGTGTAACAGGTGGGCCAACAAATGTGTCTGACCAATCTGGTTTAGGTGTAAGAGTAACAAACGTAAGACGGTCTTTTGACGCTTATCTTGCAGATAAAACTAGAGCATCTCAATCTGATTTTGAAATGTTAAATGATTTTGTTTCTAAGTTAAGTGATTTAGAAAATATGTTATTACCTTCAGGAAGTGATTTAGGTGTTTTTATAGGAAGATTTTTTGATACCCTTCAAGATGTAGCAAGTAATCCAGATAGCATTTCAGCAAGGGCAGTTTCTTTGGAGGCCGGTAGAGCATTAGCTTCTGAATTTAACAGTTATGATGATCAACTAAAAAATTTTAAATCAAACTCAATAAGGCAAATTGATATAAAATTAACAGAGGCAAATTTATATATAAATCAATTAGTCGAAGTAAATAAACTAATTGCAACCAGTGGTACCAGTGATGCTTCAAATGATGTTTTAGATGCAAGAGATAAGTTGTTAATAGACTTATCAAAACTTTTAAATTTCACTGTAGATTATGCTGACACTGGAGAAGCTGTTGTAAGATTAGGTGATTCAGGTAATGGTGCTTTCTTAGTTAATAGAAGTAAAGGTTCAATTATAACATCTGCTTCTGATGATAAAAATATTTCATTAATTATTAATGAAGGTGGTGGCAAGAAAACTGCTGGAATTTATTCATCAGGCATCATATCTGGAATTTCAAATTTTTACAATTTAGTTGACTCAGTTAGTAGTGAAATAAGTAAACTTGCAGAACAATTTGCAAATGAAGTAAATGAAATTCAAACCTCTGGAATTGATCTCAATGGTAAATCTGGAAAGGCAATGTTTTCAGTAAATTCGATGCTTCCTCAAGCTAATTTTAGTAATAAATCAAAATTGAAATTAAACATAATTGAGGGTGATCCAAGTAAGATTAATCAGGAGAAAATTTTAGTAAATTATTCAAAAATAAATAACAATTGGGAAATAAGAGACTCAAAAGGTTTGTCTATAGCAACAGGAAATAAGATTAATTTTAATGGTTATCAAATTGAAATAATTGGTCAGCCTCAAGATGGTGACGGTTTTCAAATATCACCTTCTCTTACAAAAGCAGGTGCAATGAAATTTCATCTTCAAAATCCTGAAGATTTTGCAGCAGCATCCAAGAGTTTAGTTTCAAAAAGTGCTTCTAACGTTGGTGGAGTTGAATTAAATATTATAGGTTCATCAACTGAAACTGCAATAGATCATCCTTCGAGTTTAGATGAAATTTTCACATCTAGTACAAATCCATTGGTTGCTACATCTTTTTTAAAAGACGGTCCTATAATAACAATTCCATCAACTACTAAATCAATTAATTTAAATTCTCTAGGAAACCAATCATCTGCTACATTTACTATTTCTGATGCAGAAATTAAAGGATTTTCATCATTCAATATTAAACTTACTGATGGAAGTAACAACGAAGAAATCACAATAAGCTCAGCAGCCACAGACCCTGGAGATGGTATTAAAACTGTAGAAGAATTAGCTAATCTACTCAACTCTGGTTTGATGTTAGATGGAAAAAGTCAACATAATTTTAAAAAACTAGGTTTGGTTGCATCAGGTTCCAATGGTTTTCTCACGATTGGTTCTTCTTCTTTCGATATTTCTAGTTCATCTATTTTGTCTAGAGGTAATTCCTTTAGCCCTTCAATTTTAAATTTAACACCGGGAGAAGCTTCAGCAAGTAATTTACAGATTTTTACCAGGGATGGAAGACATGTGTCTGGAACTTCACTTAATGCATCCCAAATAGCTTCATTAATAAAAACTGAAAATGGTTTTTTAGAGAGCGCTGAATATAGGAATGATTATTTAAATAATAATTATAGAGGCATTGACTCAAATAGGAAAACAGCAAAGGGTGATTTTACAAGCAGTTTTGGCTCAAACCTTAGTTACAATGAGCAAGAAACAGACATGGATGGTTTGTTTACACCTAAGACTGTAACATCAGGTACGTTAACACTAGATGGAACAAAAATACATTCAAAAGAACTTAATTCTATTATCTCAATAGTATGCGAGAAAGATGAGTCATTAAGAACATTTACTGTTACAGGTTATGACCTAGATGGATTGTACCAAACTGAAACAATACCTGGTGGTAATGCAGCTACAGTTGTTGGCAGTAAAGTATTTAGTAGAGTAAGAAATATAAGTATAAATGGTAATTCAGCTGGCAAGGTAACTATTGGAACAGAAGCTATTGGTTATTCTCTTAAAGTTGCTAATAATGATAACATAGAAAAAACTACAAATGTACCGGTGGGTTCTAGTGCTTACTATCTAGCTAATAAATTAAATACTGAATTAGCTGGAACAGGAGTACATGTGTCTGCAAGTACTAAAGTATTACTTGGACCTTTTAATGATGGTGTTAGTGGCTCCATTAAATTTGATTTAAAAGGCAAAAACCCTGAAGCAGTCTCAATAAATGCAAGTATAGTTTCGAGTGATATTTCAGCACTTGCAAAAAGAATAAATGAGTATTCGTCTCAAACTGGTTTATCAGCAACTGTTACTGGTGACTTGAAGAAAATAATTATTGAATCTAAAGATGGATACGACATTAACTTAAAAAACATCACAGCTCCTTCAGATTTTACTCTAGAAGTATTTGGAAAAAATTATGAAAACTTAAGTGAAAATGACTCACAAAGAAACTCAAGATTATTAATAGATATAAGTGATACAAAAAAGGTTTCAGCCAACATTAAAGGTGAACTGAAATTTGTATCAAGTGAAACTTTTACAACCCAAATAAATTCAGGTGTTTCAAATGTAGCGGTAACAGATTCCCTAACAAATGGCTATGTGAACGTTAATAGAAGCAAAACTGGAGAAGTTGTAACTATAAAACCTGAAATATTTGATGATTTAGATAATAGCCTTGGATCTCCTGATGGGAAAAAGGCTGTTGTTGGGTTATCAAAATATGGAATTGATATTAATCAAAAAGATTATAAATTATTTGTAAATGACGATGATAGCTTATTTTTAAATGATACTTTTACTGCTGGGACAATTACCTTAAATGGTTCTTTGAAAGACGCCAACGATTTAAATGCAGTTGTAACCATTTCCTGTTCTGCGGATGAAAGCGCAAACACATTTACAGTTACGGGAACTGACTCAAGTGGTACCACTATTACAGAACAAATTAAAGGTGCGACAAAAATTGACGATGATAGTTTATTTACTTTAGCTAATCCTGGTGCTGCAGGGACAATCGCACTGAATGGAATTTTAATTCCACCGAAAGAAAATTTAAATGCAGTTGTAACCATTTTCTGTTCTGCGGATGAAAGCAGGAATACATTTACAGTTACTGGAATTAACTCAAGTGGCACCACTATTACAGAACAAATTACAGGTGCTTCAGCTTCTAATACAGCTAAAGGTTCAGCAAAATTTAGTAAAATAACATCAATTACAACTTCAGCCGCTGCTAGTGGGACTATTAAAATTGGAACGATAGCCGATACAGTAGTAGGTTCAACAAAATTCACCACCATAACATCAATTGAGGCTTCAGGTAATGGAAATGGAAATATTAAAATTGGAACAGCTGGACATAATGATATAAATGATGATGATAGCTTAGTTCAATTAACGTCTTTTACTTCTGGTACTGCAATTGAGAATTTAGCTACTGGATTGAACGGTGTTTTATCAACATCTGAATACTTAGGTGCTAAAATACAAATTAAAAGTAGGGAAGACACAACTGGAACAACTTTTAGAATAGTTGGTTTAGGTTTAGATAATGAATCTATTATTGAAGACATAAAAGGATCAAATGGGGGAGTAGTAACTTCCAACAATATTTTCAAATCTGTAACATCAATAACTCCGTCTGGCACAAATAATGGTCAAATTAAGATCGGCACTAAAGCAGCTGATGGAAATTGGAACACAACAATTGATGCAAATGCACTAAATATAAATACCCAAAAAGAAATATCAACGGCGCTACTTACGTCATTAAGATCTGAAACTCCAACTGTTCAAATTAAAAGTAAAGTCCTAAACGCATTACCTACAGATGGACAATCAGTTGATTTAAGCTTTGAAGGACAAGTTTATACTCTTAAAATGGCTTCTGGAGAACTGCTTGTTGAGGGGCCTGAAACAAATAGAATTAAAGCACGATTTAATGGTACATCAGAAAATATACCAAACATAATTGCTACTGCCCAAACTGTTTCTGCATCAACAGAATTAATTATAAATGGTTTAAATTCAGTAGCATCAGATAGTGATGGTCTTGTTGATAATGAAACACTTGGAGCCCCAGGTGCTTTTACACTTGATGGAGCTCAAACAAGCTCTGGATCAGCCACTAATTTGAAATCCACGGTTAACATTTCAAGTTCTTCTAATAATTCATCTGTTATTTTTACAATAACAGGCAAAGATTTAGATGGTAATGACCAAACAGAAACCATTACTGGTGTAAATAATAATACTGTTAAGGGTACTAAGTTATTTACAGAAATTACAAATATTTCTTCTGATGGCGCGGCAACAGGAATTAATATTGGAACTGAACCAGCTTTTGGTTCATCTTTAGGTACAAGGATATCAATTACTTCAGCAGGTAACGAAAGTGAAAATTCTTTTACAATAGTTGGTACTGGTACAGACGGATTAAGTAAAACTGAAACTATTTTGGGTCCTAACTCAGGAAAAACAGTAGTGTCATTAGGTTTATTTAAAACAATTACCTCAATTACCCCAGCTTTGAATACCATAGGTAACGTTGAAATTGGAACTGCACCAGGATATGAACTTATAGCTACAGCAGAAGGAACAATTGAAGGTGCTCAATTTAAGTTAGTTGCTAATACTGCGAATACTGCTAATGCTGAAACTTTTGGTTTAAAAGAAGGTATAACAACAATGCTTGGTAATTTTGTTGTTCAACCAACAACTTCTAGTCCTGCAATTGGTATAGAGGTTACACAAAATGACATTACAACAGACTATACAATTAAATTTGATAGTAATAAAGTTCCTGTATTTTTCAATAGTGATGGATCTGCATTTAGTGGGTCACCATCTTCTTTATTAAATTTGTCATGGAATGAATCATCAGGCATAACTCTTGAAGATTCTATATATAACGATAGAATGTCAGCAGGAGTTGGTATAATCACTGATGGTATTTTATCAACAACTGATGTAGATGGATTATTTACTAGTAAATCAGCCATAGCAGGTAATATATCTTTTGATGGTGCCTTAAAAAACTCAAAAGCTTTAAACGGTAAAATAACAATACTTTGTAATGGAAATGAAGAAAATAATTCTTTTGTAATTTCAGGTCTTGATACTGATGGTGTGTTTAGGACCGAAACAATTTCAGGAGGAAATAATTCGACTAAAACTAGCACAATTTCTTTTAGTGAAGTTTCATCTATATCCGTAGCCAACAATACAGCAAGTAATATTACGGTTGGTGTACAAGCAACTTCTGTGGTCATGGAACCGCAAGTTATTACAATTAAACCGGCAGGAGCTGACACAGGAAAATATACAATAACTGGCTTAGATCAATTTGGTAACTCACAAACTGAAGTCTTAACCGCTAAAGGTCAAAATGTAGTTGTAACAGGAGAAAAGGTTTTTACTCAAATTAAATCAATAGTACCTGATAGTAATTCTGCTGGAACAGTAAAAGTTGGGACAAAAAAAGTGGGTAGATTATCATTAAGTTATACAGTTGATAAACTTGATTTTAAGATAGATACAAATCCTAATGCCAACAAAGTGTATGGTCTTAAAACCCAAGATGTTAGAGCTGTAATTGATAGTGATGGAATAAAAGTAACTTCATTTTCTGGAGAACCAGTAAAAGTTGACATACCAGATGGATCAATTGAAAACTCAGTTGCTGAAAAAATAAGTTTAACTAACCTACCACCAGAGGACTTGATTACAGTTGTTATGGGTGGTGGTGCAAGAAAAATAAGTGCAGAGTATGATCAATTTTCTGAAAGTGAAAATTTAAATAATCAATTCGATCCTGAATTAACCATTAAAGTTGATGCAACAAATAAAAATAAAGTTGAAATTTTTGATAAAAAGAGTGGCCATTCAATAGCTTCTAGAATTCTTGATGTTAATAGAGTTTTTGAAGTAAATAACACAAAATTTCAATTTTCTGACGATACTATAGTTAACAATAGCTTTGATTTTTCTAGTAATAAGGATGGTTTTGGAGATAACAGAAATATAATTAATATTCTAAATCTTCAAGGATCTGATAAATCAGGTAGTAATAAAGGCAATTTCCAAGAAATCTTTAATACTACTGTTGCCAAAGTTGGATCAAATGTTCAAGCAAGTAAATTATCTTTGGACTCAGCTTCTAGCACCCTAGATGCAGCAGAGGCAAGTCAAAGTGAGTTTGCCGGAGTAAATCTTGATGAGGAAGCAGCTCATTTACTTGAATTTCAACAAGCTTACCAAGCTTCGGCACGAATTTTGCAAACAGCTAAAGAGATGTTTCAATCTCTTATAGATGTTGTTTAATCATTAAAGTGGTTTATAAATGCAGATAAGTTCAAAATTATTTAATCAACAGCAGTTAAAACAATTTTCATCAACAACTGAAGAACTTCAAGATCTTCAGAATAAAATTGCAACTGGTGAAAATATTTTAAGGGCTTCAGATGATCCAGTTGGATCTGTTGAATTATCAGGATTAATTGTAGTAAAAAAACAAATTGAACAATACGAAAGAAATGTTAATTCAGCAAATGATAGGTTATCTTTGCTGGATAAAAACTTAGAAAATTTATCAAATATTTTTACTAGAGTTCAAGAATTAATTATTCAAGCTTCAAGTGATGTGCTGGGTGCCTCAGATAGAGAAGCAATTGCAATTGAAGTTGATCAGATGAAAGAAGAAGTATTAAGTCTAGCAAATGCTCAAGATAGCAATGGAAGTTTTCTATTCAGTGGTTATAAAACAAACACAATCCCTTTTGAAAAGGATTTAGCTGGCAATATTAATTATAAAGGCGATAGAGGCATAGCATCTTTATCCATTTCTGAATCTCGAGTAATGGAAACAACTTTAGATGGAGGAACTCTGTTTCAAGCCGTTAAAGGACCATCAGGTGAAAATGTTTCAATTTTTCAAATGTTAGAAGATATTAGTTATTCAATAAGAACTGCTTCTGGAGGGGTAAACTCAGTTAAATCAACAGGTGTAGCAGAACTAACTTTTGAAAATAAAAATTCTGGGACATGGAGTTTTGATTTAACAGGAAATTTAGGTACTGCAACAATTACAACTGAAATTACAGGAGAAGATCCTTCGGAATTTGTGAGGCAAATCAACCTCAGCAACACAGGTGTCGTTGCAACTATTATGGACGACGGAAAAACAATTAAATTGACTGACTCAGTCAATGGCCCAATGGAAATTAATAATCTTTCAGTTTATGGTATTGAAACTGCTCAAAAAGATCCTTCTTCTTTTTTTAATGTACAACCAACAGATGGATCTGGAAACAAAATTGGTAGCATTCAAAAATTATATGATAATGATCAATTACCCTCAAAACAATTGGATAATGTCGCCTCAACACAGGTCCACATTTCGAACAATAGAGGTGAAATAGGTGCTAGGACTAATTCTCTAGATAGACAAGTAGAACTTTTGGCTAATAGAAGATTAGGTGTAGAAAGAGATGTTAGTGATTTAAAAGATGCTGACCTAGCTGCGTTAGTTACTAATTTACAAAGTAAATTAACTTCTATGCAGGCTAGTCAACAATCATTTGTAAAGATCTCACAACTTAATTTATTTGATTATTTAAGATAATTAAAATATCTCAGATTCTTGATTGAAGACTTCACCAATCCAATCAATATCTTCTTCATCTGTAATTACCCAACCTGGTGTGGCTTTAGGTAGGGCTTCATTTCTAATACTAAATACTGTAGCTTTAAATATTTTAAAGCATTTGTCTGAATTATAATCCTTTACTTTTTCTGGATCAAAAGCAGATGAAAACATTCCACTTAATTTTCTTTCACTACCACTCGATTCATACTTAACACGATAATGGATGTAGTCTTGTATGTAATTGACAGCCTCTTCACCAGCATTGATATCTGATAAAAATTGAAGAATCTTTTCTGCGACATCCAAAATTTCTTCGAATTTTACTTCATTATAACGTTCACTTATGGCTAACGAATATTTTCTTGAAATACCAGCGATGGAATTATTAGAAGATAGAAATTCTTTACTAGTTTGGGCTGCGAAGATTCCAAATATCCACTCAGGGCAAAATTTTGACATTATGGCACCTATAAAAATTAGATAGCATATTATCTTAAATAAACTTTTTTATAAGTAAATCAATAGCATAATTATTTAATTTGCTTCCATCCGTCCAATATTTCATCTATGGGAGGTATTGCATCGTAAATGAGCTTAGAGTCCTGATTAGTAAAACCTTTCATAACGCTTCCCTTACAAAATTCATAAATACGATACAGATTTTCAGCTATTTCTTTGCCTACTTCAAAATTTAAACTTGATTGTAATATGTAAATTGCTGTTAAGGATTTTGAAAAACTCTGAGATTTTATAGAGGATATTACGGGCTCATTATCTATTGAATATGCTAATGTTTCCATATTCTTTTTGAGATCTTTAAGAACTTCTTCAATTATTTTATGAGGGTTTAAGTTATTTGTTTTAGCAGCAATCTCATCTTTCAAGTATTGCTTCATTGATAAATTGTAATTCATTTTAATCCCCAAACTAATTCAAAACATCTAAAAATATAAACGGATTATAATCTTATATGTTTAGAAATTATGTTGAATTAATGTTTTTCTATTTGATTAATTTCCTCGGAGATATCTAGATATGCTTGTAAAACATCATTTTCTGAAATTATACCTAACATTTGATTAGTCTTTTTATCAACAATTGGTATACTTTCACCAACAAATTTTGATAATTTTTTAATTACAATTATTAAATTTGAATTTGGGTCAATTTTCAATGGCTTTGTTTCTGAGTAATTTATTAGATTAGAATCTTTTTTATCGATCAAATTCATCAAGCTAATTTTACCAATAAATTTGTTATCCTCTGAAATAATGTATCCTTCAGTTGTTCTTTGCTTTAAAAGAATTTTAATTGCATTATCAATAGAAATTGATGGTTTTAGTTTGGTATACTTACTATCAATATAATTTACTATTTGAGCTTCGTTTAGTCTGATTTGTTCTCTTCCTTTTGTGATTTCAACACCACGGCCAATCAGTTGTTTATCAAATACACTATTACCAAATATTCTACTTGTAATGAATGAACAAACCACAATTGGAAATGTAGCAGCAATAGCGTATTCATATGAACCAGTCAGCTCTAATACTAAAATAATTGCTGTAATTGGTGCTCCTATAACAGAACTTGATACAGCCGCCATACCTGATACTGCAAGTACTGAGAGTAAATCTGTATTAAAAGAAGTAAAGGGCAATTGAAAGACTATTGCCCCTAAAACTCCCCCTAAAAAAAGAGCAGGCGAAAACATACCACCAAAAAATCCAAACCCTATACAGATAGAGGTTAACACTAATTTTCCAATTAGGAGAGCGAAAAGATAATAAAGAGATTGATGACTTGTAATAATAGATATTAAAACTTCTGTTCCTAAGCCTAATACCTGACTGAAAGTCATACCACACACACCACAAGCAAGCCCTGCAATTATTGGAGCTTGCCAACTTTTTAAATTGATTCGTGCTGGGATAGTGCCTAGAAAAAGTACTAATTTCATAAAAGCGATTGCTACAAATGCTGCTAAAGGACCAATAATTCCAAGGCTAATTAAAATATCACTCATGTCAAATGGAATTGCTGAGAGTAATAGGGGAGGACTTACAATTCCTATCTTAGTTGCAGAGTAATTAGCTGCCATAGATGAAATTGCAAGTGCAGCAACTGCTTTCATAGAAAAATGCCTTAATACTGTTTCGTGAGCAAATATAATACCTGCTAAAGGAGCTCCAAATCCTGCAGATATTGCTGCAGCAACACCACTACCAATTATAATATCATGAGGAATTTTAGGAATATATTTTTGACGTCTTATAAATGACGATACCGTTGCACCAAAGTGAACAAGAGGCCCATAAATTCCCACTGAAGCTCCGCCACTTATTGATATAAAAGAAGCTAATGTTGATCCAAATCCTCCTTTTAAATCTAAAATTCCTGCACGATGGTGTGCTGCATAAATTGTATCTGCAGGACCAAACCATCTTGGCAATCTCAGGCTATACATAAGTAATGACACTAAAATAGAACTTGGAACGCAAATTAGCAATGGTACTAAATTAAGTGACAAACTGCCAATATCAATACTTATTTGGATATCTGGGTTATTAAATATAAAATCATAAATATTTTTTGCGCTTATAATAAATAGTTGGGCAACAAACGAGACAATAGTCCCAACTACAGCTGCTATAAATAATAATGCAAGACTATCTGTTAATGCTTTTATGTTTATTTTTTTAAACATTACGAGCTCCAAGCAAATTACTACATAATTTTTATCAGTTGTCATTATTATTGAGAATTATTTACAAATAATTTTATAAAATTTTTAATAAGGCATAAAGATTGCATTCTATGGTCGTATTATTAAGAAAATAAATTAATTAGGTTTTTTAATGGCTGTAGATTATTTAAGTGCAATTAATCAAGGAGGCAGTGGTCTTAATATAACTCAAATTGTTGATAGTTTAGTTGAGGCAGAACAAGCACCACAAGAAAATCAAATTCAATCAAAGATAGATGCAAGAAATACTGCAATTTCAGCAATTGGTGAAATTAAAAGTGCACTGTCTAAACTTTCTACTTCATTAAGCACCTTAACTGGAAACACATCATTAAATGTAAATTCAACTAGTTCATCAGTTAGTGCAACTATTTCTGACCCATCTACTGCAGTAGCTATAAATTCATCAATTAGCGTATCTACTCTAGCAAAAGGTCAAACTTTAGCATTCGAGGATTATACATCAAATACGTCTCTTGTTGGCGCAGGGAGTTTAGTTCTTGAAAGAGGTGATTGGTCTTCAGGCAGTTTTGTTGCCAGTGCAACATTTTCTTCAAAAACTTTATCAGTAACTGAAACCGACACACTTGAGTCCTTAAAAGATAAAATCAACGCATTAGACTATGGAACTACTGCAAGCGTAATAGGTGCAGGTGATGGTACATTCACTCTTGTATTAAAGTCTCAAAATGGAAAAGAGAATGCATTAAGAATAACAGCTACAGAGAGCCCATCAGGCTCAGGCCTCTCAACTATTGACAACACAACAACAAATGGTTCTAAACAAAAACTTGCAGGAACTGATGCATCTTTTTCTGTTGATGGCATTTCCTTGACTAGATCATCAAATAATATTTCAGATTTATTTACAGGATATAATGTTAACTTACTAGCATCAACAACAGTTAATGGAACCGATACACCAGCAAATTTAACAGGTTCAGTAGACACAAGTTTAGCTACTACAAATCTACAATCTTTTGTAACAGCAGTAAATGAAGCTAGAACTTTACTAAATGCAAAAACATTTAGAGGATCTGTTTCAAAAGAGGCTGGAGACTTGTCAGACGACCCCGTTATTAAAAGTATCCAAAAACAACTAAATTCATTAACATCTAACCAATTAACAGGCTTTGGAGCAAATGGAGTTTACCTCTCAAATTTAGGAGTAAGAACAGAAAAAGATGGTCTGCTCAGCCTTAACACAACTGTATTAGAAAACGAATTAAAAAATAATCCTACATCATTAGATGCTATTTTTAATTCAATGTATTCATCATCATCCAGTTTGCTTTCTGTAAGTGGAGGTAGCAGTTCTAAACCGGTAGCTGGTTCATATGCTTTTGCAATGACAGCTTATGTATCAGGTGCTTTCACAGGACTAGTTAGTAGTGATACATCCCCAGAGGTTACCAGCTCAAATAACACTATCCAGGTAACAGTTGATGGTACTCAATCGGGTTCAGTAAGTGTACCAGCTGCTCACTATACATCTGAAGCTGCTCTTGCAACAGCTATTCAAACGGCAATTAATGCAGATAGTACATTAACTGCTGCTGGAAAGTCTGTAGTTGTTACTCATTCTAATGGAAGTTATTCTATTACCTCTGGATCAACTGGATCGTCTTCGTCAATTGTGGTTAACGCAATAGGAAGTAATTTAGATGGGTTTTTAAAATTTGAAGGAACAACTGATGCTGATAATATTGGAACCTCACAATCAGGTACAGCTGATACTGCTTTATTACTAAATGGCACGTCTGTTACTACAACTGATCCAGACGGACTTGTCGATAATGAAACACTTGGTAGTACTGGTAATTTTACACTTGATGGAGCACAAACAACTGCAACTAGTCCTAGATCGGCAACAAATCTTAACTCATTTGTGACAGTAGCAAGTTCTAATAATTTGTCATCTGTTACTTTTACTATAACTGGAACAGATATTAATGGGACTTCCCAAACTGAGACAATTACAGGTCCAACTGCTGGAAATAGTGTTACAGGAACAAAAATATTTAGAGATATTACACAAATTTCATCAAACTCAGCAGCTTCAGGAGTAAATATTGGAACAAAATCAGCTTTTGTTGACCTAACTGGAAAAAGACCGTCAATTGTAAGTGCAGGCGGAGATGAAAGTAGCAAAACTTTTACTGTTGTTGGAACAGATATGTCAGGTAATGCTCAAACAGAAGTTATTACTGGTCCCGCCGCTAATGCAACAGTCCTAGGGTCCAAAACATTTCAAACAATTTCGTCAATTACTCCTTCAGCCAACACTTCAGGTTCCGTAACTCTGGGTTTTACGGGCGCCGGCATTACGACTACTGGTGTAACCGGTTCTGCTACATTGGATAATGTTGCAATGGTAGCAGATATATCGAATAAAATTTTTACTATTACCTCAGGAAATGCAGCTGGATTAAAAGTTAAATACTCAGGGTTAGGATCTGATGCAACTATCTATTACGGACAGAGTCTCATTGAAAAATTAACTTCATTTTTGACAGAAACACTTAATACTTCAAACGGACAATTGTCCACACGAGAAACAACTATTAATCAAGAAGTAACAGACCAATCAGCTTTACTGATTGATTTAAATGCCCAAATGACATCTTTAAGAGATAGATATGTAAAACAGTTTACAAGCATGGAACAGGCTGTAACAAGCCTTAAATCGACAGGTGAATATTTAACAAACCTCTTTGAAGCCATGAACAAGGATGATTAAAAAAATAAGGTAACAACTATGAAATTACATATTGGTGGTGAAGAAGAAAAAGAGGGGTGGACAATATTAAATACCCAACAAAAAACAAAAAACAATCTTATTGGTGATTTAAGTGATTTATCTCAGTTTGAAAGTGACAGTGTTGAAGAAATATACGCAAGTCATGTCTTAGAACATGTAAGACAAAAAGATATAGAACACACACTTGCAGGGGTTTATAGAGTATTGAAGAAAAATGGTAGTTTTTACATATCAGTTCCAGATTTAGATATTCTTTGTCATACAATGATAAGTCCTTATTATTCTAAAGAAGTAAAGTTCCACATAATGAGAATAATTTACGGTGGTCAGACGGATCAATATGATTTCCATTATTTTGGATGGAATGTTGATTTAATGAGTACATTTTTAACACAAGTGGGTTTTTTAGACCTAAAAAAAGTGGAAAGTTTTGGTTTGTTTGACGATACAAGTAATTATAAACCTTATGGTTTTCCTGTAAGTTTAAATATTATAGCTAAAAAATAATAAAAATGAGATTTTTTTGATGATAGATTTAAAATTAAAAAAAGTCGATAACTACGTTAAAAATGGTGAAACAAAATTAGCTAAAAAGTTATTAGAAGATATATTATTGGAGTTTCCTCAAAATATAAGAATTAGAGAAAAATTAAAAAATCTATTAGAAGGATCAAACACTCAAAAACAGTTAAATAAAAATATTTTGGAAGAAACAAACAGAATAAAGGTTTGCTTACAAGAGAAAAAAATAGATTTAGCTTTAAAAAATGCACAAAAACTTTTAGCTGAAATCCCAAATGATGCAATAGTTTTAAAAGTAAATGCAATGGCGAATTTCGAAAAGGGAAATATTTTAGAAGCTATTCAACTTTATACTAAGTCAATTAACATTAACCCAAACGATTTTGAGTCCTTAAGTTGTATTGGTTTATCATATGCAAATATCGGTGACATAAAAAATGCTATAAAATTTTATACTAAAAGTATTATTATCAACCCTAAATCTACCGCTGTATTGAATAATTTAGGTATTATATATAATAATATTGGTAATTTTGATTTATCAATCAAATACTTATCAAAGGCGATAGAATTATCTCCTAAAAACAGTATTTTTTATCAAAATATTGGTGTGACCTATAGGGATAAATTTTTAATAGAAGAAGCAAAAGAAAATTTCTTAAAATCTATTGAGTTGGATCAAAATAATCTTGATGCATATAATAACTTCGGCATTTTATATAGAAATATAGGCGACTATGAAAATGCTATTTTAACTTTCGAAAAGGCAATAGCAATTGGTCAAGACAGTTCAGATATATTTCTAAATTATGGCACTATTTTATCAGAGGTTGGAGAACATAATAAAGCAATATCATGGATTGAAAAATCTTTAAATATTAATCCAAAAGATAATGTTGCAATTTCAAATTTAATGTTGATTACAAACTATAGTTATTCATATTCTAATAATCAAATATTTTACTTTCATAAAAAGTATGGTGAATATCTGAGTAATCTGTATAAAGACAAAGTAAAAAACTTTAATGAAATAATTAATTTAAATATTGCAACGAACAAAAAGTTGAAAATAGGTTTTGTATCAGGAGACTTGCACAATCATTCTGTAAGTTGTTTTTTTGAACCACTCCTAAAATCAATTAATAAAGAAGAATTTGAAATTTTTTGTTATTATAATGCACTGATAAATGATGAAAGAACTGAAAGAATAAAAAAACTCTCTAATTACTGGAGAGATATTCCTCACCTTCATGATGATCAAATATTTGAAATAATAAGAAATGATGATTTGGATTTATTAATTGATATATCAGGTCATACTGACAAGAATAGATTGTCAGTTTTTGCTATGAGACCAACAAAAAAACAAGCTACATGGTTAGGTTACCCAAATACTACTGGAATTAACACAATCAATTATAGAATTGTGGATAAATTTACGGATTTAGAAAAAAATGACATTTTTAATATAGAAAAATTATATAAATTAGATACCCCTTTTTTATGTTATGAAGGTGATCAAAATATTGAGCTTGAAAAAAATATTCCTTTCTTAAAAAATAAATTTATAACTTTTGGAAGTTTCAATAATTTATCAAAATTGTCAGATGAATTAATAGCTTTGTGGTCAAAGATTTTACTTAAGGTTCCAGATTCAAAATTAATTTTAAAAAATAAGCAGTTGAATTCAGAATTTATGAAAAACTTTTATTCTAAAAAATTCTCCATGTATGGTATTTCTGAAGATAGAGTAATATTATTAGGCTGGGTAAACGGAAAAAAATCACATCTTGAAGTTTACAATGATATTGATATAGCTCTTGATACATATCCATATCATGGAACAACAACAACTTTTGAAGCGTTATGGATGGGTGTTCCGGTAATTACTCTTATTGGAGAAAGACATTCTAATAGGGTAGGCTTCACAATTTTAAAAAATTTAAATCTAGACAAATTAATTACTTTTACTGAGGACGAATATGTTAACTGTGCTGTAGATTTTTCAAAGAAAATTAATGATTTAAAAGAATTTAAGAAAAGTTTAAGACTAAATCTTATTAAATCAGATCTATGCGATAAAGATCTACACGCAAGAAACATGGAAAAATGTTTTAAAGATATTATTTCTTCATAATTTATTTATTTAATTAAAAAGAAATTATACATACCCAAAAAAGTATTGATGTTCTCTTGTTCATATTTTTCCCAGTTATTCAAATTATACTCTGAATCTTGTTGGGGAAAGCTGATTTTAAAATATTGTTGAGTATATTGGTTAACAAAATCAAATCCAGCAAATTTCATATTAAATTTATCTATCAAATTTTTAATATCTTCAAGATTATATTGTTTTTCTTGAATATGAAAAAGTAAATCCCTGCAGTTACTTGTACTGTAAAAATCTGTATAATTTAATAATTCATCAAATTCTTCATAGGTAGGTTTTTTTTCAATTACATTAGTTCTAAAATCTCTTAAGTTTTCGATTGAAAATTTAATATTTTTATTTTTAATAAATTCTCTTGCTTTGTTAATTGTAGATCTTGCGATAGAACTGTATAGGCCTACTTTTATAATACCATTTGGATTAAGTGAATTAACTAATATTTCAAAACCTTTTTCCGGGTTTCCCATATGATGAAGGACGCCTGAACATTCAATATAATCATACTTTGTATTAAAATTTTGAAGATCTAAAATGTCTGTCTTGGAAAAATTAATATTGTTTAATTTTAATTCTTCTATTTTTCTTTTTGCATAAGCCAAACTTGCAGCACTAATATCAATTGCATCAATTAAACTATTTTTAAATATGCCACTTAATGAAACTATTTGTTGTCCGGTACCACAACCAGCTACTAATATTTTAACAATTTTACCAGTACCATCAAAATCATTAGAAATAAGTTTTTTGTAATAAGCGAATTGTCTCATCGTAAAATTATCTTGATTAATACTTGCTACTTCCCATCGAGGATAGGGGTTTTCCTCATACATAGACGAAACTGCTTGTGACACTGTATTGTCTAATATTTTGTTAGAAAGAAATTGAGATTGAATTTCTTTTTCTTTCAAAAAATTTTTAATAATTTGTGATATTATTTTTGAAGAGTATATTTTATCTAAATCTTCTACATAATTATGCAAATAATCTAAATATTCATAAGAACTTAAAATATATAATTCTAACTCACTAACAAATCTTCCACTGTTAATTTCAGCTTTACTAAAATTTTTGAGTTTATTTAAAATTACCTTTTCTTTATTAGTAATATTGAATATATATTCATTCATATGGCATTGTTTTGCAATTGATTGTGTTATATTTAATACATTTTTATTTCCTTTAAATTTATTGCAATTTAATAAAATAAATTCTCTTAAATTTTGACATAAATTAAAAAAATCAATGTCAGTTATAATCAAGTTAGACAATAATTTAGGCAAGTATGTTTTATTAAGACAAAAGCAAATATCAATGACATTTTTAACATTATAATTTTCTTTCTTGAGAGAAAGAAATTCATTAACTTGTATGTGTTTTTTTAATTTTTCAAACAAACTTTTGCTAATAGTTAAATTATAATTTGTATTTTGATCTAAAAGTAAATTAATTTTATCGGCAATATTTTGATCGAATTTTTCAAAAACAGTATGAGAACAAATGTATCCAAATAGTTTCCATATATCTTTGAGATTTGGATTTAAATTCAATGCTATGATTATATGTTTCATAGCCATGATATTGTTATTAATTTTAAAATAACTATTTGCTATGTTAAAGTGCGCGTCAAAGTTAGTATGATCAAGATTTAAGGCTTTATTGTAATATTCAACAGCATATTTGAAGTTTTCTTTTCCCAAATAGGAGTTACCTAAATTTGAGCACAAAACAGTATTATTTGGTGAATTATTTATAGCCCTTAAAAACAAACAAATTGCTTCGTCAAATTTCCCGATATAATTATAAATATTTCCTAAATTATTCAATGCAATTATATAATTTGGATTAATTCTTAATGATAAATTAAAGAAGTGAATAGCTTTGTCTAAATTTCCATTTTCTTTGTTGGCTATTCCAAGAAGGTTAAGAACTCTAAAATCATTGTTAAATTTCTTAAAAATTATACTTTGTAAATTCACAATGTTTTTGTAGTCTCTATTATTTTGCATTTGTTGAAGAGTGTCTAAAGTAATAGAGAAATTATGTTTGGATTGTTTAAGTGTTTTTTTTTGATGCTTGGTTATCATTATAAATTATAAACTATAAAAATTAATACCAATTATGATTCTGTCTTTTGTACCATTATAAACTGCTGAATGCACTCTATCTGCTGGTATTATTATAACCATACCGTTACTTGGAAGTATCTGTTCTTCAGGATCATAAAGCTTAAAAAATCCTGGTTCACTACAATTTTGGTCACCAACCGATACGTAATAAACAAGGCTATACTTTTGTTTAGCTAAATTAAGATATTTATCTTTATCAATTGCACTTAAATGTGTATGTGGAGGAATTCCAGCTCCAGCACCATAAATATTAAAAAAAGAATCATATATATATATATCTGAATTTACAGCAGACTTCATAAGCTCAGTTAAATCAGTTTCCAAATTTTTAATTGATGGACATGCTTGATCGAACATATTGTAATCAAGTGAACATCTACCATTTCCAAAAACAGGTGTATTTTTAGCTTCATCCATTTTTCTTGATTGCAGTTGGGATAATGACATTATTAATTCTGGTTCAACTTTTCTTTTTAGAAAAAATGGGTTTGATTTTAAGCCTAATTTATAATGTATATCATTAGAATTATTAGTTTTAATTTCTGTTTGCATTCTAGTTTTTCTACCTTGTAAAACTGATAAAACTAAATCACTTTCTCTTGAATTAGGATCAATAGTGTTTGCCTTTACTAAACTATCAATTCCTTTGTCAATATTCCCCTTACTGTATAAGACGACACCCAAGTTATGATGGGCTTCAGCATAATTGGGTTTTAAAGATATCGCTTTTCTACAATTAATTTCAGCTTTTTCTAAACTACCGAGTTCTTGCATCAAAGCGCCTAAATTACAATAGGCTTCAAAATAATTAGGATTAAAAATCAATGCTTGTTCATAGTTTTCTGCGGCTTCTTCAAATCTACCTAGCTCTTTCAGTGTTACACCCATATTATAGTAAGCATAAGCATTGTCAGGTTTTAAAATAATAGCTTTCCTAAAGCATACTTCAGCTTCCTCTAATTTTCCTAATTCCTGGAGTGTGGATCCCAAGTTCATTTGCGCTATAGCATCTTCTGGTGCTAATTTTACAGATTCTTGATTGGGTAATAAAGATTCAACCACACGCCCACTTTCTTTTAGAATAACACCTAACACTTTCCACGCGAATTGATGTTTTGGATATTTTTTAGTGATAATTAGTGCAAGATTTTCAGCGTCTTTAAATTGTCCATTTTGATAGTGTTGGTAAAGATTTTCAATCTGATTTTTAGGTGGAGTTTTTTTAACCCTCGATGAAATTGATTGATGTTTTGCACATCTATCATTTTCTGTTCTAATATTTTGTTTTGGCTTTTCAAACTTAGACAAAATATAATCATATAAAGAGTTATAATTTAATTTTTTTGCTCTTTTTTCCTCGTATTTTTTTTTACCAGGAGAAAGATTTTGAATAAATTCTAATACTTGTTCATTTTCCATAAACAAGAAATGCAATATCTATACCACAGTTGACAAATTTATTTTTAATTTGATGTAAATCTTAAGCAACTTAAATGTTATTAAACCTTTAACTACAATTATTTATGTAATTGGACAATTTTTTAAAAATTTAGAATTTTATTTAAATAATATCATTTCTTAAATACCAAGCATCAAATGAAGTCAACTTTTTGAAAACCCTAAAATATCCGTTACTAATCATTAAATCATCTATCTTTGATTCTAGGTTTGTAAAATTATGTTCTACTGAAAAAAATATAGGTTTATATTTTTTAAAGTCAAAGCTAGATAATATTTCAAATTCACTTCCTTCTGTATCAACAGAAATATAAGAAGGGGCTTTATCATTAAAATATTCTTTCATAACATCATTTAATGAAATTGTGTTTACTTCTATAATTCTTCCACTTTTAATTCTTAATGCAGTATTTTGGGGTAATGTTGTTTCATCAGAATGGGTAAAATCATTCAAAGTTGACAATTCACCAAGATCCGACATAAAAAATTTTAATTTGTCACCAGATGATTTCCATATACATTTTTTTAATATTTTTGCTTTTGGACGATTGTCTTCTAATGACATATGCCATTGAGGACTTGGCTCTGCTACAACACCTGACCAATTCATATTATTTTCAAGTAAAAAAGTATTAGATAAATCTAAACCATTCGTTGCTCCGAATTCTAAAAAAGATTTCTCATATTTTTGGCTAATAATAAAATGTGCAAATGCATCCTGAAAAATTTGAGATTTTACAATATGAGAAATATTTCTTAGAGATAATATAAAATTTTTTAACAACTCAGTTTCTTCAGAATATAAGATGTCTTGGTTAAAAGCACTAGCAAGTAACTCGTACTTATTCAATTTATGCTCTTGTGATAACCTTTCTATCTGCCAAAAACTTAATTCTTTATTTTTAAATTTTATATTTAACATATTTTTTTCTCTAATTTTATGATGTGTTTTTGACATGCAAATTTTATTCCATAACCGATATGTTATTTTATAATTTTAGTTATTATAGCTATTTTAAATGGTACTAGATTTGCATAATATCTCACAAATATCGATGAGGAAAAAATGCAAGCTGTGTCCAGTGATATTGATAAGGATCTATTTTTAAAAACTATTAACGATATTCTGAATAATTTTAATTTGGGAGAATTTTCTAAAGTTATTAAATATGGAGAAATATTACTAACAAAAAATAAAAAAAATACTTTTTTACTAAATTTACTTGGTGTTTCTTATATAAAAACAAAAAAACACGAAAAAGGTCAGGCTTATTTTAAAACAGCTATTAAGTTAAATCCTCAAGTTGCAGAATATTATAATAACTTAGGTGCTTCGTTAAATGAGATATCTGAATTTAAATCTGCTCTTGATCCATTAAAAAAAGCAATAACAATTAACCCTGTTTATGAAGAAGCTCTATGTAATCTTGGAAATAGTTATAGAGAGTTATTTGATTTTGAAAAATCAAAAATATTATATATGGCAGCCATTCAATCAAAACCAAATAATTTTAGGGCTATGAATGCTTTAGGTTTTTTGTATTTAAGTTGTGGTGAATTTGACCAAGCATTAGATATCTTAGATAAATCCATAAACATTAGTCCTTCTTATGTTTCTGCCTACTTAAATAAAGGTTTATGTTTGTCTAAAATGGGTGATGACATTAGAGCAATTTCATTGTTTAAAAAAGTTATTGAATTAGATCCAAAAAATTCAAGAGCCTATAATAATATTTCACTCATTTTATCAAATCAAGGCCAATATGAAAATGCAATAGATTTTTCTAAAAAGTCAATTCATATAGATGGGTCATTCCCAGAATTTTATAATAATTTAGGAAATTGTTATTTAAATTTGCAAAAATACGACAAAGCAATTGATACTTACAAGCTTGGAATAAGTATAGATAATTCTTTTGTGAATATTTATTTCAATTTAGTGAAAGCTTACATATATTCTGGCGAATTCAAAAAAGCATCATCAACAATTTTAGGAATTAATAATGAAAATATAATATCTAAAAATTTAGATATTAAGAAAGAGTCTATCAAGTTAATTTCGTCTTTAAAACCAGGAGAATTTATACCCCCACTAACTATGATGCCTCTAGTAAATGATTATGAAGTTCAATATCTAACGTCAAAACACTACAGTAATAAAATTTTAACTGCTACAAACAGTTATTGTTTTAAGCAAAATAGCTTCAATGGAAAAATTAAAATAGGGTACTTCTCTGCTGATTTTAAAAATCACCCTGTCATGCATCTTTTAAAAAAAGCATTCAGTTTATATGATAAAGATAATTTTGAAGTTTTTATATTTTCCTTTGGAAATGAACAAGAAAATGATGAAATAAATTTTTTAAAAGAAAATGTAAAACAATTTTTTAATGTTAAAAATTTTAGTGATAAAGACATAATTAAATTATCGAGAGATTACAAAATAGAGATTGCTGTGGATTTGATGGGTTATACACAATATTCAAGACCCTCATTATTCGTTAATCGCTTAGCTCCAATTCAAGTTAATTATCTCGGTTATCCAGGAACTTTTGGCTCTGATTGTATGGACTACATTGTAGGTGATAAAATTGTAATACCTGAAAATAAAAAACAATTTTTTTCAGAAAAAATAATTTATATGCCAGACACATATTTGATATCAGACGATAGTAAAAATTACGATTTTCAAACAAACAAAACTATTGAAGAACTCCCTGAAGATAAATTTATATTTTGTTGTTTTAACAATGGTTATAAGATTTCAGATCAGGATTTAGATCATTGGAGTAGAATTTTATTAGAAGTAAAAGAGAGTATTTTATGGTTAGCCCACCAATCTGATCTTCTAAAAGCAAAACTTTTGAAAAAATTTAAAATAAACGGTGTTGATAGTGAGAGAATAATCTTTGCAAAAAGAGTTTCAATTTCTCAACATTTAGCAAGACACAAGTTAGCAGATTTATTTTTAGACACGTCTAATTATAATGCCCATACAACAGCAATAGATGCAGTTAATGGTTGTTTGCCAATCTTAACTTTGTTAGGAAACAGTTTCCCTTCAAGAGTTGCTGGAAGTGTATTAACATCATTACATCTTGAAACTTTGATAACTTTATCAGAAGAAGAATATATAAAAAAAGGTATATTATTGGGAAAAAATAAAAAGGAAATTGATAAATTAAAAAATATACTAAAAAATAAAAAAGATAATAATCAGTTATTAAATACTCAGCACTATATTAAAAAATTTGAAAAGGGACTTATTAAAGTCTCACAAAATTTTAGAACATCTTTACCAAAAAATGATATTTATATAAAATAATTTTACTTATATAAAAAACTAAACATTTCTTTATCTTGTCGTTTCTATTGTTAGAAAATACTAACAAACCTTGGAGACGATAATATGGCTAATAGTATAAATACAAACATTGGTGCTTTAACAGCCCAAAAAAATATGGTTAAATTGAATGCAGATTTAGATGATGCAATGAATAGACTATCATCTGGTTTCAGAATCAATTCTGCCGCTGACGATGCTGCTGGTTCAGCCATCGCTTCTAAAATGGAATCCCAAGTTAAAAGTCTTGGTGTCGCAATCAGAAACTCATATGATGCAATTTCAATGACACAAACAGCTGAAGGCGCTTTGGGTGAAGTTGAAAATATGTTGCAGAGAGTAAGAGAACTTTCAGTTCAAGCTGGAAACAGCACTTTAAGTGACTCTGACAGAAGCATGATACAATCAGAAGTTGATCAACTCATTGAAGAAATTGATAAAATATCTGCAAACACTCATTTTAATAATGTTAAATTACTAGATGGTAGTAATGTAGATGTTAAATTCCAAATCGGTATTAATGCCTCTGATACATTGAAAGTAGATTTAGAAAGTTCTGATTCAATTTCATTAGGGTTAAGTGGTGCTATTGGTGTTACTACATTAACAAGTGAAAGAATTGATGAAAAAGATTTTAGTAACACTGCTAATACTATTGCAGCTGCCGATGTAAAGATAAATGGGTTTAATGCTTTTGCAACTGACTTTAATCAGGACACTTCAGCTTCTGGAGCTAATGAAGCTAAGTTATTAGCAGATGCAATAAACGCTAATACTGGTATACATGGTGCAGAAGCAGACGCTTTTAATTCTGTTCAATCAACTGCTAAAGGTACTTTTTCACAATCTGCTACTTTTACAATTAATGGTGACACTGTCGCTCTTGCCACATCATATTCAAAATTGACAGCCAACATTAACGAAGCTGTGTCTGGTATAAACGCTGCATTAAATGCTGATAATACAATAACATTGTCAAATAAAACTGGTGAAGCTATTGTTATTGCAGGTTCAGCTGCCTCAGATGTTGGTTTCACAGCAGGAACATATACAGGTTTTGTAAGTCTTAAAAACTTAGATGGTTCGGCTGTTAGAATTGAAGCAGGAAGTGAAGTCAACGGATATACTGATGGTCTAGGTACTATTGGTGATGTTAATGCTCTAGGTTTTAATGAAACCTCATCTGGTTCAATATTAGAAACTGATACTGTAAGTGGTACAGCTCTATCTGCTAATGAGATCAAAATTAACGATGTATTAATTGGAGCCTCAGCTACAGGTCAAGCTTCTTCTATAGCTGAAGCTATTAATGCAGTATCTACTGAGTCAGGCGTAACTGCTAAAGCAAGTAACGAAGTTCAGCTAGCTTTAAATTTTGGTGCAATGCCTGGTGGTACAACTGAATTTTTTGTTAATAGTACTTCAATTAATGTAACATCTGCTAATGGCATTGAAGGTGTTGTTACTGCAATCAATAATGCATCAGTAGGTGACATAAGAGCTAAAGCTAATTCTGATGGTGCTGTTACATTATCAAGTGCATCTGGTGTGGACATTAGAGTAACTCATCAGGGTGATACTGATTTCATAAGGGCATTTAAAGATGTTAATGGAACAGTAAGTGTTAGTGGTATTATTGGAGGTAGTGATGAAGACGTTGATTCACTACGTGCAAGTGCTGCAATCACAGATACAAGCTTGACATTGTTGAGCCCATCAAACTTTAATAGCCAAGTTGTTTTTACTTCTGCTGGTGCGGTAACAGATACTGATGAATTGTCTGATGGTCAGACAGCTTCTACATCTGCAATGACATTAACTTCAACAGCTACAAGCGCAACACCAAAAGGTAGAATGGTCAGGATTACAGAACTAAATAACGGTGATGCATCTGGTATAAACTTTACTATTACTGGTACAGATATGGATGGAAACGTCCAAACTGAGGTTATTGCTGGTGCAACACAAAATGGTACTGTTGATGGTATTAAAACTTTTAATACTGTCACTGAAATCGTAGCTGATCAAACTTCTACACTTACTTTTGACATTGGTTCAATAACTGGTCAAGCTGACCAAAACTATACTATAACAGGTACAGATGTTTTTGGTAATACAGTTACTGAGGTTGTAAGAGGAGCTGGTGGTACACTTGAAGCTTTAAGTAAAAATGTGTACGAGTCTGTTACTTCTATAACTGCCTCACAAGCTGATACCAATGCAAGTACAATTGGTAACACTAATGCTGGTGGAACTAACGCAGCCAATCATGGTAATAAGGTAGCAGATGATGATGGATTAGTCGCTTCTGGTGACCATGGTGCTGCTACTGCATTGACATTAGTTTCCGGTGCTACAAGTTTAAATCTTGGTGGTGCATTGATTACAATAACTGAAGGAAACAATGCTACAGCAGCCAACGGTACAATCACTGTTCATGGTACTGACATGCTTGGTAATAGTTTAACCGAAGTAATAGTTGGTCCTGCTCAGAGTGGTACTTCTACTGGTACTAAAGCTTTTGCAACCGTATCAAGAATTGACCTTGATGTTGATTTTACATCAAACGCTGTTAAAATTGGATATACTGCAAGTATAGGAGATGATTTTACTTCTCGTGGTAAATTAGAACTTTCTAACTCAACAGGTACCCCAATAAAAGTTGAAACTGTTGCTGCAGACTCTAATACAAATATGAGGACTGGTGTTGACGGTACATTTGGCTCAACTGAAACCATTCTTCAAAAGTTAGGTATTCAGGGTCAAAGTGCAGAGTTTGAAGTTTCTGGTACAAAAGTGTCAGTTGAGACTATGGCTGGAGCAAATGCTTCCCTAGAATTGATCGATAAAGCAATAGAACAAGTTTCTAAGTTTAGATCATCTTTTGGTGCCATTGAAAATAGAATTGATGCTTCTATAAGTAACTTAACAACTTTGAAAGTTAATACAGAAGCCGCTCAATCTAGAATTCAGGATGCTGATTTTGCTCAGGAGACATCTAATCTAACGAAAGCTCAGATTTTGTCACAAGCTGCAACATCAATGTTAGCTCAGGCAAATGCATCTAAGCAAAACTTACTAGCTCTTCTTCAAGGATAATTTGGAGAGATAAAGGAAGGAAGGCCACCCTAGGGTGGCCTTTTTTTTTATTTATTAATTGGAGGATTTAATTTTGTAATAATTGAAGCACATTTTGTTGTGCTTTTCCTGCTTGTGCTATCATGGCCATAGCAGATTGTTGTAAAATTTGTGCCTTAGTTAATCGTGCAGACTCTTTTGCAAAATCAGCATCTTCAATTCTACCTCTAGAAGCATTAGTGTTTAGAGCTACATTTGATAAATTATCTATCGCTTTTTCCATTCTGCTCATAAGAGCTCCAAGTTTTGCTCTTTCTTTATGAATTCTATCAAGCGACCTGTCTAATACTCGTAATGCGTCAATTGATGACTGTCTTGTCTTTACATTCACACCAGATAATTTATCTAATGATGCTGCACCAGGTGATGCTTCAAATAATCCTTTTCCATCTTCGCCAACAACTGTAAAACTGTTGCTAGAGGACATTTCAAGTTGTCCAGTAATAATGACAGAATCCGCTGCTTTTAATCCAATATCAACTGATTGAGCTGTATCACCAGATACAACAACTGTGTGTATTTCTGTAAAAATTCTTCTGCCTGTTACTGTTTTACCTACAGCAGGGCCGGTTATTATTTCTGTTAGATCTGTACCATCCATTCCTTTACCAGTAACTGTAAATGTTAAAGCACTTTCATCACCAGTAGAACTTGTGACAGTGACAAGTGCTGATTGCTTTGCAATTGTGTTTCGAGTACCCACACTAACTTCGGCCGTTGCATGTTGACCAGATGGCACTACTGATGTAACTGTTCCAAAAACTTTAGTAGATTCTAAAGTTACGGCCCCAGTAAATGCAGGAATTGTTTCTTCTTGAGCATTACCATGTACATCAGTTCCCACTATTTTATAAGTGATACCAGCAGTAGCTGCACTTGATGTCATTGTTATGAAAGAATTAAGAACATTAGCAGAATTTAAAATAACCATGGACCCAGTACCATTGATACCTTCCTCAGTTGTTCTAATTCTTTGGGTCGCAACAACTGATGTTGTGCTTGTTCCATGTTTGCGAGGACCTGTTGCTTCGAAAGCTGTACCAGCCAGACTTCCAATAGTTGTTTGACCACTGGTATCAATTGTAACGATACCATTTTGATCAGTTGTAGTAACATTTGTGTCACCTAAAGATACTGCGTCTCCAGCTACAACCTCATCATTATCTAAGCTTGTTACTAATAAAGTTCTTTGAGCTCCGTCAGTAACAGTATCACCAGCAAAATTTACATCACCTAGTTTAATATCATAACCTTCGTTTTGAACCATTATTATAGATGATTTATCTGTGGATAAAGTTGCTGTTACACCTGTAGTAGTTGTGTAATTATTAATAGAATCTCTAAGTTCAGATAATACAGAACTTCCCTCACTGTTATTTAAAGTAACATTTGCAGCAATAGTAACTGCTGTAGTATTTTTTCCTTGAATGCTAAAAGAAACACTTGTTTGACCATTAAATAAAGCATCTAAAGTCTTTGCCTGAATTTTAAGTTGTGTAGACGCTATAGCTGTAACTCCAGTAGAGTCAAAGACGGCGTTAACAGACGTTGCTATATCTCTAACATTCGATCCTTCTGCAGCAGTTACTGATGAACTTCCCAAAATACCATGAATAGTAAATGATTCTGCCTGTACCAAATTGGTTTCTGAGGTATCAGCAACTGCATAAGCATTCAATGCTAAATTATCATTATCAACTGGGCCACCAGCGTCATCAGTTGTCTCTGTTCCTTGGGATTTAGCCTTGTACGCTCCTAAGCTGTCCAATCTCATTGATGATATTGATAACTGAGCAAATTCACGTTCATGTGTTCCAATCTGAAAACGTCTATCTGCAAATGATCCATCTAAAACTGCTATTTCATTAAAAGTAGTATCTCTAGTTACACGATCTAATTCTGCTAACATTTGAACAACTTCTGCATCCAAATAAGAACGTTCTTCTGCGTTCATTACATCTGATGCTGATTGAATTGCTAATTCTCTTATTCTTTGAATTATTGAAGAAGATTCGTCTAAGGCACCTTCAGTAACTTGTGCCATTGAAATAACGTCAGCCGCATTTCTTACTGATTGTTCTAATCCTTTAATTTGTGCAGTCATTCTGTCAGCAATAGCTGCACCCGCTGCATCATCACCTGCATGATTAATACGTTTGCCTGACGATAATCTTTCCATCGCCGTTGTCATATCACGCTCTGTTGCAGCCATTTTATTAAGCGCAAACTGTGAAGCAGTATTAGAATTAACTGTTGGCATATCAATCTCCAAATTAATTTCGTAGGGAAACAGTGCAATTGTTATGCCAAAAATTTAGCTATTTTAATCTATGCGTATTTTTCAATTGATTTCTTTAATTGAGTAAGATTTTTTGGAATTACACTGATCATATTATAACGAGTGACAATCTCATTATGAAAATAGGATGGAGATAATGAAGCTCTTGATCTTATAAAGCTCTCAGTTAATGACCCGTTACTAGCACTTTGATTGTTTACATAAACATGTCTAATAAAGTTTGGCGGTGTGTTATTTAAAGGTCTTTTTGTAACACTAGTTTCAGAAACTATTCGATCACTAGTTGGCATAGTGTTTGCAGATAAACTAGAGCTTTCATTCCTAAGCGGTTTAGAAGCATAAATCTCATTTATAGCATATGGGTTTTGTAAATTATTAACAATCATGGTGTCAATAAAACATAAAAATTATAAAAAATCAAATTTTTGACACTTATATATAACAATGTTGATTTATTATTATGGTAAATAACGAACAATTAAATGCATATAAAAAGACGCAACAATCTTCCAATGCTGTTACATCTTCACATGAAATAGTTAGAGCATTGATGAAAGAGTTGGTCAATTCAATGCAAAAAATTGTCTTAGACATTCAAGATGAAAGAAAAAGAAAACAAAATCAGTATTTAGTCGATAAAGCTTTTGAAGAAAAAAATGTTCGCCATAAAGCTAAAAATCTTAGTAAATCACTATCCATAATTTATGGTCTTCAAACTAGCTTAGATTTTGATAAAGCTTTAGAAATTGCTAATAATCTTTTCCAGTTATACGAATATTGCCGTTACGAAATAATTAGAGGGTTCAGTCAAAAAATTGAAGATGGAATTTTAAAAGCTATTGATGTTGTTAAACAAATCATGGAAGGGTGGGAAGAAATACCATCTTTAGAGAAATAAAGATGGATACTCTAAACACTGACTTAGAAATGCTAGAAAATCTATCCAAAAAAATTTCTGATTTAATATATAATAACGAATTTTCTCAAATTTCACTTCTTGATACAAAAAGAAGATTACTAATAGAAAAGATTAAAGATAGACAAATTAAGAAAAATCAGATTAAAAAAAGAATAGGTAAGCTTATTGAAAATAATCTTGAAAATATAAAAGCTACAGAAAAAAAATTAGAAAACTTATCCAAAAATCAAAGTCAATTTAGTAAAAGACTAAAAGCATATTCCATGAGCAAGAAATAATAGTATTTTAATTTTTTTAAAAAAAAATTAAACAAATTTAAATTTCAGTCGTAGTTAAAGCCGTAATTTTAATAAAATTCGTGGAGGAATTTATTTATGCTTAATATTGGTAATTTGACTACGTCTCAATTTATTCAAAGAAATATGACTAATCAAATAAAGGAAATGACTGAAAGTACAGAAAGGTTATCTTCTGGTAAAAGAATTAATCGTGCATCTGATGATCCAGCATCTTTAGGCCCTATTTCAAAGTTAAATGCTCAAGTTTTATCCTTAGGTGAAGCAATTTCGAATGGTGCTGAGGGAAAAATACTTACTCAAACAGCTGACAGTGGTCTTAGTTCAATAAATAACATACTTGCTAGAATAAGAGAATTGGCTGTCCAAGGAGGCAGTTCAACTTTAACAACAGCTGATAGAAACACACTACAGGTTGAAATAGATTCCTACTTAACAGAAATAGATGCTTTAACTAAATTAATAAAATTTAATACTATCAAATTGTTAGATGGAACTAAAGATAAGGTAAGTTTTTTAGTTGGAGAAACTAAGGATGATATAGTTTCTATCGATCTTGTGAAATCTGATAGTACAGCTTTAGGTTTGTCTGGATCATCTGGAGTAAAAGAGTTTACCAGTGGACGAGTAACAGGATTTACTTACAATAGTAGTAATCTTGCAGCAAGTGATATCAAAATTAATTCACAAAACGCTTTAGCAGCAAACTTAACTGATAATTTATCATCAGGAAACAATACAGCAGCCGCACTGGTTACTGCTATTAATGCTAATTCTAATACCCACGGTGCTACTGCAACTGGTTTTAATAAACTTACATCAGCTGCAAAAAACTCTCTTTCTATGAGCAATAGTTTTACAATTAATACTAATGTAATATCAATTCAAACAAGTTTAGAAAACTTAGTAACTGAAATTAATCAAGAAGCTGGCGGTGTTACAGCCACATTAAATTCTGATAATACAATTACATTATCAAATACTACTGGGAATGACATTGTTATTGGTGGCAATGCACCAACTGATGCGGGTTTCACGGCAGGCACTTATTTGGGGTACATTAAGTTAGAAAATGTTGATGGTACATTTGTTAAAATTGAAGCCATGACAAAAGCCAATGGATACGCATCCAACAGTGGAAACATTGATGATCTAGCAAGATTTGGTTTTAATGAAGTTGACTCAAGTACCATTATTAGATCAGATTTAGTATCAACGAATGCTCTTACAGCATCTCATGATATTAAAATAAATGATGTTGCAATTGGAGCATCAGATAGCGCATCAGCTGCGTCAAAAGCTATTGCAATTAATGCTGTCTCATCATCAACAAATGTTGCTGCTACAGGAGATAATTTAGTAACGTTAACCTTGAATTATTCAGAAGCTTCATCGGCGTCTTCTAATATAAGTATAAATGGAAATGCAATAAATTTCTCTAGTGTAACTAACGGAACTCAGACTATTGCAGCTATTAATAATGCTTCTATTGGAGATATTGTTGCTTCTGTTAACTCAAGTGGAGAAGTTCAACTTGCAAGCGCGAGTGGAGCTGATATTGTAATAGCACATGCAGGAACAGCTGGTGTTTTTATTGATGGTCATACTGACGCAACCGGAGCGACAATTTCTGTAGGTAGCTCAGTGACATTTAAGGGACAAATACTTCTTACTCATACTGCTGGAGATGTTATAAAAATATCAGGTGATGATGTTGGCGAACTTGGGTTTCAAGCTCAAGCATCCAGCAGCGCATCAACTCCGGGATCTATAGTTTCAGTATCAAATTCTTCAAATGCCACGTCAGCTTTGACTAAGATTGATACTGCAATTGATACAATAGCTAATACAAGAGCAAAATTTGGGGCAAGTGAAAATGCAATCGATCATAGATTAAGTTATTTACTTGACGCTAAGAATAATTCTTCCTCAAGATTATCAAAAATAGAAGATGCTGATTTTGCTTTAGAAACCGCTAGGCTAACAAAAGCTCAAATTATGTCTAAAGCTGCATCTTCAATGCTCGCACAAGCCAATGCGAGTGGTGAAGTTTTTTTGAGATTAATTAATTAATATTCTGATTTACGTTTATTGAATATTTTTTCATTTTTTCAATTAAGGTAGTCCTTCGAAGTTTTAATTTATCTGCTGCAAGTGCTACCTTATTATTTGTTTTTTCAAGTGCCTCTTCTATTAAAACAATTTCCACATCTTGAAGGTGTCTTCTCAAGTCTATTTCGTCATAAAAAGAAAACCAGTTCTTATAATTCTTTGGGTGTGGCAAGTAATCTTCCAGGTTATTTGTAACCTCATTTTCTTCAAGGTTGCTTATTCCACTTAGATCAGAAGTCATTTCCCACAAAGCTTCTTGTTCCTCTGCAACTGTTGGAATTTTTAATCTTAGTAAATTTTCGTAAACATTAGTGCTTGTAATTTCTTTTCCTGGAAAAATAATGCAAGCCCTTTCAATTACATTTTTTAATTCTCTAATGTTTCCAGGCCAATTATGTTTACAAAGTGCAGTAATTGAGTCTGGTGTAAAGATTGGTTTTTGTGTTTCATCAACTCTAAGATTATCTAACAGACTTTTTTGCAAACTTGGAATGTCTGTTCTTCTCTCAGCCAAAGAGGGTACGTTAATAGGTAATACATTTATTCTAAAAAATAAATCTGCTCTAAATTCACCGGCTTCAACTTTTTTTTCAAGATCTCTATGTGTTGCACAAATCAACCTTAAATTAATTTTTATATCCTCTGAACCTCCAACCCTCTGAATAGTTTTGGTTTCAATAGCTCTTAAAAGTTTAGCTTGAAGAGGTAAAGGCATATCCCCAATTTCATCAAGGAAAAGAGATCCACTACTCGATTGTTCAAATCTACCTTTTCTTTGTTTATCTGCTCCTGTAAAAGAACCTTTTTCATGTCCAAAAAGTTCTGATTCCAGTAATTCAGATGGTATGGCTGCACAATTTACGGTAATAAACGGTCCTTTTTTTTGTGAGCACTTATGAATAGCTTGAGCAACTATGTCCTTACCAGTCCCAGTTTCACCTAAAATTAATGCTGTACTATCTGTTTGAGAAACCATAGCAATTAAATTTTTCATTGATATAGTCTCAGGACTTTCACCATCTATCATTTCATTCAGTTTATCTATTATAGATTTGTTTTGCTTAGACTGATGAGTAGATTTATCGACAACATTCATTAAAATTCCGTCAAATAATTGAATTAAACTAAACTTAACTGTCATAATAATGACATTTTTCATTATAAATCAATCTTATATGTAAAAAATAATATTTATAAAAGTTATAATCATTTTAAATTCTCTAAAAATTTTAAGTTGGCAAGCTTCTTGCTTCTTATTTTTCAATAATCTTAGGAGTGTTTTATGAGCCAAGTTATTGTTGTAAATAATAGTTTAAGTTTAGCTAATAATTTATGTGATATATTAGAAAAAAGAGATATTACAGTCATTAAGGCCGGCGTTGGAAGTTCAAAACCAGATTTTTTTGGTATTGATCTAGTTGGTTATCAAGCAGATACGGTTGTTTGTTCTGATATTTTTGAAAAAGAAATAGGAGGATCAAAAAAACTAATTTCCTTTGCAAGGGAAGCTAAATTAACAAAAATTATTATTATATCGGATGATAGTAATTGTAATGGTATAGAGATTAGAGATGAATTAGGTGGAGCTCTAAAAAGAATTAATGTTTCTGATTATACGGATAAATATTTTTTAGAATTAATATTTCATACTTGTTGTCCAAATATTTCATTTTCTGCAGGTGATGCAAAAACTTATGAACTTTTATCATTAGCTAGAAGAGTTGCTGGTACGGATGTAACAGTTTTTATTAATGGCCCAACAGGTTCAGGTAAAGAAGTGTTAGCAAACTACTTGCATGAAAACTCCAATAGAAAAGATGAACCTTTTGTTGCTGTTAATTGCGCAGCAATACCAGAAAATATGTTAGAAGCCATTCTTTTTGGTCATGAAAAGGGTGCTTTTACGGGTGCTTCAAATGCTAACAAAGGAATCTTCAGAGCTGCAGACAAAGGAACTTTACTTTTAGATGAGATTTCTGAAATGCCTTTGTCATTGCAAGCAAAATTATTAAGAGTTTTACAGGAAAGAAAAGTTACTCCAGTTGGTGGACAAAGAGATATTGATGTAGATGTAAGAGTTTTAGCAACATCAAATAGAGATATGGCTTATGAGGTAAATCAATCTAGATTTCGAGAAGATTTATACTACAGACTTAATGTTTTTCCCCTTCAAACACGTAATTTATCATCAAGAAAAGATGATATTTTACCAATTGCAATCAAAATTTTAGACAAACATAATCAAGAAGAAAAATCTGTACCTTACCTTTCAAGTAAAGCTATTGAGTTACTATTAAACCATAATTGGCCTGGTAATGTGAGAGAACTCGAAAACACTCTTCAAAGAGCACTTGTATTAAGTAATGGAAATGTCATAGATGAAAATTCAATTATGATAGATAAATCTTTATCAAAGATAAATGAAAACTCTTCTATTGATACATTTGCAGATCAACTCGCTTTTGCGAAAGTAACTTAAAAGGAAGATCGATGATGAAAATTTCAGATCAAAATATAAGCTCAAGTGCTCTTAGGCAAAATATTTTAGATAAAGCAAATGAGGCTTTTACAGGAAATAAAAAAGTTGAAGATTTCTCTAAGAAAATAAATGATGCAATTAATTCTGTAGCTGAAAGCCAAAATAATGCTTCAAAAATAACCAAAGATTATGAATTAGGAAAAGAAACTGATCTTACAAAAGTTATCATGCAACAGCAAATTTCAAATATTGCATTTCAAATGACACTGAATGTAAGAAATAAGGTTTTAAGTTCTTACAAAGACATAATGAATATGCCCGTTTAATTAAGAATTGTTAGGAAAAAATTATGGCAGAAGCAACAACAGGAAATGATATTACAGGTATAAATCAAAACACTGGTATAATTAGTAGGATTTCTACGTCTATTTCAAATGTTAGAAAAATGACATCTGATCCAGCTGTTCAAAAATCGATCCCATTAATATTTGGGGTTATTGTTGCTTTTGTCGGTTTAATAGTATTTTTTACTATGCAAAAATCTGATGTGACAACACTTTTCGCTTCACTTCCAGAAAGCGAAAAAGCAATCATAATGCAAACGTTAAAACAAAATGGAGTTAATGCAACACTAAATCCTTCTACAGGAGAGGTAATAGTACCAGTCAAAGATTATCATGAATCTAGAATGCTGCTTGCTGGTGAAGGTCTTCCATCTTCAGTTCCAGACGGTTATGATAGCCTAGGTGAAATGCCTATGGGTACGAGTAGGTCAGTTGAAGCTATTAAAATTAAACAGTCATTGGAAGCAGAGTTATCAAGGTCAATTAATCATATATCTGGAGTAAGCTCCGCAAGAGTTCATTTGGCTATTCCTGAAAAAACTGTTTTTGCAAGGGAAATTGCTCTTCCTTCAGCTTCAGTTTTTGTTAAATTAGCTAATGGAAGATCTTTAGGACGGCAACAAGTACAGTCAATTGTACATCTTGTGGCATCTTCAGTGCCTAATCTACCATCAGAGAATATCACTGTTGTTGACCAATTTGGAGAGCTTTTGTCTAAACCATCAAATGATCTTTCTGCATCAATATCTAGTGAACAAATGTCACAGACAATGAGGTTAGGTGAAATTTATAAATCAAGAATTATTTCATTATTAACACCAATTGTTGGTGCTGGTAATTTAAAAGCTGAAATAAATGTTGACATGAATTTTACTCAAAGAGAAATAACAGAAGAATCTGTTGATCCAAAAGGTAATGCGCTTAGAAGTGAACAAAGTTCATTAGACGAAAGTGCAAATCCAGAGGCTAGAGGTATTCCTGGTGCATTGTCAAATGCACCACCTTTAGCTCCTGATTTAAAAACACAAACTCCCGAGGGGAAAGAAGTTGGTGGAAATTTAAAACAGAGAAGTCAAACCTCAGTTAAAAATTATGAGGTTAGTAGAAAAGTTGAAACTACAAAAGCACAATATGGAGAAATAAAGAAAATTAAAGCTGCTGTGATTATACGTGAAAATAAAAAAATTTCTCCTGAAGGAACTATAACATTTGAAAAATTTAGTGATGAAAAACTATTAGAAATCAAATCTCTTGTTCAAGAAGCTCTTGGCTTTGATGAGGCAAGAGGAGATAGTGTTACAGTAACAAGCAGTCCTTTTGTAGATATTCTTGAGATGGATGAAGTACCATGGTACGAAAATGAGTCTATAAGGGAACTTGCTCAACAATTAGCAACAGTATTAATATTGGCAATTGTAATTTTTGGTGCATTACATCCTTTATTGAAAAGAGTTCTTGTTCCAGCAGGGTATTCATCTGGACCTGGTGCAATGGTATCCGATGACGAAGATGATGTAGATGACAAAATTGAAGTACAAGAAGGTGAATCACTTGAAGATATTAAAGCAAAATTGAAACCAAAAAAGGCCGCCATATCTGCTGAAATGCTAGATACAGCAAACACTTATGATGATAAAGTCGCTGTAATTAGAATGATTGTTGGAGACGAGGCTGGTAGAGTTTCTAGTGTGTTTAAAAATATGATGGAAAAAGAATAAACTAGAGAGTAGGGTAATAATATGGCAGAGGCAGTAAAAAAACCAAGTGCAGATGAAGTTTACCAAGGTTTAACAGGTACACAAAAATGTGCAATTCTAATGATGTTAATTGGTGAGGATGAAGCTGCAGAAATAATGGGTAATCTATCTCCAAAAGAAGTTCAAGTCCTTGGTTCAGCAATGTATTCAGTCCAAGGTTTAGGACAAGACACAGTCAACTTAGTTCTCGATGAATTTCTAGCAATCATTAAGGCACAAACAAGTCTTGGAATATCAGGAGGTGGATATATTAAAAACGTTTTAACTAAATCATTAGGTGAAGATAAAGCTCAGACTGTTTTAGGAAAAATTACGCCATCTGATAGCAATAAAGCAATAGAAATACTTGATTGGCTTGATGCTAGATCAATAGCTGACTTAATAATTGATGAACATCCACAGATTATAGCATTAATAATTTCTTACTTAGAACCATCTACTGCTTCGGATGTGTTGACCTTTATGCCTGAAAAAAGTCAGTCAGATATAATTAAAAGAATAGCAACATTGGAAACTGTCCAACCTGAAGCATTAAAAGAGTTAGATAGAGTAATGCAAAAAGTTTTTTCATCCAATGCAAGTTTAAGAGCTAGTAAAGTAGGTGGGGTTCCAGCGGCTGCTAAAATCATGAATTTTCTGAGCCAAGATGGTGAAGCAAAAATAATGAAAGAAATCTTAAAAGACGATAAGCAGTTAATGCAAGATATACAGGACAGTATGTTTGTTTTCGAAACATTATTATTGTCAGATGACAAGTCATTACAAACACTTCTTCGCGCTGTGGAAGACGATTTAATTATTTTAGCGCTTAAAGGTGCTGATGAGGAATTAAAAACAAAATTATTTGGGTGTATGTCACAACGTGCTGCAGCAAATATACAAGATGAAATGGAAGCACTTGGCCCAGTTAGGTTGACAGAAGTTCAAGAGGCACAAAAACAAATAATTGCCGTAGCAAGAAGAATGTCTGATGAAGGTTCTATTGTGTTAGCAGGTCGCGGTGGCGATGATTACGTATAATTTATTCTGATATAAAGAATTAAGTCATGACAGAAGAACAGGAAAATTATGATTCTCAAAATTTTGCCCCACTAAGTAGTGAGGAGATTAAATCTATTTTAAAATCTCAATCCGAGTCTAATTTTGAAGAAAAAAACATTTCAAATAATTCTAATTTTGTAAAAAAATCATTAATTGATATTGCTTTTGATTTTCAATCTAATCTAGAAAATGGAGAAAAAGTAGAAAAAGATAAAACTTCAGAAGACACAAATTCTTCTCAGGAAGAAACAGATGTTACTAATGATGAACAAAAGATAGAAGAAGTAAAATTAAATGAAAATAATGACAATGAAAACAAAATTGATGATAAATTTAATATTGAGCGATCAAACAATAAAGAAGAAACAGATAATTCTAATGATATAAATTTAGAAACAATTGAACAAGATATTGAATCTGAAAAATTAGTGCAAGGTGATAGTATTACAGACATCGATAAAGATAATAAAGAAAAGCAAAAAGATGCCATAGACGAAATAAAGACTAATGAAGATATTGAGACTGACAACGAAACACAACAAGCTTTAGATTCCGTAAGAGATGCTGTCTCTCAATCTATGAATAAAAATCAGGATGAAGTAACTAAAAATTTTGAGGATAATACCAAACCAACAGAAATTAATGCAGAAAAAATTATTGGAGATTATGACGATTTTAAAAATATTTTGTCATCATTGTCTGCTCTGAGTGAGGAGGCGATATATAAAGTATTTCAAGATAAAATACTTGAAATTTCAAATGAACTTGCAGGCTACCAAATAGATAAAATGCCAGAAAAATATGAAAAGAAAATCAGATCATTTATAAAGAATATAAATTGTTATGAAGATAAGATTACAATTGAAGTTAATGATAAGGATTTTGAAGCACTGTCAAAAATTAAAAATTTCAATAAAAATGAACAAAAAAATTTTTTTGTTTCTAACAAAGATCTTTCAAGAGGTGACTTAATCTTAAATTGTGATGGGATGCAATACTCTGAAAAAAGTGTAAAAAGCAAATAAAAAAATTGGAAATAATCTATGAATTTTGAGGATAAACTAATACACAATATTTCTGAGTTAAAAAGACCTAAATTAATTATTAGTTCAGGAAGAGTTAACCACTTTGATGGCAATATAATTTATTGTGATCCCTTTCCAGCACCGATAGGAAGTCTTTGCGTTGTAAAAGATCAAATGGGAAGAGATATAATCGCAGAAGTTATTCGTTTTAACGAAAAGCATAACATGCTTGCTGTTTTAGAAAATTCTACGCATATAGTTTCTGGATGTGAAGTTTCATTAAAAGATGATGGAAGATACATAGATGTAGATAACACATTACTTGGAAGAGTAACAGATGCCTTTGGAAAACCATTAGATGAAAAACCTATAGATAAAATTAAAAATAGATGGCCTCTTATGGGTAAAGTTATGAATCCTCTAAAAAGAAGTTTAATAAAAAAGCCATTAGATGTTGGGGTAAGAATTATAAACGCTTTATTGACTGTTGGCCAAGGTCAGAGGCTTGGAATTATTGCTGGTTCAGGTGTTGGTAAATCTGTTTTGTTAGGAATGATGAGTAAATATACAGAAGCAGATGTAGTTGTTGTTGCTCTAATTGGTGAACGAGCAAGAGAAGTTGGTTCAATGGTAAACGAATTGATGAATGATAAATCATCTAAAAAAATTACTGTAGTCGCAGTACCAGCAGATAGATCACCATTAATGAGAATTAGGGGGGCCAATAGAGCTACTGCAATAGCAGAATATTTCAGAGATCAAGGTAAAAATGTCCTTTTAATAATGGATAGTTTAACGAGAATAGCGCATGCAAAAAGAGAAATTGGTTTGTCATTAGGAGAAGTTGCAACTTCAAAAGGTTATCCACCGTCAGTAATTTCTATGATACCTAATTTGATAGAAAGGACAGGAACAGGTGATCATGGAAATGGCAGCATTACTTCGTTTTACACAATTTTAGCTGATGGAGATGATAATAATGATCCAGTTGTTGACACTGCAAGGGCAATACTCGATGGTCATATTCTTTTAAGTAGATTGAATGCGCAAATGGGTATTTATCCTGCAGTTGATGTTTCTAATTCAATTAGTAGGGTTATGAATGAACTAATTACAGATGATCATTTAAATGCCTCAAAATTATTTAGAAAACATATCAGTTCTTATATAGAAAATAAGGACTTGCTTTTAATGGGTGGGTACACCCATGGACAAGATAAAGATCTAGATGATGCTATTAAAATGTGGCCAAAATTAATTGATTTTATATCTCAAAATAATTCTGAAAAATCAAGTTTTGAAGATTCAAAATTAGCATTATTAAAATTGTATGAACAGGTAAAATAGTTGCAAAGAAAAATTAAAAGATTTTTGAGACTTGCTACAGTTAGAAAAAAAGACGTTTCAAAAGAAATTAATAATTCTAATTTGGTGCAAAATGAAATTATTAAAAATGAAAATCTTATTGACCAGATAAATACCATTATAAATGGCAATAAAAATAATTCCTCAGATAAAATAATTAATTCAGGATATTTTAAAAATAATGCACAATTACTTACCACTCTTCAAAATCAAAAAAATATTGCGTTAAATAGAAATAAATATTTACTTTTAGAAAAAGAAACGATTAGACAGAAAATAGTTTTTAATAATTTAAAGAAAATTAAAGCTGAAGAGAAAGCTCTGGAATATAAAAAAGCTTACATAAGTGAATTAGAAAAGAAAAGTCAGAGTTAAAGCATTTTAGAATAACATATTTTAAGAATGGCACTGTATTTGCAGTTATACTTAAAATGTGGAAATTAAAATGAAAATTGTAAACGATGTAAATAATAATGTTGAACTTGTGTCTACTGCAAGTAAAGGTGATGAGAATTCTTCTTTATTAGGATCTTTATTTACAATCAATTTCAATAGTCATGAAGAAAATTCAAATAAAATTTCAGACGATTTTGAGTTTATTTTTACAAAAGATGAAATTGAAATTATTGATTATTTGTCTAATATTCTACCTAATTTGAATATCAGCAATTTAAATTTATCAGATATCAAAAGTCTAAAAAGTCAAATTCAATCAGATCAAAGTTTAAAATCTGAATTAATGAAAGATAAAATATTAAATTTTTTAGATACAGCAACATCTCATCCTCAAAACATTTTTATAAAATTTCCTGAAAATCAGAATTTCTTGGAATTTAAAAATAAAAACATGGCTTATAATTTAGGTAACGACAAATCTAAAAAAGAAAATTTAAAAGTTGCATTAAATTTCATTAAAGGCATAGAACAAACTGCTAATCAAAGTGGTGAAATATCCCCTAAAGCAAATCATGTCTTTGAAGAAAATAACATAAAATTAAAATCTGAAGATACATTTAGTAATCAAGCATCGATATCTAATAAAAATAAAGTAAGTTTTGTAAAAAAAGTTAAGAAAAATGATCATCCTAATAAACTATATCAATCATTTAATTCTAACTTATTAGAAAATAAAGAAAAAACAGATTCAACTGCAATGACAGTTACAAAAGTATCAAAAAGTCTAAATTTGAATTATATGAATAACCAATTAAGCGATAATTTAAAAAAGAATAATATAAATGAAATTAAAGCTAATGATAAAATTTTGAATGTACAAAATTTAATTGGAAATAATAGTAACGGAAATCAATTCTCTCAGCAAAATAATAATTCACTTTCAAACGTTGGAATAAATTCTGTTTTAGAAGGTTTCATGGAGATACTTGATTTAACCCAGAAAGGTTGGACTACAAAACTTGTTTCTAGAATAGAAAATGCTCTAGCAAAAGGTGGAGAAGAAATTGAATTTAATCTAAAACCTAAAAATTTAGGAAGACTTAAAGTGTCAATAAATTTGAAAAATGGAACAGGACATGTAAAAATAATTACAGAAAATAGTTTTGTTTCAAATGCATTAACTCAAAATGAAAACCATCTTCAGAAACTTTTCAATGATCAAGGTATTGATTTAGAATTTTCAGCTAATGATAAAAATCAATATTTTGGTTCAAAAAATAGTTTTACTAAAAATTCAAATAAAAAAGAAATAGATAATACTATAAAATCTAAGGATGAAAAAGAACAAACAAATATTAAAGTAAGTTCAGATGATAATTCTTCATCTAGACATATTGTAAATGTAATTGCATAATCTAAAACTAAGTAGCGAGAAAAAAAATGGCAGAAGAAGTAGAAGAAGAACAAAAAAAAAGTAACTTGTTAAAAATTATTGCTTTTGTTGTTGGCGGCTTATTATTAATAGTGGTTGGCCTAGGTATTGGTTATTTTATATTTGGTGGAGAACCTGACCCAGATCCATCAGCAGAAGTTAATCAAATAATTGAAGGAAAAGAAGCTGAAAAGAAAAAATCAGAAGAAACTGAAAACGAAGAGGGTGAAGAAGAGGGTGAAGATGGCATAATAAAAAAGAATGTTAAAGCAATTCCAGAAGTTGACAGTTATGAAACTACCTATTTTGAATTTCCGGGTGACTTTACTACTAACTTAAAGGGTAGTAGAAAATTTTTGCAAGTAAGTGTTGGTGTTTCTACACAGTATGACGAAAAAGTGATGGAAGTTGTCGACTCACATCAATTAGCATTACGTTCTGAAATATTATCAACTATAAGTGATTTTACAGAAGAAGATATTTCTGGTAGTGATGGCAAGAAAAAACTGTCAGAGAGATTGATGGTTGTTCTCAATAAAAAATTGGAATCTCTTGATGAGTTTCCAGGTATAGAAGATGTTTATTTTACAGCATTTATTTTACAATAAGTTAGGATTTCAAAATTAATGTCAAATACATCTCGAAAATTATCTTCCGACGAAGTCTCAGCATTAATGGAAGGTTTGCAGTCTGGAGAAATTACTGCAAATTCAGGATTAAATAATGATGTTGAAGTAACTGACTTTACATTTGGTTCTGATAATTTAGAACTTCTAGGTGATTATTATGCACTAAGGTTAATTAATGAGAGATTTGCAAGATTAGTCAGAAGTATATTTTTACCAATGATTAGATTACAACCAAAGATAAATCCATTTCCTCCAGAAGTAAAAACATACGACGAATATAGTGCGGGTCTAAATAGCTTTATGAGTTTAAGTACAAGTAGAATTGATGAACTTCGAGGATCAATGTTGCTTGTTTTAGAACCTTCTTTTATTAGTGTCCTAACTAATTGTTATTATGGTGGTAAATTAGCCAATTTTCCATCAGCGAAGGCAGAATTTACTGCTACCGAAGATAGGATAATTGAAATAGTATCAGATGGAATTTCTCAATGCCTAGAGACTGCTTGGAAAGATCTTATGCCAATAACTATTAAGCACCAAAGTAGAGAAATTAATCCACAATTTGCAACTTTAGTTGAGTCATCTGACTCAGTTATTATCTGTTCTTTTGTAGTACAGCTTCCAAACGTTGACTCTGCTTCATTTGATATAATATATCCTTTACAAACTCTAAAACCAATTGCATCTCTTTTGCGTTCACGAGTTCAATCTGATATTATTAATGATGATATTAGCTGGAGAGAACGTTTAGAAAAATCAGTCTTGAATGTTCCACTACCTGTCTCAGCAATTTTGAGTGAACCATTAGTTTCATTGTCTAAATTAATTAAATTTAAAGAAGGTGATGTAATGAATTTGCCTCCAGTTGATGGTGTAGATTTCTTTGTGAATGATAAACTTTTGTTCAAAGCTGAAATTGGTGAAACAAATGGTCAAGTTGCAGTGAGTTTAAATAATAGATTATAATTTTTGAGGAGTAATTTCATGGCAGAGAATGAAGCTGAAGCAAAGGTTGAAGAAACAGTTGCAGATACTACAGGATTAGATAATCTTAAGGTTTTAGAAAATATTGAAGTTAAGCTTACTGTTGAGGTGGGTTCAACCGAATTGAAGATTAGAGATCTTTTGAGACTTAATGAGGGATCAGTCGTTGAATTAGAAAGATTAGCTGGGGACCCGTTAGATATTTTAGCAAATGGAGTAAAAATTGCTAAAGGGGAAGTAGTTATGGTCGGTGAAAGATTTGGTATAAGATTTACCGAAGTGACAAATCCAGAGAATCGAGTTCAAAAATTATAGGTTTCAAAAAATTGACACTAAAAATATTGTTTAAAAACAATATCTTAAACATAATTTCTTCTAATGGCATCATTTTTGCTTCCTTAGTTTAAAAAACAAGGAAAGCTTATATGTCACAATCAGTACCAGACTTTACTACAGTTATAGTAACCATCTCATTTTTAGTAGTATTAGGAGTTGTTGCATTTATTATTAAGAAAAAAAGTGGTCAATTAAAAAAAATTATAAAAAAAGAAAACAGTCTTGAAGTAATAAATCAAATACCTCTTAATAATGGATTTCTTGCTTATATATTTAAAGTTGGTGAAGAAAAATTTTTCTTTGTGGGTCACAAGTCTGGTAGAGGTTCACTTACACAAATTGACCAACTTGCTTTTAAAGAATTAAATTCAAATAATACTAGCGAAAATAAACAAATATCTAAAAAAAATCTCCAACAAGAAAAATTAATACCTGAAAAGCATAATGTTTCAAAACCTCTTCAACATGTTAATATCTCAGATTTACTTTCTGCTCATAAAAAGGGTGGTAGAAATGTTTGAATTAATTTGTTCTCCATTTACAAACAACTTTCATCTTATGAGTCCAAAAGCTGGAGTTTATAAATTTCTGACAAATTTACTAAAAAAAATATCCTTTTTAGTGATTTTAATTTTTATAACTTTATTTCCTATACAAGCGATAGGAGAAACAATTACATCTGGCTTTCCTGCATTAAATGTCTCAACTAATGGTGATACAACAGAATATTCATTTCCATTACAAATTTTGTTATTAATGACAGCACTGACAGTTCTTCCATCACTTGTCCTTGGAATGACAAGTTTCACAAGAATAATAATTGTAATGTCAATTCTTCGTCAGGCTCTCGGTACACAACAAACACCTCCAAATCAGGTTTTAATAGCAATTTCTTTATTTTTAACTTTTTTTATAATGGCTCCAACTTTTAATAAAGTGTATGAGAATGCTGCAGTTCCTTACATGGAAAAAAACTTACCCGCTAAACAAGCGATTGAAACAGCTAGCTCTGAAATGAAGGAGTTTATGGTAAAAAATACCCGTAAAACAGACTTAATAATGTTTACTGAATTGGCTGGATTAGAGAAATTCAACAAAGTTTCAGATATCCCTTTCAGAATAGCTCTTCCAGCATTCATGACTAGTGAACTTAAAACAGCATTTCAAATAGGTTTTCTTTTATTTTTACCTTTCTTAGTAATTGATATGGTAATTTCATCTATTTTAATGTCGCTTGGAATGATGATGTTGTCTCCAATGTTAGTAGCCCTTCCATTTAAATTATTATTATTTGTTTTAGTTGACGGTTGGAGCATGACAGTTGGCTCTTTAGTAAGTACATTTGCAGCAGGATAAAAAATGAACTTTGATGAAAATATAAGTATGTTAAGTATGGCCTTTTATCAAGTTTTACTTGTTTCTGGTCCTATTTTAGGTTTGGCGCTTGGAATAGGTCTATTGATTGGCATTATACAAGCTGCAACATCAATAAACGAAATGACACTAAGTTTTGTACCTAAAGTCATTGTAGTAATGTTAGGAATTGGATTACTTGGTAATTTTTTTATGATGGGATTAGTTGATTATTTTAATTTTATTTTTGATCAGGTTGCAGGCGTAGGACAAAATTAAAAGCGAAAGAAATTAATTATGAGCGGGACAGAATTTACTTTACCAGGAGTTAATTTATTTAACATATACCAATATATGGTGATTTTTTTTATAGCATCTCTTCGTATCTCATCATTTCTAATAAGTGCACCATTTTTTTCACTGAGTGGTATCCCGTTGCAGGTAAGAATTATTGCAAGTATAAGTTTAACAGCTTTTTTATTTCCTATTATTAAAGTACCAGAAATTCAAAATATGCAAGGTTTGAATTTATTTATACTTATATTATCTGAAATAGGAATAGGACTTTCAGTGGGTTTAATTTTAAATATAATATTTTCTGCAGCGGCAGTTGCAGGTGAAAAAATTGCATCTACTGCTGGTCTTTCTATGTCAAATATGATCGACCCTCAATCTGGTGGTCAAACCCTTGTTTTAAGCACAGTATTAACTTTATTTCTTATTTCTTGTTTTTTATCATTAGATGGTCATTTATATATACTTAAATTATTAATAGAAAGTTATGTATATTTGCCTATCGGTCTAATTCTTGATTTTACTAAAATAAGTAATATTGCACTAAATACATTTGGAAATATGCTATATTTAGCAGCCTTAATAAGTTTACCAATTGTTGGAGGATTATTATTAATACAATGTTCCATTGGTATAATTACTAGATCTGCGCCATCTTTAAACCTCTTTTCATTTGGTTTTCCAATTGCATTAATAAGCATCTTTATCTTTTTATATTTGGGGGTAGGACCAATTTCAAATGCTTTTTCTGATTTAACAGCTATGGCAATTAATTTGGTTGATGAAGTTCTACATTCATACAAAGAAGGAAGTTAATAAAATGGCTGAAGAAGATAATTCACAAGATAAAACCGAAGAACCATCGCAAAGAAAATTAGACAAAGCGGCTGAGGATGGTCAAATACTAACATCTAAAGAAATGTTTGTATTTACATCACTAATAATGGGATTAATAGTCCTATCTTCAATACCTTTTTTTGCTAGAGATTTTTTAGCAATTTGGAAGACATTTTTCGTATTTGATCTTGATTATATAATAAATATTTCTCCCGCATATGGCATTAATAAATTGATTAAATATGTAATAAATATAACACTAATTATTGGTATTCCATTAATATTAATTATTTTAATAACACAAATGGCTATAGGAGGTATTAATTTTGCTCCAAAAGCCTTTCAATTCAAATCTAACAGAATTAACTTATTATCGGGTTTGAAAAGAATATTTTCTTCTAAAGGTTTGTTTGAACTTATCAAATCTCTATTTAAAGTTGGCCTATTAGGAGGAATTACATTCTTTGTGATATACTATAATATGAAAGATATAATAAATTTATCTGAACGTAATTTATATTCCGCTTTATCAAATCTACTTTATAACTTCCCACAACTCACAATTGCGCTATTGATAGTTTTGGGTTTTATAGCAATTTTTGATTTCATTTGGCAGAAATATCAACATGTAGAAAAATTAAAAATGACTATTAAAGAAGTAAAAGATGAGCATAAAGATACGGACGGATCACCGGAGGTTAAACAAAAAATTAGAAGATTGCAAAATGAAATTGCTAATAGAGCTGCCACTCAATCTGCAGCACTAGATAATGTTAAAGATGCATCAGCTGTAATTACTAACCCAACTCATTTTGCAGTTGCAATTAAATACGAAGTTGGTTCAGAGGGTGCTCCAACAATTTTAGCCATGGGAAGGGGAATAATAGCAGAAAAAATAATAAAATTAGCTGATGAAAATAAAGTTACAGTGTTTCAAAGCCCTTTACTTGCTAGGGCTCTTTATTTTACTGGAGAAATAGGAAAAGAGATTTCCGAAAACCTCTATTCAGCTGTTGCATCAGTATTAGCTTATATCTTTAAAATTGAAAGAGGAGAGGAAACTGATTATCCTGAATTTGAAATACCTGAAGATATGAGTTTTGATGAATATGGAAAAACAATTAAATAAACTTATGGTGATAATGTGAAGAAAAGAAAAACATTTGGACAAATAATTATTACTGCAATGTTCATTTGGTCTGCTCTTTTATGTCATTTTGAAGCAAGTTCTTTACGTGAAACAGGTGATATTTTAAATGCAACATTATATTGGTTTTTTGGTTTAACAGCAGTTTTAGGGGCTTTTAGATTTAAAATTGCTGAATTAATATATGGACTTATTGAGTTTAAAAATAAAAATAAAAAATAAAGTTTAAAGCCGTGATAAAAAATATTAAAAATGAAAATGAAAGAGTAACTTGCCATGGATGTAACTATTTCTTTATTACTCACAAAAAACATAGGCCGTGGGGATGCAAAAAGTTTGGTTTTATTTCTAAATTTATACCATCATTAGAAGTGTTTAGTACAACTGGTATGGAATGTGCATACAGAAAAGAGAAAAATTAATAATTTTATGTTTGTTTAGTTTAAGACTATAGGAAAAATAAAATGGATACTAAAATGGAAGCTGTTCAAGAAAGCATCAAATTAGCTTTAGACGCAGCAGATGCTGCAACTGATGTAACTTCAGAATATAATAAAGTAAAAAAAACACATGAAAAATTGGAGGCCAAAGTGAAACAAATTCATAAATATACAACAATCGTGTTTTTATCATCTATTATATCAGGTTTAGTTGTAATAACTGTTAGTGCCTATTTATTCATGCAATCTTCAGACAAATTGACAAACATGACTGAAACAAGTAGGGAAGCGCTAGTTGTTTTTGCAGAAAACGTTGATGGTGTAAACGCTTCATTGAAAAATTTAGATACTGCTATAAAAAAACAAGGAGACTTGCTTGAGATTAACAAAAAATTAGTTTTAACTCTAGATAAAATAGAAAAAAGAGTTCAAACATCTAATAAGAACACAGTTTCAGAATTGCAGTTAATTACAAATACACTTATAAATGAATTGAACAAAAACTCTCAAGCAAGTATGGAAAATAATAATAAACTTACTGCAAATATACAAAAGTTAAACAAATCTAATAACAAATCTTTATCTAAAGCTATCCAACAAATTAGCAATAAAGCAATATATAAACAAATTGTAGCTAACCAAGCCATACAAGCGCAACAAATTTCAAAGCTCTTAAAACAAAACAACAACGTATTAAGTAAAATTGCTGACAAAACTAGTAGAATTAAATATCCATAATTTAAAGCATGTTTTTTATAGTGAGTTTAATTAAATGAGCGAAGAAATTGTAACTGAAAAATCATTTCTACAGATTAAATCAATAAGAACATCATCAAATGCATTTATAATGAAGCTTAAAGAGGGTGATGTTATTATAGCTATTGATGGTGAAATGGTTCATAAAAATTATGAAGAATTTTCTAAGGATTTATCAGAAATAAAAGAAAAAAAAGTAATTACTTTATTTAGAGAGGGAGTTTTCTTTAATACTTTTATTTATGGTCCTTTAGGAGTAATTTGTGAAAATGTAACATCTGAACAAATACCAGAATTAGAAATTCCAAATATAAATGATCATTTTCAAAAAGACGAAACTTACTTTTTATTTGAAGTTTTCAAAAAGCCTGGAAGTGTTGCCATATTACTTAATACAATGCCTTCAATTCTTGCTAGTATTGCTCCGCCATTATGGATTTTGCAAAACAGGTTGTGGACCTTCTTATGTATCACTATGGTGTTTTACTTCTTGCTATTTATGATATCTCCTTGGTTATTTTTTATAGGTTGGATATTAAAATCTTGGTATGTAGGAAATAGTCAGATAGATATACTAAGATTTTTTTATAGGCTACACAATTATAGGTTAAGTTTGAGTTTTTGTGCTAAAAGTGATAAAGAAGCACAAGAAATATCTAGAAAATTTGATGAAAAAATTGATTTTAATTTTTCGTATTTAGAGCCAGTGATATTAGAGGATTGATTTATATTGCTTCATATTAAATTAATAACTTCACCTTTATAAATTTTATTTGAAATAATAATGTCTTTTATTTTCTCTGCTACTATTTTTGGGTTTTGAAGCTTATTACTATCTTCGCCAGGCATTGCCTGTTTTCTCATTTTTGTATTTGTTTTTCCTGGATTTATAATTGAAATAGACAAATTATTATTTTGGTTTTCCAAAGACCATATTTTAACCATGTGTTGAAGTGACGCTTTTGATACAGCATAAGCACCCCAAAAAGGTCTTGCTTCATTAGCTACCGTTGAAGACAGAAAAGATGCTATTGGTTGAGCACTATTTTTTAAAAGTGGTTCCACAGATCGAATAAGTCTGTGGTTGCTGACTAAATTGACATTCATTACTTCAATGAACTCGTCATTACTTTGGTGATGTATAGGACACAAAGTTCCAAGAATTGCAGCATTTGAAATTAGTATATCTAATTTTTTCCATCTTTTAAATATTTCTAAACCTAATTTGTCAATACCAATAAAATCATTCATATTGAGTTCGACTGCAGTACAGGAGCCACCACATTCCATAATTATTTTTTCAGTTTTTTCTAAATTAAACAGAGATTTTCCAGTTATAATTGTATGATAATTCTGTTTTGCAAGTACAATTGCTATTTCAGCTCCAATACCACTACCTGCTCCAGTAATAAGAGCATTTTTTTTATTATTCATTAATTTATCTATTTAGTTTCAAAATTTCAGTTACATCTATTGGGTATTCACCTGTAAAACAGTGATCAGTAAATTGAGGCCTCTTAGAATTTCTTCTTTTACATCCCATCGCTTTATAAGTACCAGCTAAAGATAGAAAAAATAATGATTTTGCTCCAACCATTTTTGTTATTTCTTTTAAATTAGACTTAGAAGCAATCAATTGATTATAGCTAGGTGTATCAATACCATAAAAATCTGGGTGTAAAATTGGAGGGCATGAAATTCCTAAATGAACTTCTTTTGCTCCTGCTTCGTAAACCATTTTTACAATTTTACTTGCGGTAGTACCTCTTACTATTGAGTCATCAATTAAAATAACTTTTTTATTTTTTATACATGATCTATTGACACTATGTTTTAGTTTTACGCCAAATTGTCTTATATTTTGGGATGGTTCAATAAATGTTCGACCAACATAATGACTTCTAATTATACCAAGTTCAAATGGGATTTTTGACTTCTGTGAAAATCCAATTGCTGCTGAAACACCAGAATCTGGTATTGGGACCACTACATCAGCAACGATATTATTTTCAATAGCTAACTGCTCACCAAGAGCTTTTCTGTAAGTATAAACTGTTTTATTCCCTATTATACTATCAGGGCTTGCAAAATAAATTCTTTCAAATATACAAGGTCTTTCTGCGATTTTTTTAAAGGGTTTAATAGACTCTATACCATTTTCAGTTATTACAATAATCTCACCATTTTCAATATCACGAATATATTTCGCTCCAATCATATCTAGAGCACAAGTTTCTGAAGCTAAAACAGGAGAACCATTTTTGTCACCTAAAACCAATGGTCTAATTCCAAAAGGGTCTTTTACTCCAATTAGTTTTTTGTTTGTTAAGATTACGAGTGAATAAGCACCTTTTATTTGATGGAGTGCGTCAATTAGTTTATCAATTATTTTTTTCTTTTGTGATCTGGCAACTAATTGAAGGATAATTTCGGTATCAGATGAAGTTTGAAAAATAGAGCCACTTTCTACTAAATATTTTTTTGTTGAATAAGTGTTAGTTAAATTTCCATTATGTGCGCATGCAAACCCACCAATAGCTAAATTCGCAAAAAGTGGTTGTAAATTTTCAGGTTTAGATTCACCAGTTGTAGAGTATCGTACATGGCCAATTGCTGTCTTACCAGGAAGTTGAGACAATATATTCTTATTGTTAAAATTATCTCCTACTAGTCCTTGTTTACGTACTGAATGAAAAGTTTTACCATCAAAGCTAACTATCCCAGCCCCTTCTTGACCTCTATGTTGAAGTGAATGGAGTCCTAAAGTAGTTAATACAGAGGCCTCTTCAGTTCCATATATACCAAACACTCCACATTCTTCTTTAAACTTATCACTAATTTTACAGTACATTATATTTTCCTAGAATTATTTATTTCATAATTATTTTATGTTCTCTTTATTAAATTTTGAATTTTTGTTATTGAAAAACTTTACCAATAATTCAGAGGAAGAATTTATATACCTAAATGAATATGCTTCTAAAAGCGTATCAGGTAATTTTTTATCTTTACCTATCAGATATAAAAATCCCAAATAGAATAAAATAATTAATAAAAAGCCTCTAAAGGCGCCAAAAAAAAAACCACAAACTTTATCAAAGATTAAAACTCCATTTACATCAAATTTTGGGGATAACCAACTTGAGATAATGCTAGTTATAATTAAAGTTCCTAAAAATGGAAAACCAAAAGCCAGAAAATCTACAATTATTTCTTGTGATATATGATCTAATAATTTCAATTTAAATTTTTGGAAGAATTTAAAAGCTATAATCAAAGATAAAATCCAAGAAAAAATACTAAATAATTCTTTAACAAAACCTCTCAAAGTAGCAATTATGCAGGAAGTAAGTATAACTCCAAAAACTATAATATCAATGATGTTAAAATATAAAGTATTAAAAAATTCCATCAGTCTCTATTATCTTTAATAATTAATTCTACTAGATCACTTAGAACACTTAATTTGTTATAACTCATATCTGCATTAATTATAACTTTTTGTTTAGTAGGAAGATTAATTTTATTGAAACCTAATTTTGATGCCTCTTTAATTCGTAAATCTGGCTGATTAACTTTTCTAATTTCTCCTGAAAGTCCTATTTCACCAAAAAATACACTCAAAAAAGATAATGGAATATTTTTTACAGAGGAAATAATAGCTGCAGCTACTGCCAAATCTGCTGCTGGTTCTAATAGTCTTATACCTCCAGCAATATTCAAGAATATATCCATATTGGATAGATGAATCTTACACCTTGCCTCTAAAACTGCACATAACATTGATAGCCTTGCAATGTCCCAACCTACTATTACTCTTCTAGGGGTTGCTAATGTAGAATGAGTAACTAATGCTTGAATTTCAACTAAAACAGGTCTTGTTCCTTCTAGTCCTGCAAAAATTGCTGTTCCAGATATATCTTTTTGTCTGTCAGACAAGAACATAGCTGATGGATTTACAACTTCTTTTAAGCCATCGTTATGCATTTCGAATATACCGATTTCATTATTGGTACCAAATCTATTCTTAAAACTTCTTAAAATCCTATATTGAAAATTATTATCGCCTTCAAAGTATAAAACAGTATCAACCATATGTTCCAAAACTTTTGGTCCAGCAATTGACCCATCTTTTGTTAGATGACCTATTAAAATTAATATCGTATTTGTTTTTTTTGCAGCTAATATTAATTCATGTGCACTGGCTCTTACTTGTGATACAGTTCCAGGGGAACTATCTAGTTGTGGTAAATACATAGTTTGTATAGAATCGATTACCAATACACGTCTTTTTTTCTCTAAGTTTATTGTAATGGCAATGTCCGAGGCATTTGTGATTGATGCAAATTCTATATTGTTATTTTTCACACCTAAACGGTCAGCTCTCATTTTTATTTGAGACAAACTTTCTTCTCCTGAAACATATAAACATTTTTCATTTTGATTTGAAAGATACCCTACGAGTTGTAATAATAAGGTAGATTTTCCAATACCAGGGTCTCCGCCAATCAGAGTTACTGAGCCTGGAACAAATCCACCTCCAATAACTCTATCTAGCTCTTTAAGATTAGTTTTAATCCTTGAGTATTTGTAATTTACGTCATTCAGCTTCTCAAAGTTTATTCTTTTACCCATTGATTTAGATAAAATACCAGAGGGTTTAGAATTATTTTCTTCAACCAATGTATTCCATTGATTACATTGTTCGCATTTACCTATCCATCTTGAGTAAATACTTCCACAAGATTGACAAACAAATTGTATTTTGGAGTTTATCATTTGAAAAATATTTTAGAATTAATTGGTTTGATAAATTCTTGTATTTTGCTGTTTGCTGAATTAAACATTTCTCTTGGTGTGCCAGACCATGAAATAGTTTGATTATCAATCAATATGACTTTGTCAGCAATTCTGCATACTGATGCCATATCATGCGTAATTGTAATAGCACTTCCACCAACCGTTCTTACAGCTTTTTTAATTAAATTATCAATCAAACTTCCAGTAACAGGGTCTAGTCCAGAAGTTGGTTCATCAAACAATAAAATTTTTGGATTTCCACAAATTGCTCTTGCTATGGCAACTCTTTTTTGCATTCCTCCTGAAATTTCAGAAGGATATAAATCTAAAATTTCAGTTTGAAGTCCTAGTTGATTTATTATTGAAAATGCTAATTGTTTACCTTGTTTATTTTTCATTTTTTCTTTATTTGCTGTTTTGAAAATTATATTTTCCCAATTTTTAAGAGAATCAAATAAGGCGCCATGTTGAAAAGTAATTCCGAGATCTAGCAAAATTTTTTCTTTTAAATTTCTTGGTAAGTTTACCATTTCTGTCTCATTAATTTGAATTGATCCTTGATCTGGTTGTAATAAGCCAATTATATTTTTTAAAAGTACAGATTTTCCTGAACCAGATGCACCAATAATTGCTAAAGACTCTCCTTCAAGCAATTGAAAATTAATATTTTTGAGTACAATATTATTATTAAAGCTTTTAGAGAGATCACTTACTTTTATGATGATTTTTTTATTGTTTCTTTTTTCCATATTTTACCCAAAAAATAATGCTGTTATTATATATGTACTTGTCAAAATCATCACAGACGAAATAACTACTGACGAAGTAGTCGCAAATCCTACTCCTTCAGCTCCTTTACTCGCATTATATCCAAAATAACAACTCACCATTGAAATTATTAAACCAAAAACTGCTGCTTTTACAGTACCTTGAATAATATCAATTAATTGTAAATATTCCATTGTTGCGTATAGATATAAGTTTGGATTAAAGTTAAGTTTGTAAATAGCAATTATATAGCCTCCTAAAATACCAATAGTATTTCCTATAAAAACTAAAAAAGGTATACAAACTAAGGACGCAATTATTTTAGGTGCAATTAAATATTGCATGGGTCTAGTTCCTAATGTTCCTAATGCGTCAATTTGTTCGGTGACTTTCATTGTGGCTATTTCTGCAGCCATTTTTGCCCCCACACGACCCGCCACCATCAAACCAGTCAATACTGGCCCTAACTCTCTTGTGATAGAGGTTAAAACAATTCTTGCAACAGTTGTCTCAGAATTAAATTCAGTAAAGCCGTTATACGTCTGAAGAGCTAATACCATACCTGAAAAAAAGGTAGTTAGACCTACTACAGGTAATGAAAAATATCCAATATCTATCATCTGTTGAAAAATCTTTTTAAAATACCAAGGTGGTCTAAATATCCAAAAGATAGCACTTCCAAAAAAAATAAAAAAATGTCCAATATTAACAACAAAATTTAGAAATTTTTTTCCAGTTGTGCCAAGAATATCTATAAAAAAATTAAACAAAATTTAACTACCTTTATAAAAATGAATAATGTTAATAATTTCTTAATAAACGATCGCCCATAAGTGTTAGGAGTTCATAACTGATGATGTTATTATTTTTGAGTATATTTTCAATATTAGTATTATCTAATAAACAAATTTGATCTCCTTCATTTAATTCCTTTTTTTTAATGTTAGTAATATCGATAACAAAACTATCCATAGTTATATTACCAACAATTTTACATTTTTCATTTCCAATAAAAAAAACACTATTAGGTTTTAATAACCTTAACCAACCATCAGCATAGCCAATTCCAATTGTAGCTAAAACTGAATTTCTTTTTAAAGTATCTATTCCACCATATGAAACTTTTTCCCCAGCATCTACTTTTTTAATTTGAATAATTGGTGCGAATAATTTTATGGGCAACTTTAATTTTTTAGAATTAAAATAAAAACTTTTACCAAAATTATCTATTCCGTATAAACCAATTCCAGGTCTTGTTTGATCAAAACAAAAATTTGTTCCAAGTTTTATTCCATTACTATTGGCAAAGCTAATTTTTAAATCTGGAAAGTTTCTAGAAAATTCTCTTAGCTTGTAAAGTTGCATCAAATTGGTTTCATTTTCATTTTGCTGTGCATTTGAAAGATGAGACATAATGTATTCTACACTTACGTCATTTAATATTTCTTTATTAATAATCAAAAATTCTCTTTCTTTCTGATTAAAACCTAGTCTATTCATTCCCGTATCAATATTAATTATTGCTTTTTGCTGCGATCCTTTTCTTATGAAGTTTTTTAGTCTTTTTAATTGACCAAGGTTGTTTAAAATAGGTGTTAAATAATTTTCATAATAAATTTTTTGATTACCCTCTAAATAGCCCTCAAAAATAGCAATATTAACTTCGTTAGAATTAATTTTTTTTCTTAATTCTATTCCTTCATTTATATTAGCGACATAAAAGTATTTACAACCTACATCTAGTAATGCCTTCGCTACTTTTATCATGCCCATACCATAAGCGTTTGCTTTTAAGACTGCTGCAGCTTTACCGTTAGAAGCATTGTTAAGTAGTCTCCAATTTGATTGAATGTCCTTTAGAGAAATTGAAATTATGGGTTGCATAAAAAAATACTATATAAATTAATTAATTTTACTAATAAATTTGATCAGGTAAACTTTCATTTTTAACTAAATCCATAAATCTTGTAAGTTTAGCTTCAAATTGAACTTGGATAACACCTGTTGGGCCGTGTCTCTGTTTAGAAACTATAATTTCTGCCTTCCCTTCAGCGGCATTTCTTCTATCTTGCCATTTTATAAATCTTTCGTTGAAATTTTCTAAACTTTCATTATCTCTTTGACTTGGTTCACCTTTATCAAGATAATATTCTTCCCTATATACAAACATCACAACATCTGCATCTTGCTCAATAGAACCAGATTCTCTTAAATCAGCAAGTATAGGCCTCTTATCTTCTCTTTGTTCTACAGCCCTACTCAACTGAGATAGTGCTAATATCGGTACATTCAATTCTTTTGCAAGAGATTTTAATCCTCTAGTAATATTTGATACTTCTTGTACTCTTCCTTGATACTCGCTGAATCTTGATCCTTGAATTAGTTGTATGTAATCAATGATGATTAACCCTAATCCATTTTTTCTTTTTAACCTTCTTGCTCTAGATGCAATTTGTCCGACAGAAATTGCTGGTGTGTCGTCAATAAAAAAAGGTAGGTTATGAATATTATTTTGGGTAATTACTAATTTTGAAAATTCATTGTCATCAATATCACCACTTCTTAATTTATGAGAATCTATCGTAGATTGCTCAGCAAGTATCCTTTGCCCTAACTGTTCAGCTGACATTTCCAAGGAAAAAATTAAAATTGCTTCATTTTGATCTAATTGACTACTTTTTGCAGCATTAAATCCTATGTTAGTGGCTAAAGCAGTTTTACCCATTGCAGGTCTTCCAGCTAAAACAATAAGATCTGACTTATTTAGACCTCCTAATTGACGGTTTAACCCTGAGAAACCTGTATCAATTCCAGATAATTTTCCTTTTCTATTAAAGGCATCATTAATTTGTTTAGTAGTATTTGTAAGAACTGTTTTAAAATCAGAAGGACCTGAGTTTATTTGATCTTTTTCAGCTAAGTTATAGAGCTTTTCTTCTGTATATGATATTTCTTGATCTGGTGTAACTTCAATCCTTGGATACTTTGATTTATGAATTAAGTCATCAGCTATAATTATCAATGATCTTCTGATATAACAGTTTCTTATTTCATCAGCATAAAATTTTGATTTACTAAGTGATAAAGCTCCATCTCTTAAATCAATAAGATATTTTTCAATGTCAATATCTATATTGTGTTTGTTATCTTTTAGAAAATTTTTGAGTGTAACAGGATCAGCTAATCTACCATTTTCTATAAGAGTTATAGTTGCTTCATAAATACTAGAATGTAAGGGATCGAAGAAATAACTTGCATTAAAATTTGTAGGCAAATCTTCTAAAATTTTATTATCAAGTAGTATAGAACCTAATAGGCTCTGTTCAGCCTCTAGATTTTGAGGCATCATATTTTTGTCTTTAATTATTTCGTCAGAATTGATGTAATTATCAACTAAATTATCATTCATATTGCCATCTCCTATAGAGAACGGAGATTTATTTAAATAATTTATCTATAAAAAAGTAAGTCTATAAATTAATCAATCTGCCTTATTCTCTTTGTAATTATCAGTTTTAATCGCTTCATCTCTTTCAACACTTAATGAAACTTCTGGAACAGATTGAACTGATTTTTGTTTTTCATCTATATTATTTTTATTAGTTTTTTTCTTTTCAAAACGTTTTGCATCTTTTTGTGCCCTTTCAGACCTAATATCTCCACCAGTTATTTCTGTGGTGATGATGGCCTTTCCTGATTTGGACTGCTCTTTTGCTTCTTCTGATGATCTAGCAATATTTAATTTAAATTTTAAAGATACATCTGGATGTAGTTTGATCAATATATCTTCATATGATAAAGATTTAAGTGTTTTATTTAAAATAACCTGTGATTTGTTTACGGACAATCCTAAACTTGTTATTTCTTGAGCTATATCTTTCGCTGAAACAGAACCATATAGTTGACCAGACTCGCTGGCAGCTCTTATAATAACAATTTCTTGGAAATCTACACTTTTAGCTAAATTTTCAGCTTCATTTTTTCTTGTTAAATTTTCACCTTCTAATTGAGCTTTTTTATCCTCAAAAATTTTTATATTTTCCTTCGAGGCAAAAATGGCTTTTCCTTGAGGTAATAAAAAATTTCTTGCATATCCGGACTTGACACTGACCATATCACCAATCTGACCTAATTTTTCAATGCGCTCTAACAAAATAATATTCATTTAACTCTCCTTGCTTATCCAACAACATAAGGCATTAAAGCTAAAAATCTTGCTCTTTTAATAGCTTTTGAGAGTTCTCTTTGCCTTTTGGCTGAAACAGCAGATATTCTTGATGGTATTATTTTTCCTCTTTCAGACACATATCTAGTTAAAACTTTCAAATCCTTGTAATCAATCTTAGGTGTGTTAGGAGCAGAAAAAGGACAAGACTTTCTTCTTTTTTGATTAGGTTTTCTTAGAGCTTCTCGTTTGATATTCAGTTGGGTCATGTAAATATTCCTATATTATTCATTATCTAAAGTTAAATTACTGTCACCAATAATTGTTTCATTTTTTTGTTTTTCAGATTTATTACTCATTAGGGGGGATGGTTTTTCATCTACCGATTTGATTTTGATAGTTAAAAATCTGATAATGTCTTCATCTAATCTCATTAATCTTTCATATTCCAAAATTGCTTCTGGTGGACCATCAATATTCAAAAGTATGTAATGTCCTTTTCTATTTTTATTAATTTTGTAAGCAAGGGTCCTAAGACCCCAATTCTCTCTTTTCTTTATCTCACCTTTAAATGATTCAATAACTGCAATAAATTTTTCAATAAGAGAATCAAATTGACTAGGTGTTAGATCCTGTCTACCAATTATTACACTTTCGTATAATGCCATTATTATCTCCCTACGGCTTTGGGTAATACCCAGATTAGCCAACAACAAAATTGTTGGCAAGGAGCATATAAAATTAAATTTAATTTATGCTAGTAATTTATTATTGTGGAACATAAATGTTTATTTAAAATATGCAATAGATAATTATGATATTTAATAATTAGTAAGGAAAAAATAATGGATTTTATAGTTTTCCCTGGTCAAGGTTCTCAAAAAATTGGAATGGGCAAGGAATTATCAAAAAATTTTGCTGAGGCAAGAGAGGTTTTTGAGGAGGTCAATGATGCTTTAAATTTAAATTTAACAAAAATTATGTGGGAAGGATCAGATAGTGAAATCTCATTAACTTATAATGCACAGCCTTCTCTCATGGCTTGTGGAGTTGCTGCTTTTAGAGTATTGAGTAAAATAAAAACTAAAAATATAACTCAGCTAGCAAATTATACTTGTGGTCATTCTCTAGGTGAATATACAGCTATGACAGTTGCACAAGTTTTTTCTCTTAAAGAATGCGCAATTTTGCTTAGATTAAGAGGTGAAGCTATGCAAAAAGCTGTCCCAGTTGGTAAGGGTGCTATGGCAGCTTTAATTGGTATTAATATTAATCAAACAAAAGAAATTATTGAAAAAGCTAAAATTCGTGGAATTTGCGATATTGGAAATGATAATGCAGATGGTCAAGTAGTCATAAGTGGAGATGCAAAAGCAGTTGAAAATGCAATTGAGATTGCTAAAAATTATGGTGCCAAAAGAGCAATTTTACTCCCAGTTAGTGCACCTTTCCATTGTAGGTTGATGGAGCCTGCTCGTGTGATTATGGAAGAGGCTTTGAATAACTTAAAATTTAATGCACCTTTGATACCAATTATTTCTAACATTACAGCTTTGCCTCATACAGATCCTGTAATATTGAAAAATAATTTAATTGATCAAGTTACTGGTACTGTAAGATGGCGAGAAACAATGGAGTTTGCAAAAAATAAAGGTATAAAAAAAATAACTGAATTAGGAAGTGGAAAAGTTCTTACAGGAATTGCAAAAAGGATGGTAAAAGATATTGCAAGTGAAAGCTTTGAAAATTCGGAAGATTTTGATGCTTTTCTCTAATTTTGAAGGAGTGAGATATGTTTGATCTGACAGGTAAAGTTGTTTTATTAACTGGAGCAACAGGTGGTATTGGAAAATCTATAGCAAAAAGTATGAAAGAAAAAGGTGCTAAGCTTATTCTTTCTGGAACAAGACAAAAGATTCTTGATGAATTATCTTCCGAGTTGGGTAACGATACTAAAGGAATAGCTAGTGACTTAACGTCTAAAGACAGTATCTTATCTTTGGCAACTCAGGCTGAAAATTCTTTTGGTCACATAGATATTCTTATTAATAATGCTGGAATTACAGCAGACAATCTTTTTTTAAGGATGAAAGATGAAGAATGGGAAAATGTTATTGATGTTAATTTGTCTGCTAGTATGAGACTTACAAGGCAAGTCATAAAAGGGATGCTTAAAAGAAAATATGGAAGAATTATTTTTATTAGTTCAATAGTTGGATTTACTGGTAATCCAGGTCAAGCTAACTATTCAGCTTCTAAATCAGCTTTATCAGGTCTTACAAAATCTATTGCCTTAGAAGTGGCTGCACGAGGAATAACTTGTAATCTTATTGCCCCAGGCTTCATATCAACACCGATGACAGATAAACTAACAGATGAACAAAAAAATAAAATAATTATTAAGATTCCTGCTAACAGGCTTGGTAATGCAGAAGATATTTCCAATGGATGCCTTTATTTAGCTAGTGATGAAGCAAGTTTCATAACTGGGACAACCTTGCACATAAATGGTGGGATGAGCATGATATAATTTTTTGCTTTGCAGTACATTATATGCTTGGCATCATTACATATTTATGTTACTCGAAATCAAAAATAGTTTTTTTATTAATTTAAGGGGATTTTAATGAGTGATATAGCTGGTAGAGTTACGAAGATTGTAGTGGAGCATCTTGGTGTAGATGAATCAAAAGTTGTTGATAGTGCAAGTTTTATAGATGATTTAGGTGCTGACAGCTTAGACACTGTTGAATTAGTTATGGCTTTTGAAGAAGAGTTTGAATGTGAAATTCCTGATGATGCAGCTGAAAAGATTCAAACTGTAAAAGATGCAATAGACTTTATTTCTTCAAATAGCTAATCTAACTAATATTATTTGCTCGAAATATAATTAGGAGTTTTTTGTGCGTCGAGTTGTAGTTACAGGGTTAGGATTGTTAACACCTCTTGGTTTAGGTATAAATATTAATTGGAACAGACTTGTATCAGGCATAGTTGGTATAAATAAAATTGATAATTTTGACGTCTCAGATTTACCTTGTCAAATCGCTGGACAAATACCCAATAAGAGTGATGATCCTGAAGGTGGTTTAAATATTGAAGATTGGATAGAACCAAGAGATTACAAGAGAATTGATAGGTTTATAGCTTACGGTCTTATCTCAGCTATCCAAGCAGTTGAAGATTCAGGTTGGGTTCCTGATGATGAAAATCAAAAAAATAGAACAGGTGTAATACTTGGCTCTGGTATTGGAGGTCTTGAAACTATTTCCAATACAACAGAACTTTTAAATTCTAAAGGACCAAGAAAAGTTAGCCCTTTTTTCATACCGTCTGCACTTATTAATTTATTATCAGGTCAAGTGAGTATTAAATACGGTTTTAAAGGACCAAATCATTCTGTTGTTACAGCTTGTTCAACCGGAGCTCATGCTATTGGTGATGCATCAAGAATTATACGTTATGGTGATGCAGATGTAATGATTGCAGGTGGAGCTGAAGCAGCTTGTTGTAGAATTGGAATGGCAGGGTTTGCCGCAGCAAGAGCATTAAGTACTAATTTTAATGATAATCCTAAAAATAGTTCTAGACCCTGGGATGAAGACAGAGACGGCTTTGTTATGGGAGAAGGTGCTGGAGTAGTTGTTCTTGAAGAAAAAGAACATGCTGTTGCAAGAGGTGCAAAAATATATGCAGAAATAAAAGGCTATGGTTTGTCTGGCGATGCTCACCATATAACAGCCCCAGCTGAAAATGGAGATGGTGGTTTTAGAGCAATGTTATCAGCAATAAAAGACGCAGGTATTAGTCCTTTAGACATTGATTACATAAATGCGCATGGTACTTCTACACCTCTTGGTGATATAATTGAATTAAAGGCGATTGGTAGACTTCTTGGACAAAAAATAGAAAATACCAGTATTAGTTCAACTAAATCTGCAACGGGACATCTGTTAGGTGCAGCTGGTGCTATAGAAGCAATTTACTCAATATTATCAATAGTTAATCAGACTGTCCCTCCTACAAATAATTTACTAAATCCAGACAAAGATGCATTGGATTTTGACTTAGTGCCAATAAAATCAAAAAAAAGGAATATAAAAAACGTGCTCTCAAATTCTTTTGGTTTTGGAGGTACGAATGCCAGTTTAGTAATTGGTAACTCAGATTGAATTTGAAAAAAAAGATTTTTTTGTTTTTTGCATTGCTTTTTTCACTATTTGCAACAATCAACATATATTTAAACAAAATAAATAATAAAGTTATTGTTTTTGATGAAACTTATTATTTATTGAAAAAAAATACTATTCAAAAACAAATTGTATCTGAACTTAGAACCAAAAATATAGATATTTCTTATATAAACTGGAAATTGGTATCATTAACTCATCAACAACCTTTTATACCTAAGGCTGGTGAATATTTAATTCCCAAAAATTCTTCTCTTTTACAAATACAAAAAATTTTACAAAAAGGTAAAACATTAAACAGAAGTTTTACACTTATAGAAGGATCTACAGCTATTGACTTAAAATATAATTTACTAAAAAACCCATATTTGACTGGACCAATCACAGAGCTAGAAGAGGGCATTTATAAACCCGACACATATTTTTTCAAATTAGGTTACCCTAGAAACAAACTCTTAAACCAAATGAAAATATCTCAAAAAAAATTTTTAAATTCTATTTGGAAAGAAAAGTCAAAAAAATTTGTATTAAAGAATAAAAATGAATTATTAATTCTTGCTTCAATTATTCAGATGGAGTCTAGAAATTTTGAGGATAGTAAATTAGTAGCAAGCGTTTTTATCAATAGACTTAACAAAAAGATGAAACTCCAATCAGATGTAACACTTGCATATGGCTTCAAAGTTAATGGTAAAAACATTACAAGAAAAATGTTAAAATCAAATAATCCATACAATACATATAAATTTCATGGTTTACCACCTACACCTATTTCCTACCCAGGAGAAAATGCATTAAACGCATTAAAGAATATAAAAAAAACAGATTATATTTATTTTGTGAGCGATGGTAATGGTAGACATAGATTTTCTAAAACATATAGTTTACATAAGAAAAATATTAAATTATGGAAAGATTCTTTGAATAAGGATAAATGATGTCCAAAATCGTTAACAAAGGTTTATTACTTATTATTTCATCACCGTCAGGTGCAGGTAAAACAACTATATGTAAAAAGTTAATTGATGAAGTTGATGATATTGATTTATCAGTTTCGGTAACTACAAGAAAAAAAAGAAAAGACGAAATTGAAGGAAAACACTATTTCTTCAAAAATGAAGATGAGTTCAGAATATTATTAAAGGAAAATCAATTTTTAGAGCACGCTAATGTTTTTGGGTGTCTATATGGAACATTAAAAAAAGAGGTTGTTTCAAAAATTAACAAAGGAATTGATGTTATTGTAGATATAGATTGGCAAGGGACAAGACAAATCGCAATACAATTGCCAGAAGATATTGTAAAAGTTTTTATTTTACCTCCATCAATGAAAGAACTGGAAAATAGACTTGGTAAAAGAGCGAGTGAAAATAAAGAGAATTTTAAAATAAGAATGTCAGAAGCTAAAAAAGAAATAAGTCATTATAAAGAATATGACTTTGTTATAGTAAATAATGATCTTCAGTTAGCTGTAGAGCAAATAAAGCAAATTTTATTTTCTGAAAGACTCAGAAGACATAGACAAGTGACATTAAATAAAACCATAAAAAAGTTAAATTAATATTTATACTGATATGTCTTTTTTGCTATTTTGCAAAAGTCAATCACAGACAAGTTTTCCGGTCTTAAATTTGGAGAAATATTCAAATCATTTAAAATTTTTTCACCATTAATTTGCTTTAGACTGGTTTTGAGCATTTTTCTTTTTTGACTAAAAGCTAGATGAGTTATTTTTTCTACAGATTCAAATGAAACATCAAAAATTGGTTTATCATAAGGTTTCAATTGAATAACTGTTGACTTAACCTTTGGTCTTGGGATAAACGCGTGACTAGGTATATCAAATAATTTTGAGCTTTCTGTTAACCAATTAGTTAAAATTGATAGTCTTCCATAATCTTTTGAACCTGGTTTGGCAATTATTCTATCGGCTACTTCTTTTTGAAACATTAATGTAAGACAATCAAATTTTTGTATATTTTTTAACCATAGTGTCAACATTTTTGTTCCAACATTGTATGGGAGGTTAGCAATTATTTGTCTTGGTGCGTTACCTAATTCCCAAACAGGATAGGTTAGAGCATCATCAATAATTATATTAAGTCTATCATCATAAATTATTTTCAAATCGTTAAGCATCTTTTTAGATTGTACGTCTTTATCTATTGTATAGACTACTCCTGATTTAAGTTTAAGAATAGATCTAGTTAAGCCACCTGGACCGGAGCCAACTTCAATTATAGTTGAAGCAGTTGATTTAGATTTTCTTACGATTTTATCAGTTAGATTTAGGTCAAATAAAAAATTTTGGCCTAAAGATTTATTAAATTTTACATTATTTTTTTTTAATGTCTCACTAATACTAGGTAAATTTCTAATAATTTCACACATTATTTTTGTAAAAACTCATTTCATAAGCTAGATTAATTGCAGAAATCAGACTTTGTGGATTTGCTAAATTTTTACCGGCAATGTCAAACCCTGTTCCATGATCAGGAGAAGTTCTTATAAAATCCAAACCTAATGTAACATTAACCCCACTATAAAAATCCAAAGTTTTTATTGGAATTAGTGCTTGATCATGATACATACAAACAGCTAAATCATATTGATCTCTTTTATGTGGAGCGAAAGCGCTATCCGCTGGTATAGGCCCTTTTATACTCATATCACCGAGTTTTTTTAACTGCTCTACAGCCGGTTTAATTATTTTAATCTCTTCTTTACCGAAATCTCCATCTTCACCTGCATGTGGATTTAGTCCAGTAACAATAATCTTAGGCTTTTTAATATCAAAAAATGTTTTAAGGTCATCAGCTGCAATTTTAATTTTAGAAAAAATAAGTTGTTTAGTAATTAATGTAGGCACTTTTTTTAAAGGAACATGAATTGTTAGTGGTAAAGTTTTGAGTTTATCATTTACTAACATCATTACGGGTTTTTTTCTTTTTTTAGACAAATATGCTAGAAAATCAGTATGGCCTTCAAACTCAAATCCAGATTTGTGCATAATATATTTATTGATAGGATTTGTTACCATTGCTAACGCAATACTATTCATACATATATTTGTTGTAGTAACTATTGAAGATTTTACAAAATTATAATTCTTTATATCTGGTTTTCCATATCCAAATTTATTATCTAATTTTATTGATATAATATTGAAATAATTATCTTTGTAGTCAGTAAAATGTTTTTTGTCTTTAATATTATTAATTTTTATATTACTTCCTATTAAGGTTTTATAATTCTCAACAAGATTTGGGTCAGTTACTACAACAGCATTTACATTTTTATCAATCTTTCCTAATTCTATCGCTTTAATAGTAATTTCAGTTGATATGCTCGCCGGATCCCCAGCAGAAATTAATATTATATTTTTTTTTTTCATTTGATTTTTTCAATTTCTATTATGTTTGCTTCATTATTGAGCCGCTTTAAAAGCTTTTCACTATATATTAAGAAATATTTATTTAGGGTAATGCTTTTTAGTTTTTTATAATCAAATTTTTCTAGCTTTGCTGTTTTACTATCACATTTAATGTAGGAGTATCCATAATTACCATAAAAAAATGGTTTGGAAATTGACAATAAGCTGGTATTTTTAATTAAATTTTGTATCTTAGGACTCATATCTGCAATTCTAGAATTTATCATTTTCAGACTTATTTCTCTATTTTTTTGCTTTTTAAAAGAACTTAAAGCTTTGCAACTTTTTTTATTTAATAGGTCAAGTTCCAATTTATTTTTAACTTCTTCGTATGCTCTAGTTTTTTTTTGAAAATTGAGTGGAAATTTAGCTTCAGCAAGTAAGACAACATCCTCTTTTTTACTTAAATTGCCATTTATACGTTTTACTAAAATCTTGATAATTTTAACTTTATCTTTTTCATCAAAAATATATATATCACCCTCATTTATTAATTTTTCTTTTCTTTTAATATAATCAGGCAAATTTTTATAGTTTTTCCATCCTATTTTACCACCAAATTTTGAAGAATTACTGATTGAAACTTGTTTTGCAATTTCAATAAAACTTATTCCTCTTTCTAAAGCATTATTAATATTTTCTAAAAGCTTATCATTATTTTTCCTGTTGATAACAATTTCAGCTAAATCATATAAATCTTGACTTTTTTGTTTTTTGTTCAGCTGAATTTTTTGATCAATATTCTTATTTATTTTTGAGAACTGTATATTATACTTATCTTTTAGAACAATGCCCCAGATAATTTGAGCTTTATATTTTTCTAATAAAGTTGATTTAGGGACAGAAAACTTTTTTATAAAATCATTTAGTTTTAATTCAGAATTTCCAAATTCAGCTAAAAGTAGTTTGTTTGCTCTTTTTGAAACGATAGTGTCTAAATTTTTATTAATTTTTTTTCCAGCGGAAAATATAATTTTTTCATTTATTAGAGTCTTATGAGATAAGTCGTAATAATTTTCTAGATTTTTAAAGTCAGAATTTTTATCAATTGATATTGAAATTAACTTTGCTTTGTTTACAATATCAACTTTTGTAATTGGTATGTTGTTTACTACAGTTACTAAATAGTTTTCTTTGGCAAAAACATAATTGATAAAACTTATAGATAAAATTACGATATAAAAAAAATTTTTAAAAATAAATGAATGTAAAGTCATCTTTATTCAAACCTGCTTTTTAAATTTTACTTCGTCAATATCGCTTATTAGATAACACCCCGAAAACAAACCGATTAAGGTTGGGCCAAAGCCTGCAAGCAGGGGGGGGATTTTTTCTGAAAAACCTAACGCAAAAATAAAATCTCCAATAAAATAGAAACTAAATCCAACGACAAGAGTTAGCGAAACTATACCAACCTCCACTTTTCTTTCACTACTCCTTAGCATTAAGGATGCAGAAAGTAAAATCATCGATAATATCAAAAATGGTTGGCATATTAATTTGAAAAAGTGAATTAAATGTTTAGATATATTTAAACCATACTTTTTCATCTTTATTATATAATATGGATAATCAAATAAAAAAATTTTATCTGGTTTTATAGTCGCCACATTCAATTTACTGGAATCAGAATCAGTTAAATAAAAATATTTTTTTAAATTAAAAATTTTAGAGTTTTTATCAATTAATCTTACATCATGTAATAGTAATTTATCTGGAATAAATTTTCCTGTTTGAGCTGTTATTCTTTTTTCAAAAATTTTATTTTTATTATAAACAAAAATTTTTAAATCAAGCAAAATATTATTTTCTTCATTTATTTTGTTCGCATTAATAATTAAATACTCATCTCCTGACTTTTGTTTAATCCAAAATCCTTCTGTATCAAAAGAAATCTCTTTTAAATTTGTATTTCCAAAAAATAACGTCTGTAAGGTTTCATATTGTTTATTTAAAAGAGTTGAAAAAGGATTCAAGATTATAATTGAGAAAAGTCCTACACAGAAAAAAGAAACTAAAATTGGTGAAAGGATTTTCCATAACGAAATACCTGAGGTTTTAGTAATTACATAGTAATTTTTTTTTCTCCATTGGTTAAAGCAAGTTATAGAACCAATTAGAGCTGCAAATGGTAATATTTTTTGAATATTTCCAAATATTTTTAATGAAGCCATTCCAATTAAGTCAATAAAGTTTGCTTTATGAAGATGATTCACTCCCACTTTATCAGATGCTCGCCTAAATAGCTCTATCAAATCAATAAAAAAAATTACGATTATTAACGAAATTAATGTAAATAAAAAAAATTTAAATAAATCTTTAGTTAAATATTTATAAAGAATTATGGGATGATTATTAATCTGTATCAATTTTATAGAGACCTTTTAATGAAAAAAGAAAATTTACTGAACTTATAACTTTTATTAAGTAATGTTATTAGTATTATTAATGTAAAAATTGGAAATAAATACATCAATGGTAAAAAAATAACATTTGAATGAACTGTGTTTTTAATTATTAAAACTATACTTTGAATAATAAAAAGAAGCCCAATTCCAGTTGTTTTCTTATATATTGAGAAAGTTCTTGAAAAGTTACTTTTTAAAATTATTAACATAACAATATAAGAAAATACAAAAGGCATAAATATGACAGTATTTCTACTATGAGCTTCCGCTAGTAACTTACCTTTGTCGCCCCTAGCATTTTGGGATTTTTTAATCAATTCAAAAAAATCATATTCATTATATTCTATAACTCTTGGCTCTACTGACTCATTCTGCTCTTTCTTAATTTCAATATCATAACTTTTAAAATTTAAGATGGTAGACGTTCCCTTTATGTCAGTAGAAATTCTAGTTCCATCTTTCATATTTAAAATTTTGGTTTTATCAAAAACCAACTTACCTTTTTTAGAAAAAAACTCAATTATATTTGAAGAATCACTTCTGTCTTGAATAAAAATTTCTTCTAACTCATTATTTTTATCAAACTTACCAATAAAAATTGTTTGATTTTTGTTTAAATCGATAAATATATTATCTTTTAAAACAAAACTTTGTGAATTATTTCGAATTTCGTTTTGTAATATTTTAAAATTTTTATAAGTTTTCGGCATTATAAAGTGTGAAATAACAAATAAAATTAAAGATACTAAAATTGAAACAAGTAAAGCTGGCATGCTTAATTTAAAAGGACTAATGCCTGCTGATTTCATTACTGATATCTCTCTATCATTTTCTAGTTTTAAATATGAAATCATACATCCAGCAAAAGTACCAAACGGCAAAGCTATTAATAACCAACTCGGAAAACTGTAAGCAGATAAAATAAAAAAATCTAGAAGTCCAGCTCCTTTTTCAATGATTAATTTTATGCTCTTAAAAGATTGGCTAACCCATATAATTCCAACTAAAACACTAGTAGATATAAAAACACTATTAAATGTATGTTTAAAGATATACCGAGTCAAAATCATATAAATTTTCTCAAAGATTTATATTGAATTTTTTTTAAATGCTTATAGTACTATAACAAATCTACATTAATAAAATAGTTCTATTTGAATAAAAGGATAAATTATGTTGAGTGATAATAGGTTTATAAAATTTAAATTTCAAAAACCAGATAATAATCTAAAATTTAAGGACAATGATATAAATATTTTATTTTACTCAGAAAAAAATATTCTTTTATCAAATGATTTTAATCCTCATAAGGATTTATTTAATTTTTTAGATAAAATTATTATTAATGAAACATCCAGTATAACTTTAGTTAGATCAGAAAAAGGTAATTTTCTTTTAGTTAAAAGAAAAATTTCAAATAAAGATTTAACATTTAAATATACAGAAGAATTAGGAGGTAGGATTTATAATAAGATTAAGAATCTAAGTTTTTCTCAAGCAAAATTATATGAAAATGACACTTTTATAAATGAAAGAATTGCTTTAGGAATTACCTTAAGTTCATATAAATTTGAAAATTATAAAAAAAATAAACTAAAACAGAAAAAAAATTTAAAATCTTTTGTTTTTGTTTGTAATGAACCAAATAAAAATTTAAAGAATGTTTCCGAGGTCTTAAATCTTGCTAAAGGTATATTCACAGCTAGAGATTTAGTATGGCAACCACCAAACATATTATATCCAACTTCATTCGCTAATGAATGCAAAAAATTGAAGAAAATAGGAGTTAATGTAAAAGTTTATAATGAAAAACAGCTTCATAAAATTGGAATGGAAGCATTACTTGCTGTTGGAAAAGGTTCAAGAAAAGATAGTCAAGTCGTGGTTATGGAATGGTTAGGTGGTAAAAAACAAGATAACCCAATGGTATTTGTAGGTAAGGGGGTATGCTTTGATTCTGGTGGACTTTCTTTGAAACCTTCAAAATCAATGGAAGATATGAAATGGGACATGGGAGGAGCCGCTACTGTAACTGGTATTATAGAAGCAGCAGCACTTTCCAAATTAAAGTATAATTTAATAGGGGTTATAGGTCTTGTTGAAAACATGCCAGATGGGGACGCACAAAGGCCAGGCGACGTTGTAAAATCATTTTCGGGTCAAACTATAGAGGTTTTAAATACAGATGCAGAAGGTAGATTAGTGCTAGCTGATATACTTTCTTGGACAGAAAAAAAATATAAACCTAAATTTATGATTAACTTTGCAACATTAACTGGGGCAATGATTGTTGCGTTAGGAAATATAAGAGCTGGCCTGTTTTCAAATAATAAAGAACTTGCCAAAGTTATTTTTAATTCAGGAGAAATTACAGGTGAAAAGGTTTGGGAAATGCCGTTAGATGATGATTATGATCAATTAATTAAAACAGAGATTGCAGATATGAAAAATATTGGAGGTCCTGGTGCTGGATCAATAACTGCAGGATGTTTTTTAAAAAGACATGTAGAAAAAACACCGTGGGCTCATCTTGATATAGCTGGTGTTACTTGGCAAAATAAATCAACACCTTCTATTCCTTTTGGTGGGGTTGGTTGGGGTGTTAGAATGTTATATCACCTAATAAAGCAATATTAGATTATTAATAATTGCTTTCATATTTTTAAAATTATCTTGATTATTTTTTTAATTAATACATTTAATACTAACTTGGAGACTTAAAAATGCCTATAGAAAAGACCTTATCAATAATTAAACCTGATGCTACAAAAAGAAATTTAACTGGTTTGATTAATGCCAAATTTGAAAATGCTGGTCTTAAAATCATTGCACAAAAAAGACTTAAATTAACTAGATCTATGGCAGAAAAATTTTATGAAATTCATAAAGATCGTCCTTTTTTTAATGATTTAGTGGATTTTATGATTTCAGGTCCTGTTGTTGTTCAAGTATTGGAAGGCGATAACGCTGTAAAATTAAATAGGGATGTTATGGGAGCAACTAATCCAGATGATGCTGAAGAGGGTACTATAAGAAAAGAATTTGCTGAAAGTATTGAGGCAAACTCAGTGCATGGATCAGATAGTCTTGAAAATGCCCAGAATGAGATATCTTTCTTTTTTGCAAATATAGAGATAGTTAATTAAATTAGAAAAATGGCCATTAATGCAACAATAGCTATGACAACAATTGTGCTGTATGTTGTAAATTTTAAAAAATTTTCATAAAATTGTTTATGTTCTTGAGTTTCTTTGTCAGTTTTATTTACCATTTTTTTTCCTATTTTTTATTGTAAAAGATAATTTAAAATTTATTATGAATTAATATATATTCAAAAACTTAATTTTTCAAAAATTCCATCCATCAAAAACAACATTTTTTTCATTATTATTTTCAACCATAGATCCAATTAGAAAAGCATTGTAACCAATTTTATTAATATCACTTATTATTTCTTGAGCATCATTTTTATCTACAAAAATTAAAAAGCCAATTCCACAGTTAAAGGTTTTAGTTAACTCGAAAAGAGATATGTTTGCTCTATCTTTTAACCATTTAAAAAGAGGAGGAAGTTTGAAGTTATTCATGTCAAACTTTAGAGTTAAGTTTTCATTGAAAGCTCTTGGAGGATTGTCAATCAAACCACCACCAGTTATATGACTTATAGATTTGATTTTAAAATTTTTATTTGCTGCTAAGAACGCTTTTGTGTATAAGATTGTTGGTTTCATTAAGGTTTCTGCAAGACTAATATTTTTATCAAATTCGCATTTTTCAAAAATATCAATAGAATTTAATTCTAATATTCTTCTTACTAAAGAAAAACCATTTGAATGAATACCACTACTAGATAATCCAATAACACAATCACCTTTTACAACTGAATTTTTATTTAATAAATTCTCTCTTTCAACTGCACCTACACAAAATCCAGCAATATCAAAATCATTTTGTTTATAGTGACCTGGCATTTCTGCGGTTTCTCCTCCTATAAGTGCACATCCAGATTGTTTGCAACCTTCCGCAATTCCTTTTATTACTTCAATAGCCACAGATTTATTCAATTTTCCAGTTGCGTAATAATCCATGAAAAATAGAGGTTTTGCTCCTTGTGCTAATACATCATTTGCACACATAGCTACTAAATCTATACCTACATTAAAATAAGATTTAGTTTTAACAGCTAATTTAAGTTTTGTTCCGACACCGTCTGTACTAGAAACAAGTATTGGGTCATTAAAACCACATTTTTTTAAATCGAATAAACCTCCAAACCCTCCTAAATTACCCATTGAACCTTTATTTGAAGTTGTTTCTGTTATTTTAGAAATATCTAATATAAGTTTGTTACCTTTATTAATATCTACACCTGAGTCTTTGTATGTAATTTGAGACTTATTTTTGTTTTTTAACATATCATTTTGGTTTCTAGATTGTCAGTTAGGTGATTTCGATTTATCTATAATATTTACAATAAACAATATATTGATATATCGTTGTTATAATTACATATCAATTAAAAAAAGTAAGGAAAATTTTTATGTCTTTTGAACTTTATAAAATAATTTTTTTTATAATCATTAAAATTTTTTTTCTAAGTTCAACCTTATTTGCATCTTTGAACCAAGATTGTCTAAATTCATCATTTTATATTAAGAATGTAAATGTTGACTTAACAAAAGAATCAATTAACAAAGCTAGGACTGAAGCAGAGGAAAAGTCTAAATTAATCGGCTTTAAGAGACTTGCTAATAGATTAATAATCAATAATAAAAAATTAAAATTTGATAAAACAGAAATTTTTTCATTAGTTGATTATTTGAAAATTAACAAAGAAGCAAATAGTGATAGAAGATATTTAGCAAATTTTGATATTTGTTTTAATAGAAATTTAGTTGTAAATTTTTTTAGAAAAAACAAACTTCAATATGCTGAAACATACAGAGAACCAATAGCAGTTTTACCCATTTTTAAAGGACCTAGAGGTTTTGTTCTCTGGGATGATAAAGATAACTGGTATGTTAATTGGAAAAATGAATTACAAAAAATTGATGGATTAGTAAAACTAAAACTTGCTATCGGCAATTTCAGCTTAAACAGAATTTTAACAGCTAAAGTACTTTTAAATTCAAATAAAGAACTCATTCAAAAATTGATAAATAACGAAAAAACTAATGCGCTTATTTTAGTTGTTGCAGAACCAATCTTAAAAAGAGATGGACAAACATATTTATCAATTTATTGTAAATTATATAATAAAAGTGGAAAATTAACATCAATAATTTATAGGAATACAATTCCCCTCAAGAAAACTTCATCTTTTTATAATGTTGACAAAAAGCTATTACAAAAAGAGGTATCTAATGTAATATTATCAATTGAAAAAAATTGGAAAAGAGACAATTTGATTGATACACGTGTCTACAACGAAGTTGATCTCCTTATTCCAATAACAACTACTAAATCAACTAATTTGAAACAAGATTTATTGTTTAATGATAAATCAATCAAAGTAATAGGCACTTTTGGTTTTAGAGATAAAGGATTTATAAAAATACAAAATGAATTAATTTTTTATAATAAAAAAAATAAAAATTCTTTTAATAATATTAAGAGAAGTTCATTTCAATCTAAAAAATTAAAATACGCAAAAGATAGTATCGTTACCCAAAAAGATATAAGTATTTGGCCAAATGTTTTAAAAAAATTAGAAAAATTACCATTTGTAATAGAAGTTAAAATTATTTCAATCACTAACTCAAGAGGTAGAATAATAGTAAAATTTATGGGAAATAGAAAAACTTTTTTTCAAGCTGCCTTCGAAAAGAAACTTAACTTCAAAGATTTTAATTCTAGGCAATATGTACTTATTAATTAAAAATTAAGGTCAGATTTAGGTTTTACATGTCAAATTTAACAAATTTTTTAACAGAAAAAAAAATAATTCTATTTATTTTTTTTCTTATGTTCATTTTTATTATAGTTTCCATATTTGAAGTCATTATCCCATTTTCTATAGCATTTATAATCGCTTATTTGACAAATCCATTAAAGGTTTCCCTTGATAAATATATAAATGAAACACTTTCAAGCTTTTTATCTATAATTGCTTTTATATTTTGTTTTCTATTACTTTTGATTTTAATTTTACCAATCATAATTCATCAAATACAGAATTTAACTTCTTTACTACCGGTGTATTTAACTGAAGTTGAAAATATTCTCAAAGACATTAATTCAAAATATTTGTTTAGTGAAAAAATTAAAACTGTTGATTATTCTTCATTATTTAAACCTGTTGCTAAAAGTTTGGTAAATGCTAGCAATAACATTTTAAGCAGTAGTGTCCAATTTATAAATAGTTTCTTAAATATGATCTTGATTATTGTAATTAGTTTTTATTTAAGTTTAGAATTTAATAAAATTAAAATTTTTATATATGATCTTGCACATAAATCTAATTTTATTGATTTCCCGATTTTAATCAAAGAAATAGACAAAGTTTTGTCAAAATTTATTCGTGGTCAAGGTCTTGTTTGTTTGGCTCTATCTCTAATTTACAGTATTGGATTGTTTTTTATTGGTTTAAAGTTTGGCATTTTATTGGGTGTTTTTGCAGGTATAATATCATTTGTACCTTACGTCGGTTCTTTTATTGGTGGAGGGTTAACAATAATTTTAGGCTTTTTACAGTTTGGGATTTCTTCATATTTGATTTTGATATCTTTAATTTTTTTATTGGGTCAATTATTAGAGAGTTATTACTTAACACCTAAATTAGTAGGTGAAGCAATTAAACTTAACCCAATTTGGATAATATTTGCTTTAATGACAGGTGCTTATTTATCTGGATTTGCTGGAGTTTTAATTTCTATTCCAATTGCAGCAATTCTTGGAGTATTAGTAAGGTATTATTTTATAAAAATTTTTGAGTAATATAAATGTCTTATAAATTAAGAAATTTAAATAAATTAGCTATTAATAAACAAATGGCTCTTCCCTTAAAATTCAAAACAATTAAAAATAGGGAAAACTTTCTTATTTCCAAATGTAATTTAAAAGCAGTAAAATTAATTGATAATTCATTACTTTTGAAAAATAAAAGAAAATTGAATGCTATTCCAGCCGTAGTAATCTATGGTCCAAAAGGTTCAGGAAAAACACATTTAAGTAAAATATTTGAACAAAACTTTAACGCTACTTACTTAACTTCTTTAACTAGTAATTGTGTTGAAAAAGTAACTGAGGCTAAAAATTTTGTTCTTGATGATTTTATGCCAGGAGAAAGATTTCCATCAGAATTAGTTATGCATTTTATTAATCAAGTGACTTATAAAGATGGTTGTATATTATTTTTGTCTAGATTATCACCCTTTGAAATGGATTGGAAACTTGATGATCTTAATTCAAGAATACGAAGTTTGGTTTCAAGTGAATTAAAATTACCAGACGATGTAATTCTCTATTCTTTTATAGTTAAATATTCAAATGAAAAAAAAATAATTATAAACGATAAAAAACTTTTATATATTTTACAAAGACTTGATAGAAGTTTTGAAAGTGTGATTGAAATAATTGACAGATTAGACATTCATTCATTAGAAATTAAAGATAAAATAACGTATAAAAATATTAGAATAATATTAGATGAATTAAAAAAGAATTAAATTTCTATTTTTATTATTTTATTGTCTTTGATTGTAAATGCAATTTTGCCTTTTAAAAGAAGATTTACAAATTTTCCAAAAATTTCATTACGCCAACCATTAAATACCTTTAAATCTTCTTTTTGATCATTGAGAATTAATCTCAATTCATCGGCATCTGCAATTAATTTTTCAGCTAGACCACTTTGTTGTGAACAATATGATAATAGAATTTTCAGTAAATCTAAACTTTCTTTATTTATATTTAATTTTTTTGAATATTTAGGAATTTTAGGCCATTTATCAATATCAATGTTTTGAGAAGTTTTGATTACACCTAATATTTTGTTTAAATCACCATCAGAAAGAGTTTTGGGAATTCCCCTAACTTTCTTTATAGAAAGAATATTTTGCGGTTTTAATTTGGATAAGCTAATTAAAATTTCATTTCTAATGAGTCTATTTCTTGGTACGTTTTTTTTTTTACACTCGATTTCTCTCCATTCCGCAAGAAATTTCAATGTATTTAAAACATCTCTTTTAGGATTTTTTATTTTGATTCTTTGCCATACTTCGTTTGGTTTAGTATAGTATAATTCTTTATTAGTAAGATATCTAATTTCTTTTTCTACCCATTCTTCTCTTTTATTTTCTTTAATCGTTTTTTTTATCAATGGAAATACTTTGATCAAACATTCCACATCTAATAATGCATACTTTAATTGGCTTTTAGTTAATGGTCTTAGCAACCAGTTTGAAAATTGATTTTCTTTTGTTAGGCTCAAGCCTAAAAATTTATTCACTAATACATCATAACTTACTTGATCACCTAATCCACAAAACATTCCAGCTACTTGAGTGTCATAAATTGGTTCAGGTATTTTCCCAGTTAGGTTAAAAATGATTTCAATATCTTGTCTTCCAGCATGAAAAACTTTTAAGATTTTTTTATTAAAAAGTAATTCCCAGACCGGTTCCATTTCTATATCTGAAAGTGGATCAATTATTGCCGAAAAATTTTCACTAGCAATTTGGACTAAACATAAAATTGGATAATAAGTATTTTCTCTTATGAATTCAGTATCTATGGCTAAAACTTTTTCTTTAAGGCATTTATCACAAAAATCTTTTAGTGTATAATTATCTTTTATAATATTTATTTTATCCATTTTTACTATCATGTTTAATTTTTTAGAGGGTGCTTTCTTTTATATTTTGACTTTAATAAAGAGGTTTAATTATGTCGATTAATAAGTATATTTATTTTTTTATTCTTTTTTTGATTTACAACATTAATGTTGCTTCAAGCGCACAACTTTTATCACATAAAGCAACTTATAATCTTAACATTCAAAATATCAAAGATAATAGTTTTTTAGAAGGGGGACAGGGTCAAACATTTTTTGAAATTGTAGAAAATTGTGATGGATGGAATATAAAAGAAGATTATGTACTTATTTATCAACTACCCAATCAAAAGACAGCAAATAGTTTTTCAAGTTATTCTACCTTTGAAAATTTTTTAGGAACAAATCATAGTTTTGAATTAAATGAAAAAAGTCAATTCAGTGGTGAAAAATCATATCAAGGTTTCATTGAAAAAAATAAAAAAGGAATTTCAGGCTCTATTATTAGTAGTTCTATTAAAAAGCTAAATTTCAAGAAAAATATTTTATTTCCTATTGAACATTTATTAGAATTAATTAAAACTGCAAAACTTGGAAAAAAAATATTAACAAAAAAAGTTTTTTTTGGAAATGAAGATGAAGAGTTCATTAAAATCGTTTCAGCATTTATAGGTCAAATTAGAAATACAACATTAAAAGGTGTTAAAAATTTAGATGGTAAAATGGTTTGGCCAATTAAAGTAGCTTTTTACAGAGAAAAATCTAAACAAGAAAATCCAGAATATGAAATTTATTTAGAAATTGACGATTTAGGTGTAGTGCATTCGTATAAAGTTGATTATGGAAACTTTGAGATAAAAGCTTTATTAGAAAAATTTGAATTATTGCCTAAAACAACATGTAAATAGCTAAACTACTTAATTTTGGCTTCTTTAAATAATACGTGTTTTCGAATTTTAGGATCGTATTTTTTTAGTTCTAATTTCTCTGGCTTAGTCCTAGGATTCTTTTTCGTAACATAAAAGAAACCTGTGTCAGCAGTACTTAATAATTTAATTTGCAATGTAGCTGGTTTTGCCATTATCTACTCCAATAAGTTTTGACATAAATTATTCTTTTTTTCTGTAAAGTCAAGTTTATGAAAATTTATTTTTTCTTTTTCTTTTTTTTGAGCCCATTGTTTTATCGTCATGAAATTTCACTATAATACTTCCTGTTAAAGGTTCAACTTCTATAATTTTAGCTTTAAATGTCATCCCAATTATAAACTTGTAACCACTTTCTACTCCATTAAGTATTTGTTTTGTTGAATCATAGTCATACCAATCATAAGGTAAATTTCTTAAAGGTAGTAAAGAGTCAGCTATTCCATCTTCAATAGATACAAAAATTCCAAATTTATGAATTGAAATAATAGTACAATCAACTAACTCATTAATTTTCTCTTTAAACAAAAGTGATATTAGTCTATCTGTGGTCTTTCTTTCAGCGGCCACTGACTGCCTTTCGGTGTTTGAGATATGTTCACTAATTATTTTGAATTTTTCATTATTAATTTTTGAAGTTGCTAAATAACCTTTTCTTTTATTTTTGTTGTTTATTATTTCAATAATTTGTCTATGGATTATCAAATCTGAATATCTTCTTATAGGAGAAGTAAAATGAACATATTTTTTTAATGCCAAACCAAAGTGAGATTTATTTTCGTTATGATATTTAGCTTGAGACTGACTTCTTAAAATAGATTGATTTATCATGTCATAATCAGCTGTCTGTTTTGTGTTCTCTAAAATTTTATTCATTAATATTGGATGTGGTACTTTCCCTATAAGTAGATTAGCTAGAGGGATTCCAATTATATCAATCAAATTTTTATATTTTTCTGAAGAGGGTGGCTCATGTACACGATATATTGCAGGGTAATTATATCTAATTATTTCTTCTGCAGCCGATACATTTGCAAGTATCATAAGTTCTTCAATAATTTTATTACTGGTTAGTCCGTAAATTTTTTTGATTTGAATTGGCCAACCAGAATCATTGAACAAAATTTTCCTTTCGGGCAATTCAAGATTTAAAGCACCTCTTTTTTTCCTCAAAACTTCTAGGATTAAATATACATCATGCAACGATTTTATAACTTTTATTATTTCATTATCAATAATCTCATCTGTATTTTTTTTTTCAATAACATCTTCAACCTGTTGATAAGTTAAGCGTTTTTTAGAATTAATTACAGATCTAAAAAAAGAATGTGACTTCTTTTTTCCCTTTTCATCCAATATAATTTCTACAGTAAGGCATAATCTGTCTTCATTAGGTCTAAGAGAACATCTATCATTTGACAATTCTTCAGGAAGCATTGGAATAACAAAATTTGGAAGATATACTGAATTTCCTCTAATTTTTGCTTCTTTGTCTAAAGCTGAATTTGATTTCACATAATATGAAACATCAGCTATGGAAACTAAGACTCGCCATTCTTTTTTTTTGCTAACATATTCTGCATAAACTGCATCGTCAAAATCTTTGGCGTCGTCTCCATCAATTGTAACTAGCGATAAGTCTCTCAAGTCAACACGACCATTCTTCTCAAAAGTATTTAGATTGCTAATTTCATTTTTGATTTCTTGATTAAAGTTATTTTTTATATTGTATTCTCTTATTGCCAGGTAAGAATATACATTAGGATCGAGAACATTACCTATAACCTCTAATATTTCTGCATAATCTTGATAATCAATTTTTCTATATTTTTTATTCTTATTAATTTTTAATTTTTTGATTTTAAGTTTTTTTAAAACTTC
>CACMTN010000006.1 GCA_902616615.1 uncultured SAR116 cluster alpha proteobacterium | reverse complement strand
TACTAAATCACTTTTACCTAGAATTGGCGTTAATATCCGTCTTGAAATGATAGTCAATTTTACCTCCTCATTAAATATATTAAAATTAGAAACTAAATATATTGATAATCAAAGTTTTTTATTAAGGTTTCATTACAATGATATTTTTTTGTGCATATTAAATTATAATGACCGTAGTCCACGGAACACTGACCAGGGTTCAATGATGGAATACTAGAGTTGATTAGATATATTTTTATTTGTAACTTAATAATTTATATTTAGGGTTATAGATTAAGTAATTTAAAGAGGTGATTTTATGAAAAATTACGATGATGAAAGATCCGAAAAACTTCTGAAATTATATTCTGGTGCAATTACTGACATAATGGATTCTATAAATCCAGATTATAGAAATCAAACACTTCCAAGCGATCTGAGACCATTAACTCCAAATATGAAAGTAGCAGGACCTGTGTACACAGTTCGGGGCAATAAGAGATTTTATGATGATGGTGAAGATCCAAGATATAAGCAGATGGACATGCTTGATGGCATTTTTCCTGGCAGTATTATTGTAATGGATTCAGGAGACGAGAAATCTGCTGCACATTGGGGTGAACTAATGAGCAAAACTTCAATGGAAAAAGGTGCCAAAGGTGCATTAATTTATGGAGGTATAAGAGATACTGAAGAAATCATAAAACATGAATTTCCAGTCTTCGCCTGTTATCACTCTCCCTTAACTGCGGTTTATCGATATAATATTATAGATTTTAATAATCCTATAATAATTGGTGATGTTAAGGTCAATCCAGGAGATTATGTTTTTGGAGATATAGATGGTGTTGTTTGCATTCCAAAAGAAATTATTGATGATGTGATTAACCAAGCTGAAGAAGTAAAAGAAAAAGAAGACATTGTAAGAGGTGAACTTTCTGCGGGAAAAAATATTCGAGACTTATTTGAAAAATATAAGGTATTCTAGTTTAAAAGATGGAACAAAAAAAAGAACAAAGACAAATAGAACTACTCAAGATACTTGCTAAAGGGTGCAAGAAACATCCTGCTTATAGAGCTATTAGAAAAGCAACTGAACGATGTGAAGAGTGTGTTGTTGTGTGGCAAGCAAGAGTTGAACTAAATGCGCTAGAAGAATCCTAAGGAGAAATTATGAATGATTCTTTTGGTAATAAAATCAAAGACAAAATAATCAATGAATTAAACCAAGATTTATACCGAAATCTAAACTTAAGTTTATACGATGCGGATCATTATTTTGGATATTACAACGGATATATCTATAAGTTGATAGATAGAGTGTACAAAAAACACGGACCGTCAGGATTAAGAAAAGAAATTAAATATATAGTCCAGTACTTAATTTTTCTATTTAACAAACTTGAGAGTAATTACTTATTCAAAGATTATATTTTAGTAACTTTCTACTTTAAGATGTATTATAGACACTACTCACAACGGAGAGAAATTCCTTTCACCCAACTTAACTTTAATTTTATAAATTAACTAATTACAAATTCAAACTTCCATTAAAATAAATAGGCTCAAAAATGCTGTTGTTTTCGAGTAAATATTTCCATTTTGATAGTAAGTAATTTTAATTTCAGTAATATTATTTCCTGAAACCATCGAGCTAAAAAATGTCAAAAAAACTAACAAAATTTTAAACATGCCATTATAAATGTAAAATAATTGTGGTAGAATTACGGTATTGATAGGTGTGTGATGAAGTACAGACTCTTTTGTGTTTTTTTTCTTTTATTCCCAAGCATTTGTTTTGGTGATAACCTCATTGGAAAAAAACTTTACTGTAAATGTCTCGATGATTGGAAAATAAATTACGTTCCTCAAAACGATTATTGTCAAACTGAAATCGATAAAGAATTACAATTAAAAGAAATATTCTTCCAATTTAAAAAAGATCACGTTTTATTTCATTTCATAAAAAGAAATGATGATAAAGTAATAGTTAGCAAAAAAAAACTTACTAAAGCCAAAAGGTCAAGTCTTTATATTAGTTGGAATGATAAAAAGGATCTATATGAAATTCAAAGACAGAATTTAAAACTCTATGTTTGGATAAATAACAAAAAATATAAAGAAAGATCATATTATAAATGCAGTATAATGAATGAACAAGAGAGCATTAGTAAAAAATTAAATATTATTTCAAACATATTACAAGATATTTTGGATGTTAAAATGTCAAAAAATAAAATTTAGTTTTATTTTAACTTAGGTTTAGTTTTATATCCAAGAAAACCTTCTCCTTTGATATAATATAATTAGGATTTGATAAAAACCCATATCGGTGGAATTAATAAGATAACAAAAAACAACCTTCTAAAAGGCATACCTTGGCGTTTTGGCCCTAACTGGCCAGGCAAAAGATGTGAAGCAAAAACTAGAAAAGGTACACCTTGTCAACGTCCAGCTAAATTACCAGTAGGTCGATGCAGACTTCATGGAGGTGCAAGCACAGGTCCAAGGACCAAGGAAGGTTTAAAAAGATTAGCAGATTCCAAAACTAAACATGGACGCTTTACAAAAATCGAAAGAGCAAAAGCTAAAGCCAGAGCAGAGCAAGGAAGAATAATTCGAAGTGAATTAAAAGAACTCGAAACATGGTTCATTGACAATGGACATTTGAAAAAGAATTGGCGAAAAGATTGGGCTAAGCAAATGCACTAGGGATGTAGGAGTGTAGGTCAATTTGTTAAAAGTTTTTTGATTTTATTTTTACATTTAAAAGTATCAGATAAATATCTACACTAGTACACCAACTGCTTAAGTCTTATAAAATTAGAATGTTTATCTCTACCCATTTCAAGCTCAACGTCATTTCTTACAAATTGCCTAATTCTTTGAACAAATCTAGACCTGGATGGCACATACTCACCATCGCCTATTTCTTCCATATGTTTTTTAAAAGCAGAATAAGCTTCAGTGAGTGATAATTTCTTGCTTTTATCCAATAAATCATGAAGGTGATTTTCCTTGCACCAATATAGTATTGAATCAGAATCCTCGAACCATTGAGCTGTAGACTGTTCAACTGAATCTGGAATTAAGAAACCCTCATTTTCAATTACATCGATTGCTCCTTTTATAGCAAAATTAAATAATTGATTCTTTTCCTTTAAAACAATTTTTTCTGCAATTCTTGGTACTCTTTCATCTACAGGAATAGTTCGATCGAATGGTATTACTTTTACCCTTCTATTAATTCCCTCATCCACTCCTCCCCTAAAATTTGGAAGAACATTAGTTGCAAAGATATGTATGGCGTTTGGTTTAAAAGAACATACAGGTTTATAAACCCTCTTACCTGATACAGTGTCTCCAGTTACAACTGCTTTTAATTTATCTGATCGTATTGCATTAGCTCCTGACAACTCATCAGACAAATTAGCCATTTTACCAACTAATTCTATTAAGTACTGTTCCTTGCCTAAATCTGCTGGTGGTATAGAAGAACATGCATCTTTAGGTAAAAGAGACCGTATTAATTCTAGAATTTGTGATTTACCATTTGTTGCAGTGGGCCCATATAAAACAAAACATATTGGTGTTGAAAGTTTAGTTGCAATTCCAGTAATACTTACTCCTAATATTTGTTGTATAACTCTTATCAATTGTCCTTTAACAATTTCATCTAAGCCTGAAAAACAACCATTGATTAATTTTTTTAAATAACCAGAAAATATAAAATCTTCGTCTTTCCATCTAGCATCAATTACAAATCTTTGTTTATGGTTTGGGTCATGTTTCAAGAGCTTTGGTTTTTTCTTATAAAAAATCTCTAGAAATCCATTCTTACAATTTACTCCTAAAGGCTGCTCTTCAAAGAACCTTGGTTGAGAGCACATTGACGTTAATTCATGAAGGCATCCATCTATAAATTGTTTACTAACTTGTATCAATTTACCTGATTTAGTTTTCTTTTGATCGAGTTCATGAACTAACTTTCTTAATTCACTATCAGGAATAATCTCCCAACAGAACCCATTATAACTCCAAAGTTCCCCTTCATCATAGACTGGTATTGGACCATCTAATTCAAATTGTTTTTTTAAGTATTTTGCAACTGAGGTATGTGTATTGCTTTCAATTTCAAAAAAACCTCCTCCTTGCCAACCATTTTGGTTAGCAAGTTTAAATATATATCTTTTGTCTATTTTTTCTGGATTGAATGTATTCCACTTCTGTTTGTTAAAGTCTTTATTTTGATAATTTGGGCACGGAGAACCATCTATTTTATATTTTGACCAATTATCAAAAATTTCAAAACCTTCATCTTTAAAACACTTTTTAAGAGCAAAGCCTATCTTTATCCAAGTATCATAATCTTCAGGATCAATGTGTTTTACAGCGCTTCGTATTAAGGAGTTATCATTTAATCCCTCCTTTTTTCTATTTTCACTTATTGATGTCTTTATAATTGGCCTAACTACTTCTTTTGTTTCAACATGATTTCGTAGGAGTATTTCAGTTTGGGTAATAATATTTCCCACTTGCCTTATATTTACGCTAGGAAGATCTTGAATTTGGGTGTCTAAAACACTGTCTTCAATCCATTGATAAGGTTGCTTTGTTTCTGGATGTGTTCCAAAAACAACACACTGACTGCCAGTTGCTAAAATTTCTAATCGAGCCTTTCCTTTTTTAATATCAAAAGATTGAGTAGATTTTTTTCTAAATTCTTCACCAATCCTTCTATAAAATAATGCTCTTTTTGGAAATTTACCTATTCTTTCAATTGTATCTTTAAGTTCATTAATTATTATTTTTTTTACCAAGAGGCTTAATTTGTCATCTAGAATATCTATATCAAATACAATCAAATTATTTAGTAGAACACCAACACCTGCATGTGGGTGTTCTGAAGATAATTTCTCAATTTGGTTATAATCATTCTCTATACTTTGCCAATTTTTTATACTTGGCCTTTTTGTTTTAGGTATAATTGGAATTGGGGTATAACCGTTTTCTAACAACTTCAAAGCTGCATTTCCATAAGACTGTATTGATAGCATTATAAGTCTCCATCATCACGTCTTATTTCCATTTCCATAAGCCAATCACTTATTTCAGAGCACTTCCATAATCTTGTTTTTGATGTTGGTTTAATAGGTTTTGGAAAATCTTTATTTTTCATCCAATCTTTAATTGTTTCAGAAGTTACTCCAAAAAATCTAAGAATTTCTTTTCCATTTACATAAGTTTTATTTTCAAATAGAGCCATCGTGGCCTCCTTCTTAATTAGATTAAAAAAAACAGGCATCGATTTTTTAAGATGAGATTCAACTTCTACGATGTTAACTGAAGTTGTTGCATACTGATTACGCTAGTATGGCAGCGAGGTGCCCTCATCGAGCATGTACATTATATCAGGTCCAGAATCGCTCGAAAAGGCCCAAACTATATTTTTTTTACTTTTTTTTAATTAACTGAAATTATTATCGATTTTATTTTTAGTGAAATTTCTGTTCTAATAATTGTGCCAACAGTAGCAGAATTTTGATTATTACAGGATAATTATGATCTTAAATAATTTAATCTTTGGTAAAAAAAAGAAATTATCAGATTTTCTTATATTTGCGTATAAAAATGAAATCCCATGGGAATTTGATAAACTTGATAAGGTTCATAATTTTGAAAGACGTAAGCTATCAGAACAAATACCTCCAATACAGTTTTCTCTGGCACTTTTAGAATTTTCAAAAACTTCTAATGCGAAAAAAATTTGTTTTAAAAGTCTTAAGAAAAATGGATACCAAAGGAACGATGATAAAGGTACTCAAAATGAATTGTTTAAAAACCATCTCAGATTAATAAAAGAAAGTTTAAACTATCAAAATTTTTATAGCCAATGTATGAATTTTGATATTTTTGAGTGGTATACCTTTTTCAAAAACTACAATCATAAAGATAAAGAAAAAAACTATCATTTATATTCTGATTATTATCCACCAGAACATTTTTGGGGATACATAGGAGCTTTAGTATTATTAATTTTAAACTATATAAATTTAAATGATGAAGAAAAGCAGAGCATTTTGCTTAATTGGCAAAATCAAATTATTAATCTTTTAGATGCCAGCTACATAGATCAAGGCTCACTTAGGTTTAATTATTATGAATACGAAGATGTCGATAAAATAAAATGTCACTACAATGAAATGGGATCTAGTTGGTTAATTTACATTGCACCCTTCTTAAGACCATTTGAGAGAGGTACACATATAAATAACTTGCTTAATAGATTCAACAAACTTGGATTTTATAACCACAGACTAATTGAACATATAGGTTACAAAGTTGAAGTTTTTCATAATAAATTTTGTAATATCATTAGATATGGTGGTTTTAATTTATATAATGCTGAATGTTTTGGGGATTTTTACTCACTAAAAAAAGAGATGAGCATATCTATGCAAATTATTGAAAAGCACGGATGGATAAATGATTTGGTAAAAATGGATGATGATTTTTTTATTAAGACAAAAAATATGCTCTCACCCGAGGATAGTATATATCATGAAATAAACTCAGAATTTAAAGATAAGTATGAGCATATAATTTGAAAATTAAATATAATAAATTTACTTCCTTAGGGAGTAGGCATAATCACAGTGGTGCATTACATCAATATTTGAATGCAATCAGCGATGAAGAATTATTTAATTTAAGAAAAAAAGTCCCTACAATTAGAACAATATTTGATGATTTAAAAAAAGATTTGGTGTCTTTTATAGATAATCATGACATAGAAAATATCAAAAATATCGTTTTTAAAAATTGCTATAACATCACATATGAACGTGCTTTGAAAGAAAAGGAAAGAGACGCAGATCTAATTGATGGGTTACTAAAAGACCAAAAAAAAAGCTTTTTCTCTGGAAAACATAAAAATTTGATTAATGAAAAACAATTAAAAATAAAAGAATTGAATGATTTTGTTATTAATCCTTTTGAAAAAAATAAAGCTTTTAATATTGAGAGTAGTTTTGAAGGTACAACTGGAACATATGTATATATTTTTTGGGAAGCAGTACCAAGTCAATTCAGTAATGTATTTCACAACTTTTTTTCAGATGTACTTTCAGACTTTAAATTAAAATTTAAAAATATTTTTTATAAACTTGAAAATATTGAATTCTATTTCTGGGGACCGAGATTTAGAAAAGAATTTGACCCAGATGATTATATGAGAATTATAAAAACGGACATTTTTGACATTAAAAAAGGTTCTGTTTTTACAGAAAAAGCTCAAATGGGTTATTACGTTAACTTCAAGGTATATGAATATTTAACTAGATGGGATAAACAATATTATCCTTATTTTTTAGGAGATTACGCATATTACTCACCACGAGAAATAATTGATGAAATAGATGTTGTCTTATTTTCACGTCATAGAGAAAGTGTAATAAATTATATCAAGGATAATTCTAACCCTTGAATATTAAGTTTAGAGAAATATTGAAACTAATTAAGTCACACCTCAGTCACAATTATTTTGACAAATAAGCTATAAATTGAGATTCTAAGATATAAATCAAAGGGGTGTGATTGACGGTTTATTGAAGTCTGATCTAGAAAACGTGGTGCCCGGGGGCGGATTCGAACCACCGACACGAGGATTTTCAGTCCTCTGCTCTACCTACTGAGCTACCCGGGCTATAATTCAATAATCTATACCGTGAACATTAGATTATGTCTAGCTAACAAAAAAAAAAGTTTAGTTGTCATTTTCATTAAACTCCTCAATTAACTGAACTGAATATTTTTCATTCAGCCAATTATTCAAATCAATATTACTACAACGTTTTGAACAAAACGGTTTAGTATCTGATTTGATATCAAATTCTGTATTACATGTAATGCATTTCATTTTCTTATTTTCTAGTGACATTATATTTATTTTTCTAATAACTCGCCATAATCCTTTGGTAGATCTTTTCTTTCAACAATATTTACAAATGCTGGTAATTTTTTTCGCTTTAATCTGTTAAATAGGTTCTTACCACATAAAAACTTAATATTACTTTTAGATTTTTTTTCAATAGATTTTCTCCAAAGTGACCTTACATGGTTTTGAAAATCAAATTCAATTTTATTAATATAAAAACTTTGTAAAGACTTGAAGTTTCTTGGCACATGCATTTCATAGAGTTGTAATCTTGAAAAACCTAGAAAAGTGCTGTCAGGTGATTTTTTTGTTCCTTCTTTAAAAATAAATTCATGAAGATTTTTTTTTCTTTTTAATGACACCCTAGGAAAATCAATTAGTATCATACCTCCTATATTTCTCAATTTAATTTCATCCATACATTTAACAAATGCATTTTTACAGAATTTTAACATTTCATCGTCATTCTTAATTAATAAATTTTTAGTATCAACATCAATAAGAGTAGCGGCTTTTGTTTTTTCAATCCATAAAACGCCTCCACCCTCAATTTTAATCATTGGATCTAGAGCGTTAAGAAAACAACTATCTAAATCCATATTATTCCAACAGATTGCGTGATTATCTTCTATTACAGGAATGTTTTTATTAAAGAAAAGATCAATTATACGTTCTACATCATTCATTTTTTCTAAATCACAATTTTCCAACCGTAATTTTGCTTGTATAGGTTTATCTTCAGTTTCTTCACTAGTAATGATAACTTTGATTTTTTCATTTATTTTTAAAAATTTTTTTCCTACTCTGACAGTGACTATTTTTTTATTCTTTAGAATAGCCCTTACAATCCCACTATTTAATTTTTTTAAAACTTTTGCATCTAAAATCCTACCAATTAAAGGTGGGGTTTCGTCTTGCCAACAAGTAATTTTAACAATTTTGTTACACTTAATTTCAACTATTCTTGTTTCTTCGGCACATTTATCTACTAAGATAAAATGTTCTTCAAATTCATTAATCATTTTTGAAATTATATCCAATAGAAATTAATAACCTGTAAAGCTCTGCCAAAGGCAAACCTACAACATTACTGTATGAGCCTGATATAAAATTTACAAATGATGCAGCAATTCCCTGTATGGCATACCCTCCTGCTTTACCTTCCCATTCCTTGGAGGCAAGATAATAACTTATTTCATCAGGATGTAGCCTTTTAAATTTTATAATTGATTGTATGGTTTTTGTTTTGAGTGAATTATTTGGTGAATGAAGAGTAAAACTCGTAAAAACTTTATGTCTTCTTCCGGAAATTAGTTTTAAACATTCCTCTGCCGTATTTCTATCCATAGTTTTTGGCAAAATTCTTCTACCTAAACTCACCACCGTGTCAGCAGTAAGTATTATTGATTCAGGATATTTTTGTTGAAAAACTATATTTTTTTCTAAAGACATTCTTTTGACATATATACGGGGATGTTCTTTAGAAAATATTTCTTCATTAATATTTGGTGATAATATTAAATCAGGGTAAACACCTATTTGGCTTAAAAGTTCAAGCCGTCTTTTTGAACTAGATGCTAGTATAAAATGTTTGTTCAATTTAGTTTTATCCATAAAACAAACTTAACACATCAGAATTTATTTATATCTAAATGTAATTCTTCCTTTTGTTAAATCATAAGGTGTCATTTCCACATTTACTCTATCACCGAGTAATACTCTAATACGATTTTTCCTCATTTTACCGCTTGTATGGGCTAGTACCTCGTGGTCATTATCAAGCTTTACCCTAAACATAGCATTTGGTAGAAGTTCTTCTACAATACCAGAAAATTCTATTACACCTTCTTTAGCCATTTAACCTCTTTTATAAATTTAAGTTTAATCTCACTATTATGTCTAATTAGTCAAGATTTTTATATAATATTTTTTTATTTTATTTGTCTGTTCTGATTGAGATAGACCTTGCATGTGCGTCCAAACCTTCTGCTTCAGCTAATGTTATTACATGTTTTCCAAGTTCATTAAGGCTATTTTTATTAAAATTGACTATAGTGGTTCTTTTATAGAAATCTATAACGCCTAATCCACTAGAAAATTTTGCTGTTCCATTTGTTGGTAGAACATGATTTGGGCCAGCAATATAATCACCCACTGCTTCAGGAGTGTAAGGACCAATAAAGATAGCTCCTGCATTTTTTATGTCTTTAATAATCTTTTGTGCATTTTTAAGAATTAATTGTAAATGTTCAGGTGCTTTTTTATTTATTAATTCAATAGCTTGATTTAAGTTTTCAACTAAAATTATAGCTCCAAAATCGTACCATGAAGAACTAGCTATCTTTGACCTAGAAATTTCCATAAGAAATTTTTCTATAGAAAGTTTCACTTTTATTGCAATTTCTTTACTTGTTGTTATTAAAATTGACTGTGCTAACTCATCATGTTCTGCTTGTGATAAAAGATCTATAGCAACATGATCTGGATTAGCTGTTTCATCACATACAATTAAAACTTCTGAAGGTCCAGCAATTGAGTCAATTCCTACTTTACCAAATACTTGTCTTTTAGCTTCTGCAACATAAGCATTTCCTGGGCCCACAATTTTGTTTACAGGTGAGATTGTTTTTGTACCATAGGCAAGGGCAGCAATAGCGTGCGCTCCACCCATACGAATAAATTCTGTCACTTTCGCAACATGGGCTGCTGCAAGAACAATAGATGATTTATTTAAATCTGAAATTGGGCTTACAAGTATTCTCCTCTCAACACCAGCAACTAAAGCAGGTATCGCGTTCATTAATACAGACGAAGGATAAATCGCTTTACCTCCAGGAACATAAAAACCTGCAGCCTTTATTGGAGTGTGGGTCAAACCTAGATTAATTTTAAGATTATCTTTATAACTTAAGTTTTTAGGAATTTGTTGTATATGAAATTGTTTTATTCTTTCAGCCGCAATATTTAATGCTTCTTTCTGTTCTTTTTTAAGTCCATCGTAAGCTTTTTTTAAGATATCTTTTGAAATGAATAATTCTTTAATTTGTTTGACTTTTATTTTATCAAATTTACTTACATAATTATTTAAACCAACATCACCATTTACAAGTATTTCTTTTAGAATTTTTGAAACTGTAATATTGATTTTATTGTTTGATTTTCTTTCATCATATATCAAATGTTCAAATTTTTTTTTGAAGCTTTTATCTGAATAATTAATATATCTGGTTTTAAATTTAGACATTTATTGCTTCCTCAACCTTTTCAATCCAAGGTTGTAAAGTCTTTAAGTTAGTTTTCATATAACTTCTATTGACTGCTAATCTAGTTGAAACTTCGCAAATTTTCTCAACTACCACCAACCCATTAGCTTTTAAAGTAGAACCAGTTTCAACCAAATCTACTATTCTTTTGCATAAACCCATTGATGGAGCAAGTTCCATTGCGCCATTTAATTTGATACACTCAGCATGAACACCTCTAGCTTCAAAATGTTTTCTAGTGATATTAGGATATTTAGTAGCAACTCTAACATGACTCCAAGACCTTGGGTCCTCGTAGTCTAGAATATCTTTTTCAGCTGCAACAACCATTTTGCAGTTACCTATGTTTAAATCTAAGGGAGAATAAACCTCAGCATGATTAAATTCGTCTAAAATATCACTTCCTACAAACGCCATTTGAGCAGCGCCATAAGCTAAAAATGTAACAACGTCAAAAGATCTAACTCTTATTATTTCTATATTATTAATGTTCGTTTTAAACTTTAACTTACGGTCATTTCTATCAAAAAAAGATTTTTCAGGTTCAATGCCTACTTTTAATAAAATCGGAAGTACTGAATCCAAAATTCTACCCTTTGGCAACGCAATATTTAAACTTTTGTTTAAAGTCATTAATGATTTCCTATAAAATTATTTATGCAAAGGTTTTAGTTTAGTTGGCCAGGGAATGTCTATATCCTCAATAGTAGCATTAATTTTGTTACAATCTAACTTTATTTTTGAAGACATTGATAAATTAAGAAAAATATTTGCTTTTTCATAAGTTATAGCTAGTAAATTATAGAAAAAATATTTAGATTTAAAATTAATATATTCAACATTATTTACATCTTTAATTTGCAGACCAGTTACTACTCTATAATTTATGTTTTTATCATTTAATTCTTGTTGCTCCCAACAATATCTAGTTAGTGTAGCTACAAATATTTTTTTTGTTTCATCATAAAAAATTTCTTCTTTAGAAATTATGGCATCTTGGCAAAGAAATGAAAATATCTTTAAATCATCATTGTTTAAGGCATTTAGTCGGATTTTGTTTTCAATAGACATTAAATTTACTCTAAAATTTTTATCAATATTAATTTGATCTTTTTATTATTGCACCCAAATCAGCTAATTTATCTTCTAAATTTTCATACCCTCTATCTAAATGATACAAACCATCAATTTCGCTTATACCAGAAGCAGCTAGTGCCCCAAGTATTAAACACATTGAAGCTCTTAAATCAGAGGCCATCACTCTAGCACCTTTTAATTTTTTTACGCCATAGATTTCTGCTTCTTGACGATTTACTGATATTTTTGCTCCCATTCTCATTAATTCAGGAACATGCATAAATCTATTTTCAAAAATTGTTTCTTTGATTAATGTTTTCCCATCTGCTATAGCCATAAGTGCCATGTATTGGGCTTGTAAATCTGTAGGAAATCCAGGATAAGGATCTGTAACCACATCATAAGGTTTAGGTCTTTGAGAACAAGAAACTTTCATTGAATTATTAAAAATTTCAATTTTACTTCCAGTCAATTTAAGAACATTTATAAATTCTATTAAATTCTCAGGGTTAATATTATTTATTTCTACTTTACCCATAGTGATACTTGATGCTATTGCAAATGATCCTGCCTCTATTCTATCTGAAACAACAGAATGGGTAACTTCGTGTAATTCTTTTACACCATTGATTACTAAATTGTCAGTTCCTAAACCTTTTATATCAGCACCCGCTTTATTTAAACAATTTGCTAAGTCAGTTACTTCAGGTTCTCTTGCCGCATTTAAAATTTTGGTTTGACCCTTTGCTAACACAGCAGTCATTATTGCACTTTCAGTAGCACCTACCGAGACTTTGGGAAAATTAATAACTCCTCCTTTGAGACCTTCATTACTTAGAGAACTAATTATAAAACCACTATCAAATGAAACATTAGCTCCAAGCGCTTCCATAACCATAACATGTAAATCGATAGGTCTACTCCCTATGGCACAACCACCTGGAAGAGGTACTTTTGCTGAACCTTTTGACGCTAACAAAGGACCTAAAACAAGAATCGAAGCTCTCATTTGTCTAACTAAATCGTCAGATGCCTCGTCTTTTTTTGGTTTTCCGTAAAAGTTTAGATTTCCTTTTTTCCAATTTATTTTAATACCTAAATCAATTAACAAATTAGACATTAGTCTAGTGTCAGCTAAGTCTGGAACATTATAAAGATTGAAATCTTTATTAATTATTAAAGATAGCGCCATTAATGGCAAAGCAGCATTTTTAGCTCCACTAATGTTAACACTTCCAGTTAACTTTTTTTCACCTGTGATATAAATTTTTTCAGTATTTTTGTTAGTATAACTATTCATTTAAATTTAAAATTACTTTTATCATCATTAGCAAAGAGTCTTGATTTACCAATTTTGTTAGTTCTTTTTCCAATGATTTTATTGTTATCTCGTTCTGAAACTTGTTTTTTTCTAAGCTTTAAATTTCTTTTTAAAGAAGCTGATAAATTATTCTGATTATCACTATTTTTTTTAGTCATATTTTTAAAATCTTACAAGTTTTACTTATTTCAATTTAAGTTTGTATATTACTATATATCCATAAAAAAACTTGTCATTAGCGAAAACATATTTAATTTATAGATTACAAATGTGCCGCCATAGCTCCAGCGGTAGAGCGCGTCATTGGTAATGACGAGGTCACTGGTTCAAATCCAGTTGGCGGCACCACTTTAATTTAGATTGTTAAATTAAATTTCTCTTAAAGATCCTGATAATTTTTTATCAATAGTGTTTATTAAGTTAGCACTTAATTCTTCCAGCGCAGAATCAGTTAATGTTTCTTGAATAGGTTGAATTGTAACTTTAATTGCAATAGATTTCATATTATGTGGAATTTTTTCACCTTTATATACATCAAGTATCATAACATCTGTTATTAAATCTTTATCAGCGGATTTAGCAACCTCACAAACTTTTTCAGACTCTATTTCTTCATTTATAAGAAACGCAAATTCTCTTGTAACTGGTTGCAAATTGGAAATTTTTAACATTGGTTTAGAAATTTTATTTCTTTTTGGCAATGGAATATTTTCATAAAATATTTCAAAACTAATAGCTGATTTATTTAATCCAAAAGAATCTCCAATTTCAGGATGAATTTCACCAAAATTAGCTATAATATTTTGGCCAATTTTAAAAACCGCACTTCTGCCTGGATGGAAATAACCTGGAGCCTCATCAAAAATTTTCAGACTATTTTTAGGAGCACCTATTGTGTTCAATACCCTAATTACATCAAGTTTAATATCGTAGAAATCAAATTTTACAGCTTCTTTTTGCCAATCTTTTTTAAATCTGTCACCATACCTTATTCCAGTAATTGTGCTTATTTGTTCATCAGGACTATCACCCTTAAAAATTGGGCCAATCTCAAAAAAAGAGAAATCTTGGGCTCCAATATTTAAATTCTTTTGCACTGCTAATAATAGATTGGGAATGATTGAGGGTCTCATATCCGTCAGTTCTGAAGAGATCGGGTTAACCAAATTTAAAGCAGATCTGCCTCCATTGAATTGATCAGCCATTGCCTTATTTAAAAATGAAAAAGTAATTACTTCATTATAACCCCTACTTGCTAGTGTTCTAGATGCAAAAAAAGCTTGACGATGCTTAATACTCATTGCTGGCTTTGCAATATAATTACTTCTTGATAATTTAATTGAAGGTATTTTGTCATACCCATTTATTCTGATTATTTCTTCAACAATATCTGCAATACCATCTATATCTGGTCTCCAACTAGGAAGTGTTATATCCCAAAAATTTTCTACAGAGTCAATTTTAAAACCCAATTTTTCTAAAATTGATTTAGATAATTCATTTTTAATTTTAACGCCTGATAGTTGATAAATAATATTTGGATCAAACTTAATTATTCTATCTTTTTGTTCTAATTTAAAATTAACAATTTTACTAAATTTCCCACCGCAAATCTTTTTGACCATCGCAGCTGCATAATACATGACTGTCTCTGGAGAATTATAATCTAACCCTCTTTCAAATCTATATCTGGCATCAGAGTTTAAGTTTAATTTTCTACCAGTGTTTGCTATTGAAACTGGGTCGAAAATTGCTGCCTCTAAAAACATTCTTGTTGTGTTTTCAGTTACTCCTGTTCTTTCTCCACCCATTATACCAGCTAAATCATCTACACTTTCTGCATCAGAAATAACAAGCATATTATCATCCAACTCGTAAGTACTTCCATTGAGTGCAGAAAACTTATCGCCTTTTTTTGATTTTGAAATTTTAAGAATTGTACCTTTAATCTTATCTATATCATATGCGTGTAGAGGTCTTCCAATATCTATCATAATATAATTAGTTATATCTACGATAGAACTTATTGGTCTTTGATCAACAGCTATTAATCTGTTTTTAAGCCATAATGGAGATTCATCATTTTTTAGATTTGTAAATGATCTCCCAAAAACCTTAGGGCAAAGGTATTTTTCATCTTCATCAAAATTAACCTGCCAATTTATTATACTATCAAATTCACCATCATCAAATATAATGTCTAAATCCTTTAAATTTCCCATTCCAGCTGCTGCTAAATCTCTAGCGATACCTCTTACGCCTAAGCAATCGCCTCTATTTGGAGTTATTTCAATTTCTATAATTGGGTCATTTAAATCCATAACATCTGAAATTGACAAACCAAGTTCAGATGAACTTTCTAGTTCGATAATACCGTTATGATCTTCAGATAAAGTTAATTCTTTTTCTGAACATAACATACCAAATGATTCTTCTCCTCTTATTTTTCCTTTCTTTAATTTTAAATTTAAACCCGGAATAAATGTTCCAATATTAGCAAAAACACTTTTCATACCTAATTTAACATTAGGAGCTCCACAAACAACGTTAAATGTATTTTCTCCGTCAAATACCTTACAAACATTAAGTTTATCTGCATTTGGGTGTTTTTTTACATCTATGATTTCGACTGATATAAAACTTTTTAAATCCTCTGCTAAATTAACAACTGAAGCAACCTCTAAACCAAGTTTTGGGAGTGTTTCCAAAATCTCTGATAAATTTTTATCAGTTTCTAGATGATCTAGTAACCATTTCCATGTAAATTTCATGAAAAAACACCATTCAAACCAGAATGTAAGCTTGGATTGTCAACAGGTATAAATCCATAATGTTTTAGCCATCTTAGATCACTATCATAAAAGGGTCTTAAATCTGGAATTCCATACTTTAACATAGTTAGTCTTTCTAAACCCATTCCAAATGCAAAGCCTTGATACTTTGATGGATCTATCCCAACACCTTCTAAAACTCTAGGATGAACCATCCCCGATCCTAGAATTTCTAACCAATCTTCGCCTTCACCTATCACAAGGCTTCCATCCTTTTCTTTTTTACAACCAATATCAACCTCTGCTGATGGTTCTGTAAAGGGGAAATAGCTTGGTCTAAAACGAACTGGTAAATTGTCTTCGTTAAAATAAGTTCTACAAAATTCTATTAAACATCCTTTTAAATGGCCCATATTGATATTCTTACCAAGCACTAAGCCCTCACATTGATGAAACATTGGAGAATGAGTGGCATCATGATCAGATCTATATGTCCTTCCAGGTATAATATACCTAATTTCTTCAAAATTTTTTAAATCGATTTTTTCCATTGTCCTAATTTGAACTGGACTTGTATGAGTCCTTAATACTTTTCTTTGTCCATTTATATCTGGTTGAAGATAAAACGTATCATGCTCTTGACGTGCTGGATGTTCTTCAGGAATGTTCAATGCAGTAAAGTTATAATAATCACTTTCTATATCAGGACCATCAACAATAGAAAAACCCATATCTGCAAAAATAGCACATAATTCTTCTATTGTTCTTGAAAGAGGGTGTAAAGTACCTATATCAACTTCATGTGGTGTAAGAGAAATATCTATTTTTTCTGAATTAAGTTTTTCTTTTAAATGTTCTTTTTTGAAAAAATTTTTTTTATCTAAAATTAATTTATTAATTTGGCTCTTTATATCGTTTAAATAAGCTCCAATTTCTTTTTTTGTTTCTATATCGTAATCTTTTAAATTCCTTAAATATAGAGTGATAGAACCTTTTTTACCCAATGAATTAACTCGAATATTTTCAAGTTCAGATAATGATTTGGAATTATGTATACTTATTGTGATATTATTTAATAAGTTTTGAAGATCTTCCTTTAGTTCAGAAACCATATTTTATTAAAAACCTAATTTAATGAATTTGCAATAATCTATATTATTTATTGAAAATTTTAAATATCAAGCAGAAGCAGACTTGGCTTTTGAAACTAATTCTTCAAAGGCAAGTGGTTCATAAACAGCTAAGTCTGATAAAATTTTTCTATCTATTTCAATGCCAGCTAACTTAAGCCCATTCATAAACTTAGAGTAATTTAAGCCATGCAAACGAGAACCTGCGTTAATTCTTTGAATCCAGAGGCCTCTAAAATTACGTTTCTTATTTCTGCGGTCTCTATACGAATATTGACTAGCTTTTTCAACTGCTTGGGTTGCAACTGTATATAAGTTTTTTCTAGCTCCATAGTAACCTTTTGCAGCTTTAATAACTTTTTGGTGTCTAGCATGAGTTGTAACACCTCTTTTTACTCTAGCCATTAATCAACTCCTTTAGGCATAAGGTATGAATTGTTTAACAATTTTAGCATCGGATTCATTAAGTATCATTGTGCCTCTAGCTTGTCTTTTCATTTTTTGAGATCTTTTACGAAGGTTATGACTTAGAAAAGCTGGGCTACCTTTGACCTTACCTTTAGAAGTAAGGCTAAACCTTTTTTTTGCACCACTTTTGGTTTTAAGTTTAGGCATAGTAATCTCTTAATTATTTAATTTAACAAAGCTTATACATAAGCTCAATAAAGTTAGCAACATAAAGTTTGACTTTATTATCAATATTATGATTTTTACTATTTAGGTGCCAATATCATCACCATTTGTCTACCTTCTAGCTTAGGTAATGTTTCAACCTTACATAATTCTTCAGTATTATCTTTAACTCTTTCTAAAACAGTTGCACCTAAAGTTTGGTGTGCCATTTCCCTACCTCTAAATCTTAAAGTTATTTTAACTTTATCTCCATTATCAATAAATTTTTTAACTTGCTTCATTTTAATTATAAAGTCGTTATTATCTATATTAGGTCTTAATTTGATTTCTTTTACATCAATAATTTTTTGTTTTTTTCTAGCCTCATTCTTTCTTTTTTGTGCTTCATATTTAAACTTACCGTAATCAAGAATTTTACAAACAGGTGGGTCCACATTTGGTTGGATCTCTACTAAATCAAGGCTCTCATTTTCTGCAATTTTAAGTGCTTCACTAATGGGTATAACGCCTAGTTGCTCCCCATCTGCTCCTATACAACGAACACTATCAGCTATAATTAAATCATTAATTCTAGGCCCATCTTGGGTGGGTGGGGTGTTATTTAATCCAACTATATGAAAATCTCCTTTATTGTTTAATTTGAATATACTATTACAACATTTTTCATAAATTTGTTAATAAATTTCAAAAAAATAGTTAACAAAGCAACGATTTACAACAAATTTAATGTTGTCTTAAGTCAGGAGGCATGCATTTATTGACTATATTTTGTATAAATTCCTTTAAGCTTAAAAACTCTTGTTTTTTTGTACCTAAATATCTTACTGCCACTGTTTTGTTTTCTTTTTCTTGTTTTCCAATAACTAAAATTATAGGAATGGCTTGACTAGAATGTTCTCTTATTTTATAGCCAATTTTTTCATTTCTTAAGTCTACTTCACTTCGAATGCCCATCTTATCTAATTCTCTTTTAATTTCGGCTACATATTCGTTGGTTGTATCTACTATTGAACAAACAACTACCTGAGTTGGAGAGAGCCATAATGGCATTCTTCCTGAATATTGTTCAATCAAGATACCAATCCATCTCTCTAAAGAGCCTAAAATTGCTCTATGTAACATTACAGGATGCTTTTTTTCCCCGTCAACATCAACATAATAAGCCGATAATCTTTCTGGTAAAACAAAATCTACCTGAAGAGTTCCACATTGCCAATCCCTTCCAATTGCATCTGTAAGCACAAATTCAAGTTTTGGGCCATAAAACGCTCCTTCACCGGGATTCAAGGTGTAGTTAATTCCTGCTGCTTCTATTGCTACTGTAAGAGCCTTTTCAGCTTTATCCCATGTAGCATCTTCTCCTGCGCGGATTAAAGGTCGATCAGAAAACTTCACTTTCAATTCTGCAAAACCAAAATCTTTGTAAATTTGTTGGAGTAACTCACAAAATTTAACGCATTCAGATGTGATTTGAGAATTCATACAAAAAATGTGGGCATCATCTTGCGTAAATTGCCTTACTCTCATAATACCATGCAAAGCACCTGAAGGTTCGTTTCTATGACAGGAACCAAATTCTGCCATTCTAATTGGAAGATCTTTATACGATTTTAAACCTTGTTTATAAATTTGCACATGACCAGGACAATTCATAGGTTTTAAAGCAAGTATTTTTTCATCATCTCCTTTAGCCATGAACATATGTTCTTGAAATTTATCCCAATGCCCAGATTTTTCCCATAAAGATCTATCAATGATTTGAGGTGTTTTTACTTCCTCATATGTTTCATTCAATTTCCTTCGCATATAGGCTTCAATTTCAAGATAAATTGACCATCCTTTTTTATGCCAAAAAACAGAACCTACAGCTTCTTCTTGAAGATGAAATAAATTTAATTCTTTTCCTAATTTTCTATGATCTCTTTTTTCAGCCTCTTCTATCATAAAAAGGTAATCTCTTAAATCTTTGTCGTTAAAAAAAGCAGTTCCATAAATTCTTTGTAATACTTCATTTTTGCTATCACCTCTCCAATATGACCCTGCTAATTTAGTTAATTTGAAAGAGTGGCCAAGTTTCTTAGTTGATGACGAATGCGGTCCTCTGCATAAATCTAAAAAGTTTCCTTGCCTGTAGAACGTAACCGCTTCGTCTTCAGGAATAGCATTTAGCAATTCAAGTTTAAATTTTTCATTATTTTTTTTAAAAAAACTTATTGCTTTTTCTCTTGACCAAACTTCTCTTGAAATTAATTCATCTCTATCAACAATTTCGTGCATTCTTTTTTCTATAACTTGGAGATCTGATAAATTGAATTTTTTCTCTCTATAAAAATCATAATAAAAACCATTTTCTATTGATGGGCCTATAGTCACTTGAGTTTCTGGAAACAATTCTAAAACTGCTTCTGCCATTATATGAGCTGCATCGTGTCTTATGACATCTAAAGTTTCTTTATTTTTTTTTGTTAAGATTGAAATTGTACTATCTATTTCAATTTGCCTATCTAAATCCCATATCTCGCCATTAACTATTGATACCAAAGCTTCGGACGCAAGTTTTGCTGATATATCATATGCAATTTGAGCAGATGTGACTGGTTTGTCGTAATTTTTTATATCTTTACTAGGAAGTGTGATTGTAACCATTATATCTAATTTTTTATTATATCACTAACTGTTTACTTTATATTCTGCAATACTTTGTTTATACAACGATAAAGTAAGATTACACATTTTATCATGACTGTAATTTTTAGACACGCTTTTTTTTGCGAATTCTCCAATCTTCTCTCTTTTTAATAATTTTAAGGATAATGCATATGAAATTTTTTCAGACAGACTATCTACATTTATAGGCTCTGCTAAGAAACCAGTTTTTCCATCAATTATTGTTTCAGAAGCTCCACCATGATCGAAAGCAATTGGTATTTTGCCCAAAGCCTGGGCTTCTAGAACGACCCTTCCAAAGGGTTCAGGTGTCAATGATGGCATTACTATTATGTCACCTAAAATCATAGCAGCTTGTATATCTCTTGTAGATTTTATAAGCTTTATTTTAGTTTCTAGCTTTAAATTTAGTATTTTTCTGATTAAAGAGTTTTGAAAATTTTGATTACCATCACCAGCTCCAATTAAAACACATTGAAAATCATATTCAACTTTTGATAAAGCTTTTATAAGAACTTGATAACCTTTCCACATTGCGGGTCTTGCTGCCATAATGATAACAGGAATATTATCTTTTAAATTTAAATGCTTTGATTGAGCAATTATTCTTGCCGGATTTATTTTATTTGGATTAAACAGGTCTAAATCAACACCCCTATGAATAATTTTGATTTTGTTACTTTCTTTTGGAAAAGAGTTTTTAATGCTTTCTTCAATATACTTAGAAATAGCAATAATCGAATTTCCTTTAGTTAAGATACTATTATAATATTTTTTCAAAAAATTTGATTTCCTAAATCTCATGTGGACTGAAGTTATAATCGGTATATCTAAGATAGCTCCAAGTGGAACACCAATCCAAGCAGGGGCTCGAGAACAAAAATGAATTAAATCTACATTTTCACTTTCTAAAATATTCTTTAATTGATTTCTAATTTTAGGCCATTTGAGTGGATTTTTTGTATGTACGTCAAGATCATAATGAATTCCCCCATTTCTAGTTATTTGAGAAACCAAATATCCACCAGATGATATAACAATTGATTTAAAATCATTTTCAATCAATGATTTAGAAATTTCAACAACACCTCTCTCAACGCCGCCAGTATTTAATGCTGGTAAAATTTGAGCTATAGTATATTTTTTTTTATTCATCTTTATTGACCTTAAACGAACGGATTTTTAAATGACTAAATTCATTAATAACCCAGATAGTAATACACTAGCATATAACCAATTAACAGGTAAAAAAGAAGGAATAGTATTCCTAGGTGGTTTTAACTCGGATATGGAAGGTAAAAAAGCATTACATATTGAAAAATGGGCAGAAAATAATGAATATAGCTTTTTAAGGTTTGATTATTCGGGTCATGGTCAATCTTCAGGAACAATTAAAACAACATGCTTTTCTGATTGGTATAAAGATGCTGAGTATATAATTAATAAAAAGACAAAAGATAAACAAATTTTAGTTGGATCATCTATGGGTGCTTGGATAATGCTTATGTTAGCAAAACGGAATCCAAAGAAGATTGCAGCAATAATTGGTCTGGCATCTGCTCCAGATTTTCCTAAAATTTTAATATGGGATAAAATGACAATTGATGAGAAAAGAAAATTAATTAAAAATAAAATGATGACTATAAATTATGAAGATGGAACCAAAAATGATTTTTCATATATGTTAATTAAAGATAGTTTTAGAAATCTTACTTTATCAGAAAATATATATTTTAATGGTCCTGTTTACTTATACCATGGTATGGCTGATAATGCGGTACCATATGATTTGAGCATAAAAATCATGAACAAAATTAAAGGAACTAATGATATTAAATTATTATTAGAAAAAGATGCTGGACATAGGTTGTCAAAAGCACACCAATTAGCAAACATTACGAACATAATTGAAGAAATAGTAAGGAAAATATAATTAAATATCTATTTTTTTATAGCTTTGATGAGGATTAAGCCCAACTATTTGATCTTTTAATAACGTTTTAAATGAAGGTCTTGACTTAATTTTGGAATACCATTCTTTTATATTCTCATGACCTTTTAAATTCAATAAGCCTAGATAGTCTAAAACTGAAAGATTAGCTGCAGCTAGAAAATCTAAGTAAGTTAAATCGTCTTTGATAAAATAATTTTTACTATTTAGTAAATAATTAAAATATTGAATATGAAAATCCAAATTATTAAGTGCTGCTCTTATATTAGCACTATTAGGCGTTATATTATCCACTATTCTTGAAAAGACTTTTTCATAAATAATTGGATCAAAAACTTCTTTTTTAAAGATTACATCAAACCAGTGAACTAATCTATTTATCTCAGCTTTTTCTCTATAATCATCCACAAATAATTTAGGTCTTACTTCAATATCTTTAATATATTCAATACAAGCATTAGCTCCAATAACTGCAAAATTTTCTTCATTTACTAAAACTGGCAAATGACCAGCTGGATTAACTTTTAAAAAATCCTTTTGTGGTTTCCAATAATTTTCTAGCTGAGTATTGTATGTAATTTTATGTTCTTCTAAGATGAGTCTAATATATCTTGACGATGAACATAAGTAGTAGTGATACAGAGTAATCATAATTCAGTTAATTTTTAAAAAAATTGAGGTTTGACGGCTAGTAAGTTAATAGTACCCTTTTTTTTCTTAAAATTACAAAATTGTTCATATGATTTTTGCATTTAAATCCAAACTATCTTAATACAATAATATAAAGTTGTTTTAGTGAAAATTTTTAGTTTGGTAATTCAGATTTTCCCATAAGAAACTGATCTATAGATCTTGCACATTGTCTACCTTCTCTAATTGCCCAAACAACTAAAGATTGTCCACGTCTTGAGTCACCTGCTGCAAAAAGCTTATCAATCGATGTTTTATACTCAGTTTCATTAGCGTCCAAATTTCCAGCAGGTGTAAGTTTAACATCTAAACTATTTATCAAACCCTCATGAATTGGGTGAACAAAACCCATTGCAAGTAAAACAAGATCTGCTTCAAAAGAAAACTCTGTATCTTTGATCTCGCTCATTTTCATTCTACCATTATTATCTTTTGACCATTCAACTTTTACACAATTTAATTTTTTTACTTTACCGTCATTACCTTCAAATGATTTTGTTAAAACAGACCAATTTCTATCACAACCTTCTTGATGAGATGTAGATGTTCTAAGTTTTAGGGGCCAATTAGGCCAGGTAAGTGCTTTATTTTCTTTTTCAGGTGGTTGATCAAGTAATTCGAGTTGAGTCACTGATTTAGCTCCTTGACGGTTAGAAGTACCAACACAATCAGATCCAGTATCTCCACCACCAATTACGAGAACATTCTTTCCCTTTGCCGTAATTTCAACTTTTGGATCTATTTTATTACCTGCAACTCTATCATTTTGTTGAGAGAGGAACTCCATAGCAAAATAAATACCCTTAAGCTCTCTACCCTTAACAGGTAAATCTCTAGGATTTTCTGATCCTCCACAAAAAGCAATTGAATCAAAATCCTTGTTTAATTCTTCTATTTTTATATCTTTACCAATATGAGAATTAACCTTGAATTCTACACCTTCAGCTTCCATTTGAGACATTCTTCTATCAATAAGATGTTTTTCCATTTTAAAATCAGGTATACCAATTCTTAGAAGACCTCCTATTCTCGCATTTTTTTCAAATACTACAACTGAATGACCGGCCCTAGCTAGTTGCTGAGCACATGCTAAACCAGAAGGGCCAGAACCAATAACAGCAACTTTCTTACCAGTTTTTTTATTACTAATGATTGGTTTAATCCAACCTTCTTCCCACCCTTTATCTACAATGGAACATTCAATTGTTTTAATTGCTACAGGATTATCTGTAATATTCAAAGTACATGATGCTTCACACGGTGCTGGACAAATTCTACCCGTAAATTCAGGAAAATTATTTGTTGATTGAAGTAAATCAAGAGCTTCTTTCCATCTATTATTATAAATCAAATCATTCCAATCAGGAATTAAGTTATTAACAGGACAACCTTGATGACAATAAGGAATTCCGCAATCCATGCATCTAGCGCCTTGTTCTGATACTTTTTTTTCGTCCAGAGGAACTAGGAATTCTTTAAAATGTTTTATTCTGTCCTCAACCGGTTCATAACTTCTTTCAACTCTGTCTAATTCCATAAATCCAGTTACCTTACCCATATCATTCTCCAGCAATTCTATTTGGTAATTTATTGTCTTCTTTAAGTTTTTGTTTTCTTTCGTATAAAGCTCTCTTAAAATCGAAAGGAGTTATTTTATAAAAAAGATTAAGATATTTACTCCAATTATCTAATATCAATCTGGCTTTTTCACTTTTAGTATATTTTAAATGTCTTTGAATTATTAATTTTAATCTAGCTTCATCAAAATCAAGTAAATCATTATCAATCTCTTTAGCTGTAGGAGTGTCCAAGTTTTTTAAACTGTGTAATTTCTCTAAACCTACCATAGCTTTGTTGCACTTAGTATCAAATGTACCATCTTCATCTAAAATATAAGCTATACCACCTGACATTCCTGCTGCAAAATTCCTACCTGTTTTTCCAAGTATAATAACAACACCACCTGTCATATATTCGCATCCGTGATCTCCACAACCTTCAACAACAGCAGTAGCACCTGAGTTTCTAACTGCAAAACGTTCTCCTACAACTCCTCTTAGATAACATTCTCCAGAGATTGCACCGTACAAAAGCGTATTACCAGCAATGATATTATTTTCAGGAATAATTTTACTTATTTCGTGAGGACTCACAGATATTCTACCACCAGACAGGCCTTTACCTACATAATCGTTAGCATCACCTTTTAAGTTAAAATTAACACCTTTTGATAACCAGGCTCCAAAACTTTGGCCAGCGTTTCCTATAAAATCAATATTTATTGTATCCTTAGGCAATCCATTATGGCCGTACTTTTTTGCTATAACTCCTGATAACATTCCACCAACCGTTCTGTTAGTATTTACAATTTTTGATGAAATATTTACTTTTATTTTATCTGATATAGCTTTTTTTGATTTTGAAATTAATTCGTTATCAAGAGCAAGTTCTAACCTATGGTTTTGTTCTTTAGAATTATAGAAAGTCTCATCTTTTTCTTTTTCTAAATTTACAATAAGTTTTCTTAAATCCAATCCGTGAGCTTTCCAATGTTCTTCTGCGCCATTAAAATCAATAAGATCTCTTCTTCCAATTAAATCGTTAAACTTCCTAATACCAAGCTCTGCCATTATTTCTCTTACTTCATTAGCAATGAAAACAAAAAAGTTTACTACATGGTCTGGTGTTCCAGTAAAATTTTTTCTAAGTTCTGGGTCTTGTGTGGCAACCCCTACAGGACAAGTATTTAAGTGACATTTTCTCATCATTATACAACCTTCAGAAATAAGAGCGGCAGTTGCAAACCCAAATTCGTCAGCACCCAAAATTGCTCCAATTACAACATCTCTTCCAGTTCTTAACCCTCCATCAACTTGAACAGCTATTCTTTCTCTTAATCCATTCATGACAAGTGTTTGATGGGTTTCAGCTAAACCAGTCTCCCAAGGACCACCGGCGTTTAACAATGATGTAATTGGACTTGCTCCAGTACCACCATCATTTCCTGAAATAGTTACGTGATCAGCATAAGCCTTACTAACTCCAGCAGCGACGGTTCCAACACCAATCTCAGATACTAGTTTAACAGAAACTCTAGCTTTTGGATTAACATTTTTAAGATCATGTATAAGTTGAGCTAAATCCTCAATTGAATAAATATCGTGATGAGGTGGTGGTGATATTAAACCAACACCTGGTGTTGAATGTCTAATTTTAGCAATAAATTCATCAACTTTTCCACCTGGAAGCTGTCCACCTTCACCTGGCTTAGCGCCTTGTGCCATTTTGATCTGAATGTCAGTCGCATTTGATAAATATTCAGTTGTAACCCCAAATCTTCCGGATGCAACTTGCTTTATTCTGGAGTTCATAGAGTCACCATTAGCAAGAGGAACAAATCTTGATGTCTCTTCTCCGCCCTCACCTGTGTTAGATCTTCCTCCAAGACGGTTCATTGCAATTGCTAAGGTTGAGTGGGCTTCTGTCGATATTGATCCAAGTGACATAGCACCTGTAGCAAATCTTTTAACTATTTCGGATGTAGGTTCTACTTCATCAACATTTATAGGTTTTGATTTATTTGTAAACTTAAATAAACCTCTTAAATTTTTTAATTTAATTGAGTGGTCGTTAATTTTCTTTGAGTATTTTTTGAAAGTATCATAGTTAGCACTTCTAACTGAATGTTGAAGCATTCCAATTGTTTCAGGAGTCCAAACATGTTCTTCACCCCGAATTCGAAAGCTTAAATCACCACCAACATCAAGATCATTAGACAATATTGGAGAAACACCAAAAGCTAATTCATGTCTATTCTCTGTTTCTATTTGAATTTCTTCTAAGTCAATACCTTCAACTTTTGAGGACGTGCCGCAAAAGTATCTATCAACAAGATTAGAAGAAAGACCTACTGCATCAAAAATTTGAGCACCAGAATAAGATTGATATGTAGAAATACCCATTTTAGACATTACTTTAAGCATGCCTTTTGTTACCGCTTTGACATATTTTGTATAAGCTTCTTTTTCTTCAATTTCCTGATTATGATTTTTTATTATGTTTGATAAGGTGTAGAAAGCTAAGTATGGGTTTATTGCTTCTGCTCCATAACCTGCAAGAAGACATAGATCATGAACCCTTCTTGCTTCTCCAGTTTCTATTATTAATCCTACTTTTGTTCTTAAACCTTTTTTTATTAAATGGTGATGTACTGAGCTCGTAGCAAGTAATGCAGGAATTGCAATATTGTTTTGATCAACTTCTCTATCTGATAAGATAATTATATTACAAGCATTGCTACTTATAACTCTTTCAGCTTCAATACAAACGCTTTGTAAAAAATTTTCAATTTTTAAATTAGGATTTTCTTTTTTATTATAACAAATACTTAAAGTAACGGACTTTAACTTATTAGAAGTAAATTTATCTATATTTCTTATCTTTTCTATATCTAAATTATCTAATATCGGATGGTCAACTTCAATTAACTTTTGATTTTTACCTGATTTAGGATCAAGCAAATTTGGCCTTGGTCCTATGAAATTCATCAAAGACATTACCAACTCTTCTCGAATAGGGTCTATAGGAGGGTTTGTTACCTGAGCAAAATTTTGAAAAAAATAGTCATATAAAAGCCTGTTTTTATCGGATAGCGCTGCTAAGGGTATGTCTCTTCCCATTGATCCTATTGGATCTTGCCCATCTAAAATCATTGGCTCAAGAAAGAATTTTAGATCTTCTTTGTTATATCCAAATGCTTGCTGTAGATCTAATAGTACACTATCCTCTGGCAATGTTTTATTCGTATTAAAATCAATTGATTTAATGTTAACTTTTGAATCTTTAACCCAATGGTCATAAGGGTATAAATTAACTAAGTTATCCTTAAGCTCTTCATCTGAAATTATTCTTTTTTCATTTAAATCAACAAGAAGCATTTTTCCAGGTTGTAAACGCCATTTTTGAATAATCTTATGTTCTGGAATATCTCTAAGAACCCCTACTTCTGACGACATTATAACCAAGTCATCATCTGTTACGACATACCTAGCTGGTCTTAAACCATTACGATCTAAAGTAGCAGCAACTTGAACACCATCGGTAAAAGCCATTGCAGCTGGTCCATCCCATGGCTCCATTAATGCAGAGTAATATTCATAAAATGAAGATCTTTTTGGATCCATTAATGAGTTATCTTTCCAAGCTTCAGGTATCATTAGCATCATTGCATGAGGTAGTGAATATCCACCCATTACAAGAAGCTCTAAAGCATTATCAAATGTTGCTGAGTCAGAAGGTGATTTTTCTATAACTGGCCATAATTTCTTAAGATCATCTCCTAAAAGTTCAGAATACATGCTGTATCGTCTAGAGTTCATCCAATTTGTATTTCCCTTGACAGTATTAATCTCACCATTATGACATAAATATCTAAAAGGTTGTGCCAGTCGCCAAGAAGGGAATGTGTTTGTTGAAAACCTCTGATGGAAAAGAGCTATAGCGGTTTTGAAATTCTTATTTTGAAAATCAATGTAAAATTTTGATAGGTTTGGTGCTAAAACCATTCCTTTAAATATTATGGTTCTCGTCGAAAGTGAAACAATATAGAAATCATCGCAATCATCTTGGAGTTCTTCTTGAAGTAAGAAAAGGCTTTGTTTTCTAATTACATATAATTTTCTTTGAAATTCTTTTTCAGTTTTTGTGTTTTTTCCTTTTTGAATAAAAAATTGCCTAATGATTGGCGCATTATTTTTTACAGTTTCTCCTAAAACAGAATCATCAACTGGAACATCTCTCCATCCAATTAGAGATTGACCTTCTTTTTTGATTGCTTCTTCAACTGATTTGATTGCAGAACTAGCTCTATTATTTTCTGGAGGCAGGAAAATCATGCCGACCCCATAATCACCAATGTCTGGAAGTTTAATATCAGTCTTTAAAAATTCTTCTTTAAAAAAATCATGTGGTATTTGAATTAAAATACCAGCACCATCACCCGCTAAAGGGTCAGCACCAATAGCACCTCTATGGTCAAGGTTATGAACAATCTCCAAGGCTTGATGAACTATCTCATGTTTGGGATCATTTTTAATATTTGCAATAAAACCAAAACCACAATTCTCATGTTCGTTATCTGAGTCATATAAACCATATTTTTCAGGAAACCCCATTTTGTTCAATTTTTTAGTACTCATTTAATTCCTGTAAATCTATAAAACCAACCAACTATGGTTGAAGCTTAATATATTTATTCCCTAATAAAGAATGTGGAACATAAATAATTTACATATATTTGTAAAATTATTCATTATATGTCAGATATGCATAAATTGCATTACAAAATTGATTAACGAATTAATTAATTATCTCTGCTTCTTTAATCATAAAATCCTTAAATGCTTTAATTCTAGAATCATTTCTCAATTCATAATTAAAACACAAAGAAATTGACATTTTAGGTCCTTTTAGTTGGGATAAAATTTCTGTTAATTCTATCATTTCAAATTCCATCCAATCTGGTAATGAAGCTATTCCCATACCAACCTCGGTAGCCTTTGCTATTCCATAAATACTAGAAACCTCCAGGATTGGCTTTCTTGGTCTTTTATTTTCTTTTCCAATTGTTAATAGCCAATTCAATCGATGTCTATCAAGAGGGGGTTGTGCATCTTCTCCATAAGATATTATTTTATGATTATCTAAATCAGTACTAGTTTTTGGATATCCATTTTTAGAAATATATTCATTTGATGCAAATATCTTATATCTACAGTCAGCTAATTTAATTTGAATATCGTCTTGAGAAACGCTGGGTGTCATTCTAACCTCAATATCAGAGTTAAAATTGGTAACTCTAGGCTCAGAATCTCTTAAGCTAAGAGCAACATTTATTTCTGGAAATAAATTTTTGAATTTTGACATTCTAGGAGCAACCCATAAAGCCCCAAAAGCATTTGTAGCACTAACATTTAATCTACCCGATGGAACGTCCATATCCTCAAGAAGTTGGTTGTGAGTCTTGCTTATATCAGATGCTAAAATTTGAACAGAAGAAGATAATCTCATACCGGCTTTAGTTAGAGAAATACCATCTGAATTTCTTAAAAAAAGTCTAACACCCAATTCATTTTCTAGTGCCTTCATTTGTCTGCTCAATGCAGACTGACTCATTTGCAAGATATAAGAGGCTTCGGTAATATTTCGAGTTTGGGCAACGATATTAAATAATCTTAATCTATCCCATTTCATAAATAACCTCTATGATTTGTTAAATTTTATAATAATCTTTTTAATACACATCTAATAGATATCTTTTTTCTTTTTTTAACATTTTTAAATATTCAATAGCTTTTTCATCATCACATTTAAGCTCTTTAGAAATTAATTTTATAATTGTTAATTCAACATCTTTAGCCATTTTGTGGGCGTCTCCACATATGTATATTATTGCACCATTTTTTAACCATTGGAAAAATTCATCACTTCTTTCGTAAATTTTATCCTGCACATAAATTTTTTTATCCTGATCTCTTGAAAAAGCAGTGTCTAAATTATTTAAAATTTTTTCTTTAACAAAATTTGAAATTTGATCTTCATATATAAAATCATTTTTCTTGGTCTGAGCACCAAAAAATAACCAATTTTTTCCATCACTCTTTAAATATTTTCTTTCTTGTATAAAAGATAAGAAGGGTGCTAGGCCTGTACCAGGACCAATCATAATTATTGGCTTATTTTGGTCATCAGGCAATTTGAACAATTTGTTAGGTATTAAAAAGATTTTTACTTTATCACCTAATTCACAATTATCAGATAAAAATGTTGTACAAACACCACCATAATTCCTAGTTTTTTTTTGCCATCGTTGAGTAGAAACAATTAAATGCACTGAGTTTTTAAAAATTAAGTTACTTGAAGCAATAGAATAGGCTCTATGTTGAAGTGGTTTTAAAAGGGTTAAGAAATGTAATACATCAAATTTAAGATTTTGATCCAAATTCATGAAATCTAAAACATCTTTTCCATATTTAAAATCCATCAATATATTTTTGTTTTTAGTAGCTAAAGAATGATTTAATACATTTTGATTAATATTATCGTTAACAAATTTCATTAATCTGTTCGTTGGTGTAAGAATCTCAAATTTTTTTTCTAATAAATCATAAATGTTAAGATTATACCCTTCGGGTGTATATTTAGGATTTATTTGTAATCTATTTATAATAGCTTTTACTAAAGTACTATTATTTAATGGGAAAATTCCTATGCTATCTCCAGGTTGATATGTAATACCACTATCACCAAGAGAAATTTCATAATGAAAAACTTCTTTGTTTGACTGTTTGCCAGATAAGAGTTTTTTATTAGTTATTTTGGCTAAATATGGGTTTTGTTTATTCCAATTCATAAAGTTAAAACTCAAAAAATTTAAAAAAAATTAAAATAATAATTAATCCTATTTTTAATTAGTTATTATCAATATATAAGATAAATAAAGATTATGTAAAAGATAGAGTTTTGTATGGCTTTAGAAATAATAATTATATTATCATTAGTTCAAGGAATTACAGAATTCTTACCTATTTCATCTAGTGCCCATCTAATCATAATACCAGAATTTTATTTAAATATAAATTCCAGCAGAGAATTTGACGTCTCTCTTCACTTTGGGTCTTTATTAGCTGTAATATATTATTTAAAGAAAGATCTAATGAAAATAATTTCAGATACAATGTATCTTAAAATAGATAACGAAGGCTTTATTATTTTAAAAAATCTAATAATTAGCACTATACCCGTTATCATTGTAGGATTTTTGGTTCATATAAATAATTTTGATATAATTAGAAGTATAGAAGTCATAGGATGGACCACCTTAATATTTGGAATATTATTAGGTATGGCAGACAGAAATCTTAAAGTTGTAAAATATTTTAAAAGTTTGAATTTAAAGGACGCACTCGTAATTGGCATTGCTCAGATACTAGCAATTATTCCTGGAACCAGTAGATCTGGAATTGTTATAACTGCTGGATTATATATGGGTTTCAGCCGTTTTGATGCGTCTAAATATTCTCTTTTATTATCAATACCAGTTATAATAGCCGCAACTACTTTGGAAAGCATAAACTTATTCATTGAAAAAGGTTTCTTTTTTAATAATGAAATGATTATGGGTATTATTTTAAGTTTTTGCGTCGCCTTAGTTACAATTAGGTTGTTTATGAACTGGCTTAATAAAGCTTCACTCAAAATTTTCGTTGCATATAGAATTATGCTTGGGATTCTGATCTTAATATATGCCTACATTTAACTTAGTTTTATTAGTATATTTTAAGAAGCTCAGTTTTCATGTCAGATATTTTAATACCTAAATCTTTTAAACCAGGTAAACCATTCTTTAATATATTATCTGTTTTAAGAAGTATCATTTGATCTACTGTAAAAGGAGGTTTAGGTAAATTTTGTAAAAAAAATGCAGGTATTATCATGAGTTTTGGATTGAGTGGAATAAGAAATCTTTTAATATTTTTAATTTCTAATAAGATTTTTAACAATTCTTCAAAAGAGTAAATTATATCTCCTGCTAATTCATAAATATTACTTTCATTTTTTCTATCTTTTAATAATTTTATTATTGCTTTTGCAACATCATCAACAAAAACTGGTTGGAATTTTGTTGATCTAGATATTACTGGCAAAAAAGGAGAAATCTTCGTCATATCAGAAAACTGTCCAAAAAAATTATCGCCTTTACCATAGAGTAATGAAGGTCTTAAAATTTTTCCATTAGGAAAATATTCTAGCAATTGGTTTTCACCCTCTGCTTTACTTCTAGAATATTTACTTTCAGAATTCGTAGACACACCAAGTGCAGAAACATGAATTAGAGTATTTATTTTATGTTTTAAAGAAATTTTTCCTAAGAAAGCAGGAACATCTGTATGTACTCTAAAAAAATCACCATTTTTATTTTCAAAAAGAATACCACATAAATTAATTATACAGTCTACATTTTTAATATTTTCTTCAATGATATTTAAATTGTTAATATTCCACTGAATACATTTAATATTATTGCGAGGAAAAATGTTGTTTAAATTTTTTTGATAATTTTTTTTTCGTGTAAATAAAACTATTTCAGCATTTTCATTTAAAAGTAATTTTAATAATGATTTTCCTAAAAACCCACTTCCCCCGATAACTGCAATTTTTTTGTTTATATTTATTCCCATTGGATTTACCTTTTATACTATAATGAAATATGATTTTGTGTGTAGATTTGTTTAAATACTTGATATATTTAATCATGACACATATTTTTTAAAGTTTTATGGATAATAAATGACATATTTTTTGTATTATGATGACATTCCGTCTGAAGTAGACTTTGGTGATGTTATAGCAATCGACACTGAAACAATGGGACTAAACATAAATAGAGATCGATTATGTTTGATCCAATTATCAAGCGGAGATGGAATTGCTCATCTTGTTCAAATATCAAAAAAAAGTTTAGATGAACAAAAAAATTTTCCAAATCTTAAAAAAATTTTTAAAAATCCAAATTCAACAAAACTTTTTCATTTTGCAAGATTTGACATGGCTGTTATTGAAAAAAATATATGTAAATTAAATGGTCCAATATACTGTACAAAAATAGCATCTAAGTTATCGAGAACTTTTGGAGCAAAGCATGGTCTAGCAGACTTATGTAAAGATCTTTTGAAATTGGAATTAGATAAACAAAACCAAACTTCTGATTGGGGGTTGGATATTCTTAGTGAATCACAGTTAAAGTACGCGGCTTCAGATGTTCTTTATCTTCACCAAATAAAGCATCAATTAGACCAAATACTTAAACGTGAGAATAAAGAGGAGGTTGCTAAAAAATGTTTTGCTTTTTTAAAAACCAGATCAGAATTAGACTTAATTGGATTTGAAAATTTAGATATTTTTGCCCATTGATAAATTAAACCGTAACAAAATATTTTGGTGAAAATGAAAATAATTAGTGGTAAATCGATCTTTGCTTCTTTAGTTTTTATTATTATCATAAGTTTTGCAGTTAATAATTTATTAAATGACAATGATCTCCTTAACGACAAAAACAAATATGTAAGTAATTCAACAAAGCAAGATAAGATAATTGGTGTTGAAATTAGACAACAAAATAAACAAGGTGATAAATTTTTAATTATTGCTGACACCTTAGAAGAAATAGAAGCAAAAGAGAAGAAGATCATTTTAGAAAATTCTTTAACAACAATTGATCAAAAAGGTGTTTTAACTCAAATTTCCGCAGGAAATGCAATTATAACTAATGATTATAACGATTTCATTTTTTCAAACAAAGTCAAAATCACAAAGAAAACGAGAAAATTCACTCTTATAACAGAAACATTAACTGGAACTTTCAAAAAAGGTAATTATCATACGAATGATAATGTTGATATAGTTTCTGGCAATACAGTAATAGAAGGTAAAGGTCTTCAAATTAAAAAAAATGGTGAATATATAAAGATAAAAGGAAAAGCAAAATTAAGAATGCTTTTATTACAAAAAAATGCCTACTAAAAAAATAATTATACTTGTTTTAATTTTGTTTGTCTCCTTCTCACAATTTGTCTTGGCAAAAACCAATAATAAAAAGTCAGAATTAACTGTTGAGGCTGACGAATCATTAGAATGGTTTGAAAAAGAAAAATATTATCTGGCAAAAGGAAATGTAATTCTAAAAAAAGATGATATAACTTTAAATGGAAATTTTGTAAAAGCCGACTATGTTTTTGAAAATGGAGAAAATATTTTAAAAAAAATTATTGCCAAAGAAAAAGTCCTTCTTATAAAAGTAGATACAAGAGCCACCGGTCAAAACATGACGTATGATTTTAAAGACAAAATAGCTAAAATATCAGGACCTTTCCAGACATTCTCTTCTAAATCTGGATATATAGAATCCAAAAAATTTATAATTTTTGATGAATTAAAGAATAAAGCTGAGGCTGAAGGAGATGTAAAAATAATATTATCAAATAAAACAATAATTTATGCAGATAATGTTAAAGCCGACTTTGAAGCAAACAAAAAATCTTTAAAAAAAGCTATTGCCAAGGGTAATGTTATCATTGAAAACAAAATTAAAGGTAGAAAATCTATGGCTGATTTGGGGATTTATAATTCAGATAATGAAATAATACAATTATCAGGTAATGTTGTGATAATTAATCAGAAATCAAAAGTTTCAGGCTCTAAAGGCTTTACAAACTTGAAAACTGGAATAAGTAATATTGTTGGTGATCCAAAAAATAAAAAACGTGTTAAAGGTACTTTTGCTCCTATAAAAAAACAAAAAAATGGAGACTAAACTGACTAATTTACAAGAAGAACTTAAACGCTTAAAGTCATTGTCAATAGAACAAAATAATAAGAATGATTCTATGTTATTTGACTCAAACAAACTCATAATTAATTCTGAAAACAAAAACTTAAAACAAGAGTTGAAAGTTGTTTCTATTTCTAAAACTTATGAAAATAGAAAGGTTGTTGACAAAGTATCATTACATTTAAATAAAGGTGAAGCTGTTGGTCTTCTTGGTCCTAATGGAGCTGGAAAAACTACATGTTTTTACATGATTGCTGGACTTATTGACACTGATGAAGGAGACATACTCCTAAATCAAAAAAAGATTAATCACCTACCAATGCATATGCGTGCAAGAGGAGGCATTGGATATTTGCCACAAGAAACATCTATATTTAAAGGCTTAACAGTAGAAGAAAACATACTATCCGTTTTAGAAATACAAAGCTATTCAAATAATCAAAAAATTCAAATTTTAGAAGAGTTAATGTCAGAGTTCAATATAAGCAAAATTAGAAATTCATATGGGGCAACATTATCTGGAGGAGAAAGAAGAAGAACAGAAATAGCTCGAGCCTTAGCAACAAAACCAAATTTCATTCTTCTTGACGAACCATTAGCTGGAATAGACCCCATAGCAATAAATGATGTAAGAAATTTAATCTATAAGCTAAAATCTAAAAATATAGGAGTATTAATTACAGATCACAATGTTAGAGAAACTCTTAAAATAGTTGATAGAGCTTATATTCTTTTTAATGGGACTGTGATAATGTCAGGTGATCCTGATCAAATTAAATCTGACAGAAGAGTTAGAGATGTTTATCTTGGAAATAATTTTTAAAAAAAAAAATTTATTAGCTTGACTGATATGTAACTTAATATTAATTAACAAAATCTGTTAAATTTACTCCAAAGTTTAAAGGTAAAATATGAATATCAATGAAATGTTAAGTAATGATGCTTTCTTAATTAACCTTCTTGGTACTAGTAAAAAACAAGTACTGGATGAATTGAGCAAATTAGCGGCAAAAAAACTTAAAATAAATTCTAGAAATTTATTGGAAATTCTGACAAAAAGGGAAAAACTAGGCTCGACTGCTGTTGGGAACGGTATTGCCATACCTCATGCTAATATTGCTAACATTGATAAACCTTATGTTTTTGTTTCAACACTAGTTGATGGGTTGGATTTTAACTCTACAGATGATTTGCCTGTTGACATTATATTTTTATTATTAGCTCCTGAAGATAATGGCTCAGAACATTTACAAGCCTTAGCTTTAATTTCAAGACTTTTAAGAAATAAAGAGCTTACTACTAAATTGAGAGGTTGTAAGACTTCAGAAAGTGCCTTAGCAGTGATATCTCAAACTAAAAGTGAAATAGCAGCATAAAAAACTACTTGTTTACTTGATTGAGAATAGGTTTTTTATCTACAAAATTTATTATAGAGTTGATTGCTTCTGTAGCGATATCATTAAAACATTCATCTGTCCAACAAAGTGCGTGTGGTGTGATAATTACATTTTCAAATTTTAATAATTTACTATTTTTAGAAAGAGGTTCTTTTTCAGTTACATCTAATCCAGCTCCTGCAATTATCTTACCCTCTAATGCCTCTTCCAAATGATTTTCATTTATCACAGGACCTCTAGACAAATTAAATATATAAGCTGTATTTTTCATATTTGAAAAAAATCTGAATTAATCATGCCTTTAGTGTTTTTATCAAGATTACATAGTATTACTATGAAATCGCTTTTCGTCGCTAATTCATAAAGATCAACTTTTATTGCACCTATCTTGGATAATTCATTATTAGACTTAAACGGATCATAAGCTAAAATATTTTTAAAAAAAGGCTTAGATAACTTTATTGTTTCACCGCCTATATTCCCTGCTCCTACTATCCCTAAAACCTTTCTAGTTAGACCAGTACCCATCAAATTAGTTCTTTCATTCCAATCATTTCTTCTTACAAGGTTGTCTTTTTGAAATATTTTTCCAGCAGCTGCAAATATCATTGTAAGAGCTGCAACCGCAACCGGCCTGCGGACGGCATTAGGGGTATTAGTTACAATAATGTTTTTTCTTTTCATAGCTTCTATGTCAACAGTATCAAAACCTACTCCAAATCTAGAAATTATTTTTAATCTAGGGTTTAATTGTGAAATACAATCTGCATTAGCTTTTGGTAAATTCAGAAGTATTGCGTCAAATGTTGATGTCATCTCTGTGTTTAACTCATTTATTGTTTTATCCATCCAAGATATTTCAAAATCAGCTCTATTTTTCAAAAGATTTAAAGGACCAAAGCCAAAACATGGCTCATTGACACTATTTAATAAATCTCCAGAAATACCCACTTTGAACATATTTTTACCCCTTTTATTTTAATGGTTAAAGTCATTCTAATATTTGAGATATTGATCTTGACAAAATATTCATTTCAGTTCCAACTGCAATCATATTAAAACCAAGTTTGTTATAAGTTTTTAACTCGTCTCTATTATTTACCATTATTCCAAGACTTTTATCATTAGATTTCGCTGCATCAATAATTTCATTAATTGCATCTAAATAAATTTTTGAATTAAAATCTCCGGGTATTCCTAAAAAATTTGTAAGATCAAAATGTCCAACCCAAAGACAGTCTACCCCATCTATCGATGCTATTTCTTTTACATTTTCCAGAGCTGTTTTAGTTTCAATTTGAATAATATTTATGAGGGAATTATTTGCTTTTTCAATGTATAATAAAGGATCTTGATTAATATAATTATCATGTGCAAAGCCAAATCCAGCACCTCTTTTACCTTTTGGAGGGTACTTAGACGAATTAACAATTTTTAAAGCATCATCAGGCGTATTAACCATTGGTGCCATAATACCAGAAGCACCTAAATCTAAAGCTCTAGCTACATAATTATAATTTACTTCAGGTATTCTTATAAATGGAACGACATTATGAGCTTTGGAAATAATAGCAAGAGTTTTAAAATGCTCTAATGATAGTCCTCCATGCTCCATGTCAAAAATTATGAATTCACAACCAGAGTTTTTTAGTATTATTGGTATTCCAGGACTAAAAAATTCAAAAATCATTGCACCACGTATATTATCCGAAGACGTAATTTTGTTTATTAAATCCATGAAAATCTCCATAAAATTTAAACTATTAGTAACCGAGTTTTCTTTCTATTGTATTAGGAGGTAATTTTCCATTCTCAAAACATTTAATTGCATTTGCAATTTGTTTAGCCGCAGTTTCAGGATTTGTTTCAGCAGCAACATGAGGCCAAATTCTGATATTTTTTTGTTCCCATAATTTACTATTTTTTGACAAAGGTTCTTTACGATAAACGTCTAAAATAGCTGAAGAAATTCGACCTGACTTGCAATTTTCAATTAAATGTTTTTCAACTACCTGTTCTCCTCTACCAGCATTAATAAAACATGAACCAGGTTTCATAATTTTGAATGCTGAATTATTAAAAATATTATAGGTTTGATTAGTCAAGGGAAGAAGACAAATATGAATATCGCATTTTTTAAGTAACTCTTTGAATTTGGTTTTACCATTGAAAGAATTTAGACCAGTAATATTTTTTTCAGTTCTACTCCATCCTTCAACTTTAAAACCTAAATGTTTAAGATCTTTAGCAACAACACTGCCAATTGCTCCAATTCCGTAAACAGCAATTTTTAAAGAGCTGAAATTAATCTCTTTTCTAGACCTGTATATCTTATTTTTTTGTTGATCATAATAACCAAAGGTGTCCCTAATAAAATTTAGTACAGATAAAATTACCCAATGACTCATAGATTTTGCCATAAATGGGTCAACAATTTTTACAACTGGTATTTTATTATCAATTAAATTGTCTTTTAAAATATGATCAACACCTTGCCCTAAAGAAATCAGTCCTTTTAAGTTACTTAATTTTCTCACTCTTTGTAGCGGAGGTTTCCACAAAAGAGCTGTTATTGCTTCTTTTGCTTGATCACTTAATAAGGGAACTAATTTTATTCTTGGGTAATAAGCCCCTAGTCTTTTTTCCCATTCATCCTGAAGCTCTAAATTACTGTCTCTACTGTAAAAGGCTACGACAGGCATACATGAAATCCAAAAACATATATATAAATTATTTGGTAAGTATCTATGTAAAACTCCTAAATAATGGTGGAGCTAAGGGGGTTCGAACCCCTGACCTCTACACTGCCAGTGTAGCGCTCTCCCAGCTGAGCTATAGCCCCAATAATTTTAGTCTTTTTCATCTGCATCTATTTCTATATTTATGCTGTTATCATCTTCAATATCGTCATCTTCTGTGATTTCGTCCTCTTCAATAAAATTAATGTCATCATCGATACTAATTTCATCATCAGTAATTTCATCTTGATCATCTTTATTTATTTCAAGCAAAGGGTCATCATCACTTACAACTTCATTTTCTGTATCAATCTCAATATCATCTATTTCAGAAATTTCTTTTGATAAATCATTATCATTCACTGTTGTAGGTTTTGTAGATAAATTTTTCCCTTTTCTATTTTTTAATAATAAATCTGGATCAAATTCAACAGCTTCAGGACAGGGGCAAATAATTGGAGATTTGTTAAGATCATAAAATTTTTTTCCACAAACTTGACAAGTTCTCTTTCTTCCCCATTCAGGTTTTGCCATTATAAATCTCCATAACAAAATAAATTACAATTATGATTATAATCGGATTAGACGAAAAAAATATAATCTGTCAAAATATTTTTAATAATTTTATTAACTTTTAACAAATAAAATATATATTAATCAATTAAATTAGAGGAAAAGTTTTTTGGTAAATTCTATATTTTCAAATAAATGCTCCAGATTATCTGGGGACATAATTGTACCAGGTGATAAGTCAATTTCACACAGATCCCTTATTATTGGGTCAATGGTAACAGGCAAAATTAAGATAAAAAACTTACTAGAAAGTGAAGATGTTATTGCAACTGCAGATGCACTTAAAAAACTTGGTTTGAGAATTAATAAAAACAACAAAATTTGGGAAGTCATTGGTGATGGTATTGGAAATTTAAATGGTTCTGATTTTTACTTAGATATGGGTAATTCTGGAACTGGGGCAAGATTACTCATGGGATTAATAGCTGGCTCTGATGTTGAAGCTACGATTGCAGGTGATGATTCTCTGTCCAAAAGACCAATGAAAAGAATTATTTTGCCACTATTAAAAACTGGGGCAACCTTTGATAATCCAAATAATGACAACTTGCCTATAAAAATAAAGGGTAGTAAAATTCCAATACCTGTTGAATATGAAAGTCCTGTTGCGTCAGCTCAAATCAAATCTAGTATTTTGTTATCAGGACTTTCTTCAATAGGGAATACTTCTGTTATTGAACCAGCCTTGTCAAGAGACCATACCGAAAGAATGTTAAAATTTCTTGGTGCAAAAATATCTACGACACAACTTCCAAATACCTATTGGAAAATCACAATGGAAGGTCTACCTACTCTTAAACCACTTGATATTGAAGTTCCTTCAGACCCATCAAGTGCGGCATTTCCTGTTGTAGCTTCATTAATAACTCCTAACAGTCAAATTAAAGTTTTGAATGTATGCGTTAATGATTTAAGGATGGGTTTGTATAAAACTTTAATAGAGATGGGGGCAAATATTTCATTTTCTAATAGAAGAAATATTAATGGTGAACCAATAGCGGACATTACATCAAGTTATAGTATTTTGAAAGGAATAACTATTCCAAAATCTAGAGTTGCATCAATGATTGATGAATACCCAATACTTTCTATTGCAGCTATTAAAGCTCAAGGTAACACTATAATGAATGGTATTGAAGAATTAAGATACAAAGAAACAGACAGAATCACTGCAATGTGCAGAGGTTTAAATTCTCTAGGTATTGAAACAACAGGTAATAGAGACAGCATGGTTGTTAAAGGTCAAGGTTTTAATTATTCTTTAAATGGCAACGTCACAATTAAATCAAATCTTGATCATAGAATTGCGATGTCCTTTTTATGTGCAGGATTAATAGCTGAAAATCCTATTAAGGTAGAAGATACTGATACTATTAATTCTTCTTTTCCATTATTTCTTGAAACTATGAATGGAATTGGAGCTAAATTAAGCTATGTATAAATAAAAAGAACTTTTAGAGAGTTAGTTTTTCAATGATAAAAATAGCGATAGACGGTACTGCTGCTTCAGGTAAAGGTACATTGGCTAAAAAATTGGCATCTAAATATAATTTTGTACACTTAGACACCGGTCTTTTGTATAGAAAAGTTGCTAGTGATCTAATAGATCAGAAAAAAATGAATTATGGTAATTTAGAAGTAAATAGTTGTGAAATAGCTAAAAAATTAGATTTTCAAGACTTGATAAAAGAAAATTTAAGATCTGAAGAAATTGCTTCCCTGGCTTCAAAAATTGCTACTATTCCTGAATTAAGAAAAATATTAGATAATAAACAAAAAACATTTGTGAATGAAAATATTAATAAATTTTCTGGTTGTGTACTTGATGGACGTGATATTGGGACAAAAATTCTTCCCAATGCTGATTTCAAATTTTTTATTGATGCCTCTATTGAAATTAGAGCAAAAAGAAGATTATTAGAAAAAAATATATCTTTCTTGCATGAAAATGATGAAGAGTGTATGTTGCAATCTTTGATCGAAAAAATGATTGTTAGGGATAGATTGGATAATAACAGGTTGATATCACCACTTGTTCCTGCGGAAGATGCTTATGTAATTGATACAAGTTCAATGAATGCTGAACAGTTATTTTTAGAAGTGAGCAAAATTATTGAAGGAAAACTATAACTTTGAATTTAAATTTTACTTTTTAACTACTAACTTGCAAATAAAATGTAGTAATTAAATTTTCACGGGAATTAATTAGTTGATATAAAAAGTTCAAGAATTTATACCATCAAAAAAATGAATGATTTACAATAAAGTATAGGAGAAAATATTGAATCAAGCTGAAATGACTGCCAAATCCTCAGCAGAAAGCTTTGCAGAATTATTAGACCAAAGTTTTCAGGAAATGACTAGTATTGAAGGATCAGTGGTATCTGGAACAGTTTTATCAATTGAAAAAGACATGATTTTAATTGATGTTGGCCTGAAATGTGAAGGACGAGTTCCTCTTAGAGAATTTGGTAATAATGACGAAGAAATTAAAATAAAAATAGGAGACACAGTTGAAGTCTACATTGAAAGGCTTGAAGATGTAAATGGAAATGCTATTTTAAGTAGAGAAAAAGCGAGACGAGAAGAAGCTTGGGTAAACCTTGAAATTGCGTTAGAAAAACAACAAAGGGTAAATGGAATAATTTTTGGCAAAGTCAAAGGTGGTTTTACCGTTGATTTAGAAGGTGCTACTGCTTTTTTGCCTGGAAGCCAAGTAGATATAAGACCAATTAAAGACCTTGGTGTATTAATGGGAACACCTCAACCTTTTCAAATATTAAAAATGGATAGAAGAAGAGGAAATATAGTTGTATCTAGAAGAGCGGTTTTAGAGGATAGTCGCGCTGAGGCAAGAACTGAACTTGTTGCAAATCTCCAAGAAGGTCAAATCTTACAAGGTGTAATAAAAAACATAACTGATTACGGTGCCTTTGTTGACTTAGGAGGTGTTGATGGGCTTTTGCATGTTACAGACATATCCTGGAAAAGAATAAATCATCCGTCAGAGGCTCTGCAGATTGGGGAGTCTGTTCAGGTTAAAGTCATAAAGTTTAATGACGAAACTCAGAGAATTTCACTTGGAATAAAACAGTTAACTGAGGATCCTTGGATCAAAGTTTTTGAAAGATTCCCAATTGGTGCGAAAATGTCTGGAACAGTTACTAATATAACTGATTATGGATCTTTTGTTGAGTTGGAAGATGGTATAGAAGGTTTGGTTCATGTATCTGAAATGAGCTGGACAAAGAAAAATGTACATCCAGGGAAAATTGTATCAACATCAGAAAAAGTTGAAGTTATGGTTCTTGAAATTGACGTTCAAAAAAGACGTATTTCACTTGGGATAAAACAATGCGTAGATAATCCTTGGGAAAATTACAAAAATTCAAACAAAATTGGTGATGTTATAGAAGGTGAAATAAGAAACATAACTGAGTTTGGCTTATTTATAGCACTTACTGAAGATATAGACGGTTTAGTTCATTTATCAGATATTAGTTGGGACGGCAATGGTGACGAACTAATTAAAGATTTTGTAAAGGGAGCTAAAGTCAAAGCTAAAATATTAGACATAGATGTAGAAAAAGAAAGAATATCACTTGGTATAAAACAACTTACAGAAGATGTTACTGCTACTGAAATAGATAATATCAGAAAAGGCTCAACAGTGACGTGTACAATTGCCGAAATAAACGAAAATGGTTTAGAAGTTAGTGTTGGTGACAAGCTAAAAGGATTTATTAAGAAAAATGATTTGTCGCGTGAACGAGCTGATCAGAAAACCGATCGTTATGGTTTAGGTGATAAAATTGACGCCATGGTTACTAATATTGATAAAAAATCAAGAAAAATTTCTCTTTCTATCAAAGCTAAAGAAATTGAGGAAGAAAAGAAAGCTATGGCTGAATATGGCTCGTCAGATAGTGGAGCAAGTTTAGGTGATATCTTAGGGGCTGCTTTAGCAAAAAAAGATGAAAATTCTTCTTAGAGAAAGGTTTTACATTGAACAAATCGGATTTAATTATTAAAATAGCAAATTTAAACTCAAGTATTTATCAAAAAGATGCGAATAAGATTGTTAATGTCTTCTTTGAAACTATTACAAAAGCACTATCTAGAAACGAAAGAGTGGAGTTAAGAGGTTTTGGCGTTTTTGACGTTAAAAAAAGAGAAGCGCGCATTGCTAGAAATCCAAAAAATGGTGCTGCAGTTGCTGTTCCCGCAAAAAATGTTCCCTACTTCAGAATGGGTAAAGGCATGAAAGATCGTTTAAATAAATAAGCTTAATCAACATCCCTTTTATTCTGCTTTGAAATGAAATAACTTGCAATTGATGGATAATTTATTAGAAATTAAAGTTTGTGGAATAAATGATGAAATTTCAATGCAAACAGCAATTAGATGTAAAGCTAATTATATCGGTTTGGTTTTTTACGAAAATTCTCCAAGAAATATTTCCTTAAATTATTCTAAAGAATTACTTAAAGCAAAGAATAGAGCATCTAAAATAGTTGCATTAACAGTTAACCCTAATGATGATTTTTTATTTGAAATAAAAAAAAATGTAAATCCCGACTATCTACAACTTCATGGAAGTGAAAATCCAAAAAGATGTTTTGATATTAAAAAAAAATTAAATATTCCAATAATAAAGGGAATAAATATTAAAAATAAGTTCAGTCTAACGAAATTAACTACAGAATTTGAAGATATTTGTGATATCTTATTATTAGATGCGCCATCAGAAAATTTGCCAGGTGGTAATGGTAAGGTATTTAATTGGGACTTACTTAAAGATTATAAATCGAAAAAGAAATGGATGCTTGCAGGAGGATTAAACATAGATAATATAAAGGAAGCTGTCGATATAACCAAAGCTACTGCAATAGATATATCTTCTGGTCTTGAAATAAGAAAAGGTGTTAAAGATCCTAAATTAATAGAAGATTTTATAATAAAATGTAAAAGTTTGTAATGGATTAATTATGTCGAAAATAAATTTAAATAGTTTAAAAACTGGTCCAGATTCATATGGTAAATTCGGTATTCATGGAGGTAGATTTGTTGCAGAAACTCTAATGCCGCTAATTTTAGAAGTTGAAAGTGCGTATGAAAAAGCAATAAATGACCAGACATTTTTAGATGAATTAGATATGTATAGGAGAGATTATATTGGGAGACCTAGTCCATTATATTTTGCTGAAAGGTTAACCGAGCATTTTGGTGGGGCAAAAATTTATTTAAAAAGAGACGAACTTAATCATACTGGAGCTCACAAAATAAATAATGTCATCGGTCAAATATTATTAGCAAAAAAAATGGGTAAAAATAAAATCATTGCTGAAACTGGCGCAGGTCAACATGGAGTTGCTACTGCAACAGCATGTGCTCTATTTGGTTTTGAATGCGAAGTCTTTATGGGTAAAAAGGATATAGAGCGTCAAAAACCAAATGTTCAAAGAATGCAATTATTAGGTGCAAAAATTAATCCTGTGACATCAGGTACAGGAACATTAAAAGATGCTATGAATGATGCCTTAAGATTCTGGGTAACTAATGCAAATACTCATTTTTATATTATTGGAACAGCAGCCGGACCACACCCATATCCTAAAATGGTACGAGATTTCCAATCTATTATTGGAGAAGAAGCAAAAAAGCAAATTTTAGAAAAAGAAAATAAACTTCCTAATGCTTTAGTTGCCTGTATTGGAGGAGGATCAAATGCACTTGGTTTGTTTCATCCTTTTCTTGACGACCAGGAGGTTGAAATATTTGGTGTTGAAGCAGCTGGTAAAGGACTAAACTCCAATTTACATGCCGCCTCGCTAACAGCTGGTTCTCCAGGAATACTCCATGGAAATAGAACTTACTTACTCCAAGATGATGACGGTCAAATAACTGATGCTCACTCGATATCTGCAGGTTTAGATTATCCCGGCATTGGACCTGAACATTCGTGGCTACATGATATAGGTAGAATAAAATATTTATCAACTACAGATGAACAAAGTTTAGCTGCTTTTAAGTTATGTAGTAGTTTAGAAGGTATAATCCCAGCACTAGAACCTGCTCATGCCTTGTATATTACTGGAAAACTTGCTTCTGAGAGGAAGGGTCAAATTATAATTATGAATATGTGTGGTAGAGGGGACAAAGATTTATCTACTGTGTTACCTTTAGTAATGAAAAATGACATTTAGAATATAGTAATGAGTCGAATCCAAAAATTATTTCAAAAATTAAATAAAGAAAATAAAAAAGCCTTAGGAATTTTTGTAACAGCTGGCGACCCTAATTTTAAAAGCTCCTTGAAACTTATTACTAATTTGCCTGATAATGGTGCAGATTTTATAGAAATTGGGATGCCCTTTTCAGACCCAATGGCAGATGGACCATCTATACAATTATCAAGTCAAAGAGCCCTTAAATCTGGCATGGACCTTAACAAATGTTTATCACTAATTAAAATTTTTAGAGAAAAAAATATTCATACGCCTATTATATTGATGGGATATTACAACCCAATTTATAAGTTTGGGAAAGAAAAATTTATTAAAAATTGTATAGAGTTAGGTGTAGATGCGCTTATCATTGTAGACTTACCACCTGAAGAAGACGATGAGTTCTATTTTGAAGCTGAAAAGAATAATCTCTCTATGATAAGATTAGTTACCCCAACTACAGACGAGAAAAGACTTAAAAAGATTTTGTTAAATGCAACGGGATTTGTGTATTATGTATCAATAACTGGTATCACTGGAACCCAAGCCCCTAACATTAAAAACGTTCAAGATAATATCAAAATGATTAAAAAGGTTACAGACTTACCAATTGTTATTGGATTTGGCATCCGATCACCAAAACAAGCAACTTTGATGTCAAAAGTCTCTGACGGAATTGTTATTGGATCAGCAGTAGTTGATTTAATTAAAAAAACTTTAGACAGTGATGGTGTTTCAAGCGATGAAGATTTCATTAGATGTTTAGATTTTACTAATGAAATATCAAGAAATTTAAAACATAATTAAGCCTTATTTATTTAATATTTAAAGAAAGTTAAAAAAGGAATGATAATTGAATTGGATTAAAGAGACAGTTTTACCTAAGTTTAAAGCTTTTGTTAAAATAAAAGAACCAGAGGAAGTATTGTGGGTAAAATGCAAATCTTGTTCTCAAATGATATTTCATAAGGAATTTTCTGCAAATCATAAAGTTTGTAAAACATGTGGTTATCATGACCATTTATCAGCAAAAGAAAGAATTGAGTTTCTTCTTGATAAAGACTCTGTAGAAAATATTACAATACCAAAACCAAAATTAGATCCACTAAATTTTAAAGATAAAAAAAAATATAGCGATAGAATAAAAGAAGCTCAAAGCAAAACAAAACTAGATGATGCTTTGCTAGTTAGTTTTGGATTAATTAATAAAACACCTGTAATCTTGGCATGTTTTGATTTTGGATTTATGGCTGGTTCAATGGGTAGATATGTAGGAGATGGCTTAATTTTAGCCTCTGAAGAAGCTATCAAAAGAAAATGTTCTCTTATAGTAGTGCCGTCTTCAGGAGGGGCAAGGATGCAAGAAGGCATATTTTCCTTAATGCAAATGCCAAGATCAACAATAGCGATTAATAAAATTAAAAAAGCAAAGCTTCCATACATAGTTTTACATGCAAATCCAACTACTGGAGGTGTTACAGCAAGCTTTGCTATGCTTGGTGATATTCATGTTGCAGAACCAGGAGCTATTATTGGATTTGCTGGTAGAAGAGTTATAGAAGAAACAGTTAAAGAAAAATTACCTGAAGATTTTCAAACGGCTGAATATTTAAAATCTCATGGTATGATAGATATTGTTGTTCCCAGATCAGAACAAAAGAATAAAATCTCGAAGCTTTTAAAATCTCTAACTTTTTATCTAAATTAGCTTTACTACTTTTTAATTTAAATTGAGTAATACTAAAAATAAATTATCATCAACTCTAAAAAGGATGTTTGATTTACATCCAAAGCTTATAGATTTCGATCTTAAAAGATTAAAAGTTTTAATGGATAAATTTCATAATCCACAAAATACTTTAAACAATGTAGTTCATATAGCTGGGACAAATGGTAAAGGTTCAACTGCAGCATTTCTAAAAGAAATTTTAGAAGCTCATGATTTATCAGTAAATATATATACTTCTCCTCATTTAATAAATTTTAATGAACGAATTAGAATAAACAAAAAATTAATTTCTGATAAAATTTTAATAAACATATTAGATGAGGTTGAGTTAAAAAATGACCGTAATCCAATAACATTTTTTGAAATTACTACAGCAGCTGCATTTATTGCTTTCAAACGATTTCCTGCTGATATTAACATTTTTGAGACTGGGTTGGGTGGAAGATTAGATGCAACAAATATTATAGAGAATAAAAAGCTTACCATTATAACTAAAATAGGCTTTGATCATGTAGAATTTTTAGGTAACAGTATTGAAAAAATAGCAAAAGAGAAAGCAGGTATTTTAAGAAAAAATGTACCTGTCATAATTGCTAAACAAAGTAAAAACGAAGCACTGAAAACACTGCTTAAATTCGCAAAAAAATTAAATCTAATATCAATCAAGGTAGATAGAATTTCAAAGAATTCAAAATTGGGGTTGGTTGGTGACTTTCAATACGAAAATGCATCAACGGCATTTACTGCTGCTAAATTTTTTATACCATCGATTTCATTATCTAAAGTAAGTGAAGGACTTGCAAGAACTTCTTGGTATGGAAGAATACAAAAATTAAATGATGGAAAAATTTTTAATCTCAGAAAAAATATTACCGTAATTGATGGATCACATAATCAAGATGGTGCAATTGTACTTGATCAATATTTGACTAAAAATTCATTGGGTAAATGGAACATAATTATTGGTATGTTAAATAACAGAGAAGTAAAGGATTTCTTCAAAATCATAAAAAACCATATTAATCAAATTTATGCTATTACTATTCCTGGAGTAACAAATTCCCACTCAGCTTTAGACATAAAATATAAATTAGATACCTTGGGCTTTAATACAAATGTTACAAACTGCTTAGAAGATGCTCTTGAAAAAGCAGACAAAAAAACACCATTGTTAATTACTGGATCTTTATATTTAGCAGGCCACGCCTTAAAATTTAATGAAACTATTATTGATTAGATTGTATCTTTAATCCATGATTCAAGAGCCGATTTTGGAAGAGCTCCCATCTTCTCAGAGATTTTTTCACCATCCTTAAAGATCATTAATGCAGGAATACTTCTTATACTATATGCCTGAGACGTTGAAGGATTTTCGTCAACATTAATTTTTACAATTTTTAATTTGTTACTCATTTCTTCAGATAACTCTTCTAAAGAAGGTGAAATTGCTTTACAAGGCCCACACCATTCTGCCCAAAAATCTACTAATACGGGCTCTTTAGACTCTAATACATCTGCTTTAAAGTTTTCATCATTTGTTTTATTTGTCGCCATTTTAATTTCTCCTTAGTTAAAAAATTTAAAATTATTGAAACTGTTTTTCAAGATCTTGTAGAAAATAATCCCAATCATCTAAAAATAACAACTTTTCATCATTACTTTCTCTTTCATATTCTTCACGTAAATTATCTAGCTCATGGTATGCCTTAGGGATTGTATTCCACTTTTCATTATCAGTGCTTAAGATCTGATTAGCTATTATTTTATGGATATTTTCATAGTCCGATTTTGGAAGTATATGAGGCATCTCTTCATAAATTAACAAATGAGCAAAATATTTATAACGTTCATCTTTGAACTGATTTGAAATATAAAATCTTTCTTCCCAATCAGCATTATGAAAATCAATCATTTTAGATTTTTCTTGATTATCTGGGAAACCACCAGAATAAATACTTTCTTCTGGTAATATATCAATCTGTGATTTAGTCATTTGTTTTGTCTCGTACTCTTCAAAGAGAATTGTTTGGATTTTATTTTTAAAATCAGAGCTTTGTTTAATAATTTCTGCTCTGTGAGTTAAAACTTCCATCCCAATTGAATGATATTCTGGCATTTGATCAATAACGCTTGAATCTAATAAGATTGGATTTTTATTATTTTTAATTTCCTTAATTAATTTCGGTTTTTGATTCATTTTAATTTTTAAATCTTTAGTAGACATATCGATATAATCAAGCGGATTATGTATCAAGTCAAAACATTGAGGGTAATTAAATTGATTCTTACAAACATAAGTAACAGCGTGAACATTAAATTTACCAAAATAATATTCATCCATACAAACAATATTATTTTGAATTAAAAAGTTGTCTACATCTATTTTATTACTATTTTTAAGCCCAGCATTCCATACTTTATTAGAACTTTTATGCAAAATTTTAGCAATTTCTATAGTAGCATTTACATCACCCAAAGCATCATGAGCATTATGAAAAATATTATTAAGTTCAGTTAATACATCTAATTTAAAAATTTGATTCCCCTTATCATTAATTCCAACTTTTAAACAATCCGGGTAATAAAATTTAGATGCTCTAGTCATGCCAATGACATCAGCTCTTTTGTTACCATTAAATTGAGTTAAATAAGGCTCAAAAAGAGTTTTAAAAAAAGTTTTTCTAATGAATTCTTCATCAAAGTTTATTGAATTATATCCAACAAAAATCGCTGGTGACCATTTTTTAAATGTTGTTTCTATTTTTTTTGTTAACTCATAATGTGACAAATTTACATTTTTTAAAATTTCAACAGATGTTTTATTTACAATTAATGCCTCAGGATAAGGTACTAAACCTTTTTTCAATCGACATCTTTCTTCAAATTTGTCAATCACATTGAATTTATCGTCCGTAAGTATAGCTGCCACCTGAATTATTTGGTCCCAGGTAGAATTTCTTCCTGTAGTTTCTAAGTCATAAAAGACATAATTCAAATTATTTACCTCACAAAGCTAAAAAATTATGTAAATTTTTAATTTTATTATCCCATTTTTTTGAACCCGATAAAGAGATTTTTCTAAATTCAGATAAATTACTTTGATTATTGCTTATAATCTCAATATTAATGTTCAAAGGATGATATTCACTTAATTCAAATTTAAATTTTGGCCATTCAAGAAGAATGATTTTTTTTTTAAAGTCCTCAAAAACTCCAATCTCTTCAACTTCTTCAAAATTATTAATCCTATAAAAATCACAATGCCAAATTTCTTCATCTTTTTGTAATGGATATGTTTGAACAATATTAAATGTAGGACTTACAACTTCATTAATTGTTGTTAGATTGTTTATTATTGATTTACACATAAAAGTTTTTCCAACACCTAAATCGCCTTCAAATGTGATCAGATCATTTAGTGAAAATAATTTTGCCAATTTTGTACCAAAGTTGTACATTTCAATTTTAGATTTAATCGTTATTTCTAATAACAATTTCATATATTAGTATCTATGATTTATTAGTATCTATAATTGTCTGATTTGAAAGGTCCTTGAACTGGGACCCCAATATAATCAGCTTGTTCGTTTGATAGTTTACTTAGAGTGGCACCAACTTTATCAAGATGTAATTTAGCAACTTTTTCATCTAAATGTCTTGGTAAGGTGTATACCTTATTGTCATAATTTTCTGGCTTTTCCCATAACTCTATCTGGGCAAGAACTTGATTTGTAAAAGAAGCACTCATCACAAAACTAGGATGGCCAGTAGCACAACCTAGGTTTACTAACCTTCCTTTTGCCAAAACAATTAAACGTTTACCATCTTGAAACTCAACTTCATCAACTTGTGGTTTAACCTCTGACCATTTCATATTTTGAAGTGATTCAACTTGAATTTCTGAATCAAAGTGTCCGATGTTGCATACAATCGCTCTGTCTTTCATTTCTCTCATGTGGTCTAAAGTTATTACATCTTTATTTCCAGTTGCTGTAACAAATATGTCACCTCTTGAGCATGCTTCTTCCATAGAACATACTTCATATCCCTCCATTGCAGCTTGCAATGCACATATCGGGTCAATTTCGGTTACAATTACTCTAGCACCACCTTGACGAAGTGAAGCAGCAGATCCTTTTCCTACATCGCCATAACCTGCAACAACAGCAACTTTACCAGATAACATCACGTCAGTGGCTCTTCTAATACCATCTACTAGAGATTCTCTGCATCCATAAAGATTATCAAATTTAGATTTTGTAACTGAATCATTCACATTGATTGCTGGAAAAGGAAGATCACCTTTTTCTGCCATTTGATATAATCTAAGAACCCCTGTAGTTGTTTCTTCAGTAACCCCTTTAATGCTATTTTTAACTTTTGCGAACCATCCAGGAGAACTTTTAAGTCTAGATAAAATTTGTGACTTAAGGGCCTCTTCTTCTTCATTAGCAGGGTTAGGTAAAACTTGTTCACCACTCTCTGCTTTAGCGCCTAGTATGATGTACAAAGTTGCATCACCACCATCATCTAGGATCATATTCGCAAATGTATCATCTGACCAAGTAAATATTTGATCTACGTAATTCCAATATTCTTTTAAAGTCTCTCCTTTTTTTGCAAAAACTGGGATACCTTGTTTTGCAATTGCTGCTGCTGCATGATCTTGAGTTGAAAAAATATTACAGCTAGCCCATTTAACACTAGCTCCAAGACTAGTTAAGGTCTCTATGAGGACTGCTGTTTGAATCGTCATATGCAAACAGCCTGCAATTCTAGTACCTTTCAATGGTTTATCCTTTGAAAACAATTCTCTGCATGCCATTAATCCTGGCATTTCAGTCTCAGCGATTGAGATTTCTTTTCTTCCCCATTCAGCAAGTTTTATATCTGTGATTGAATAATCCTTCATAATAATCCTTTTTTAAATTTGTTATTCTATAGCATTTAAAATTACTCAATTAAAGCTCGAATTAATGAATTTAAAATTTAATTTTTTCTTCTGGAAAAGTAACTTTAACACTACCCCCAAGACATCTATTCTTTTGATTTAATCGATTTAAAGCCTCTATTGATCCATTATGAGCTTCAACAATCTGTTTAGAAATAGATAATCCCAAACCTGAATGATTACCAAATTTTTCATTTTTAGGTCTGTCTGTATAAAATCTGTCAAAGACCTTTTTTAGAGATCCTTTTGAAAAACCTGGGCCGTTATCTTCAACTGTAATAATTACATTTTCTAAATTTTTATCTATTCGAATATTAATAAAATTATTTCCCTTTGAAAAGGAAGCAGCATTTTGTATCAAATTGTCAAAAACTTGAGCAATCTTATTTTCATCACCTAAAATATGAATATCCTCTGCGTGCTTTAAAAGATTAATTTTTGAATTTATTGTAGATGATCGTATGTCAACAAGAGTTTCAAGAAGATTTGAAATATTGATTTCTTTAATTTCTATTCTTGATAATTCTGCATCTAATCTAGAAGCAGCAGAAATATCATTTATCAATCTATCTATTCTTTCAACGTCATTTTGTATTACTTTAATTAATTTTTTTTGTTCACTCAAACTTCTAACTTTTGAAATTGTTTCAGAAGCTGATCTAACGGAAGTTATTGGATTTTTTAACTCGTGTGCCACATCAGCTGCAAACTCAGCAATATGATCTATTCTTTTTTGTAACTCATTAGTCATTTTAAAAAAAGATTGTGCTAAATTACCTATTTCATCTTTCCTATTTCTGAATTTTTTTAAGTTAAAAGTTTTAAGTGTTTTGTCCTCGGCAATTTTATCTGCTTCATTGGACAATCTCACTATTGGATTTGTAATTGATCTTCCAAAATAAATAGCCAGAGCGACAGTTGCTAACAATATAAGACCAAAAGCTTTGAAAAGTTCAGTTTCAAGGTCAACTAATTCTTGTTCAATTTTTTTTCCTGAAACAGAAAGAAGAACAGCTCCCCTAACCATACGAATGTTTTTAATTGGTATAGCTACGGACAAATAAAGTTTACCTTTACTATCTTGTCGCAAGATTTTTTTTGTTCTCCCTTTTAAAGCCATAATAACTTCTGGGAAGTTCTCAAATGAGAAAATTGTATTATCGCTATACAGAGGTAAATTTAGAGGTTTTGATATTAAATTTGAAAATAAAGATACAAATTTTGCTAAACTATTTTTTATGAAAAAACTATTGTCAACAGCTGGTAACGGGCTCACTTTAACAAATGGACTATACTTCATACTTGCTTTTGTATCTGCTATTAAATTTCCATACATATTAAAAAGCCTTGCTCGTATGTTAGAACCATATTCAACCTTTGGGATAAGACTTTGTAGAGCTGGACTTGATATTTGATTATTCTGGATTAAACCATACTGATTTTCTGCCAACGCAAGCGCTTTAGTCAGAGTCAAACCTTGTCTTTCAATAGCTGCAAATTCTGACTTAATTAGAATATCTTGATACTTATTAAAATAAATTAAAATGATTGGGTACAATATAACCGGTAATAAAATTATAAATAAAATCCTCATTTTCAGAGGAAAATATAACTTCTCCATTTTTTTAAAAATAAATTTCAATTTTTATGAATCTCTATATCTATATCCCACACCATATAAAGTCTCAATATGATCAAAATCTTTATCATAAACTCTAAATTTCCTTCTCATTCTTTTAATATGACTATCAATTGTTCTGTCATCGACATATATAGTTTCACCATAAGCTGTATCAATGAGTTGGTCTCTGTTTTTTACTAATCCAGGTCTTTGAGCTAAAGAATAAAGAATTAAAAATTCAGTAACTGTAAGCCTTATTTCTTCACCTTTCCATTTACAAAGATGTCTATCTGGATCAAGCGATAAATTATTTCTTTGAATCAACTTATCTGATACATCATTATTTTTATATGAGCTTCGTCTGAGTACAGCTCTTATTCTTTCAATCAAAAGCTTTTGTGAAAAGGGCTTAGTAATATAATCATCAGCTCCCATTCTAAGTCCAATTGCTTCATCAATTTCATCATCTTTACTTGTTAAAAAAATTACCGGAACATCATATGATTCTCTTAGTTTTTTTAAAACTTCCATACCGTCAAGTTTTGGCATTTTAATATCTAATATTGCTATATCAGGTGTGTTCCTTTGAAGTGCGATTAGCCCTTGTTCACTATCATTATAAGTTTCTACCACCCAACCTTCGGCTTTCAAAGCTACTGAAACTGAGGTTAAAATGTTATTATCATCATCAATAAGAATTATTTTTTCACTCATTCTTTTGCCTGTGTTTTTACTAAAGTTTATTTATATTTTAATTTGAATAGAAAATTTTGGTTTATTCAAGGCTAAATTATGTTAATTTATATTCATAATATCTAATGAGCTTCAGCCCAATTATCTCCAAAACCAGTATCTACTTTTAAATTTACGTTCAATGAAACTTTAGGTAAATTAGCATGCTCCATAATTTCTTGGATAATCTTTGAGTATCTATCAATGCTATTTTCTTTTATCTCAAATACAAGCTCATCATGAACTTGCATAAGCATTGAAACATCATTTTTATAATTAAATAAATTTTTGTGTATTTTTACCATTGCTAGTTTTATTATATCAGCAGCTGATCCTTGAATAGGGGCATTGATCGCTTGCCTTTCAGCAAATCCTTTTAACCTTTGATTTTTAGAATTGCTATCATTTATATAGATGCGTCTATTGAACAGCGTTTCTACGAAGCCATTTACTTCTAAGTTAGATTTAATCTCTTCCATATAATCTCTAATTCTTGGAAATCTTTTGAAATATGAATCTATAAATTCTTTTGATTCATTTGCAGAGCACTTCAATTGTTTTGCAAGACCGTATGCAGAAATACCATATATAATTCCAAAGTTTATAGCTTTAGCTTTCCTTCTTAAATCTGATGTCATCTCATTTATGGGAACTCCAAAGACTTTTGAAGCAGTGTCAGAGTGGATGTCTAGATCATTATTAAATGCATCCAACATTTTTATTTCATCAGCTATGTGCGCTATAAGCCTTAATTCAATTTGTGAATAGTCCATAGATACTATTTTAAAACCTGGCTTAGACTCAAAAGCAGTCCTAATTAATCTTCCTTCTTCTGTTTTTATGGGTATATTCTGTAAATTAGGATTTGAAGAAGATAATCTTCCAGTACTCGCGCCAACCATTGAATAATTAGTATGAATTCTTTTAGTTTTTGGATTTATTTGTTCAACTAATGCATCAGTATAAGTGCTCTTTAATTTAGAAAAATGCCTCCAATTTAAAATTAGTTGAGCAATTTCATGTCCTAAATCTGATAGATTTTCAAGAACCTCTACACTAGTTTGCCAAGATCCATTTTTGGAGCGTTTACCACCTTCAATCTTCATTTCATCAAACAAAATTTCTCCTAATTGTTTTGGAGAACCAACATTGAAAGTTTTACCACTATAATCAAAAATTTTATTTTCTAATTTTATAATTTCATTAGATAAATTTTTGGAGATTTCTGAGAGTTTTTGAGCATTTATCGTTATACCGATATTTTCCATTTCAATTAATACATTAATTAATGGATTTTCTAATCGTTTATAAACAGAATATTTTTTATCATTAAATACTCTCGGTAAAACTCTATTATATATTGCTAAAGTTATATCAGCATCTTCAGATGCATAATCCAATGCATCAGATGGTGACAATTGATTAAATAAGATTTTGTTTTTGCCCTTTCCACAAACATCTTCGTATTTGATTGTATTGTGATTTAATTCACGAAAAGCCATAGCATCCAATTTATGACTATCTACTCTGCCTGAATCAACAACATAAGAAAGGCACATAGTATCTCCAATTGGATCAATATTTATATTACCATTATGTAATTGTTTGACTACTAACGCATCAAATTTGATGTTATGACCAATTTTTAAAATGGATTTATCCTCTAAAACAGGTTTGAGTAATTCAATAGCATCTTCAAAATGAATTTGATTAAAAGATTTTACATTATCAAAATTAAAGTCTGATTGATTATCATCTAGTTTTTGTCCATGTCTTAATGGTATATAACAGGCTAAACCTTCTTCATATGATAAAGAAATCCCTACTAAATCTGCAGTTTTTGCATTTAAAGAATTAGTCTCACAATCAAATGCAATTACTGATTTACTATAACAATTCTCTAAAAATTTTATTAGTTGATCTTTATTTTCAATTAATTCATATTTTTTGGAAATAGAGCTATATTCGCTTATGTTGTTTATAGAATTAATTTTTATCTCAGATTTAGAGATATTAGTTTGTAGTTCTCTACTATTTTCATATTTATTTAGTATGCTTTTAAAACCATGTGTCTTTAAGAAAGGAATTAATTTATTTAACTCTAATTCAGAACTTATTTTAAATTCTTCTATCTGAGATTTAATAGGAACATCTTTTTTAAGTGTTACTAAAGATCTAGACAATATTGCTTGATCTGCAAACTCTAATAAATTTTCTCTCCTTTTATTTTGTTTTATCTCAGAAGCTCTATTTAATAATTGATCGAGGTCTCCATATTCGTTAATCAATTCTGCTGCTGTTTTAATACCAATTCCAGGTACACCAGGGATGTTATCACTAGTATCTCCTGCAAGAGATTGAACATCAATTACTTTATTAGGATAAACTCCAAATTTTTCAAAAACTTTATCATTATTTATCCAGAATTGTTTCATGGGATCGAATAAAGTTATATTTTGATCAACTAGCTGCATCAAATCTTTATCACTAGATACAATTATAACATTTTTATTCATTTTTGATGCTATATCTGAATATGTAGCAATTAAATCATCAGCTTCATACCCTTCCATTTCGACAACAGGTAATCCAATCGCGTTAGTAGCGTCTCTTATAATTGAAAATTGAGGGATTAATTCATCAGGAGGATCTGATCTATTTGCTTTATACAAATCATACAAATCATTTCTAAAAGTTTTTCTAGCAACATCAAATATAACTGCCACATAAATTGGTTTAAAATCATCAATAAGCTTTAGAAGCATTTTAGTATAACCAAATACTGCATTTACTGGAACACCATCATTGTTACTCATTGAGGGTAGACCATAAAAAGCTCTAAAAATATATCCCGACCCATCAATAAGAAATAAATTATTTGGATCATTCAATTTAAGATTAGGTCTTGGGTTATTTTCAATCGGTATATTCATTTAATTTAAAGAATTCTTTTTATTAGATTTATTTTCGTATTAAGAAAAATTGCATTTAAAACTACCTTGCAACCTATTTATTAACAGTATTATTATAATTAATTATTAGAAAGTTGTCATTAAATCAAAATTAATGTCATTTTATATATTATTATATATTTAATAAAAGAAAGAGCTTAAGTGACAGAAAAATATTGGGAAGTTCCACATAATCAATTAGCATTGCAAATTGAAAAATTATCTAAAATTTATAATGATAAAGTCAATAATATTGCCTTAAATGATATATCCTTAAATGTCCCTGTTGGAAGTATATTTGGTTTACTTGGACCTAATGGTGCAGGAAAATCAACTTTAATTAATATTATTTCTGGAGCAGTTATAAAGACTTCTGGGAAAGTATATATATGGGGTTTAGATATAGATAAATATAGAAAACAATCTAAACTCGCCGTTGGTGTTGTACCACAAGAACTCAATATAGATGCTTTTTTTACACCCAAAGAAACTCTTAATCTGCATTCTGGAATGTTTAATGTTCCAAAAAATAATTGGCGAACAAATGAGCTTTTAAAATTAATGGATTTAACTGATAAAGCTGAAATATATAGTAGAAAATTATCTGGTGGAATGAGACGAAGGCTATTAGTAGCCAAAGCGATGGTTCATTCACCACCTATTATCATATTAGATGAACCAACTGCAGGAGTGGATGTAGAATTAAGACAAAAACTATGGACTTATTTTAAAAAATTAAATGAATTAGGTGTTACAATAATATTAACCACACATTATTTAGAAGAGGCTGAATTTCTATGCGATCATATTGCCATAATCAATAAGGGCAAAATTATTGCCAATGAAACAAAAAAATCATTACTTTCAAAATCAAGTCAAAAAGTAATATTTATTACATTCACTAACGACAAGATTACTGAAAAAGATAAGAAATGTCTTAAAAATATCGGTAATGTTAATTTTCTTAAAAATAAAATTGAAATATACTTCAACCCTAAAAACACTTCTATGAATAAAATTATAGAAATAATTTATAAAACAGATTTAAAAATATTAGATTTATCTACTAAAAATGTCCGCCTTGAAGAAGTTTTTGTTAATTTGATCAAAGATAATTAGATGAAATAATTCAATGAACTGGGTTGTTTATATGCTGAAATGTAATGATAGTTCTATCTACACTGGGATATCAAATAATTTAAATAGAAGATTAGATACTCATGTAAAGGGTAATGGTTCAAAATATGTTAGAGCCAGATTACCTTTTAAATTAATCTACACTGAGGAGTGCATAAGTAGAAGCAAAGCTATTAAAAGAGAAATAGAAATAAAAAAACTTGATAAAAAAAATAAAGAATTATTAGTCAAATCATATAAAAAAAAGGAGTCATGATGAGTATTTCTAAATTTGTTTTTATAGTCTCTATGAATGTTAAAAAAGAATATGAAGATTTATTTAATGAAGTATATGATGAAGAACATGTACCGCATTTGCTTAATGTTCCAGGAGTAAATAAAGTAACTAGAGGTAAAGGAATACCTTTTAATTTTTCTATAGGTGGTGAAACAAAATCAATGGATTCTCCCAATCAAAAGTTTGTGGCTATGTATGAAATTGATAATCCAGAAGTTATCAATAGTAAAGAATGGGCAATGGCTGTTGAAAAAGGACGATGGAGCACACAAGTAAGGCAACATACTTATGATAGATCCCATTTTTTGTATGAATATTGTTAAATTCTTATTGAATATAATTAAAGTTTTATTTTGACATATTTTAAATTTTGATATCATAATATTTATAATACTTAATTTTATAGAGATTAGATATGGCAAACATAATCGAAACTAAATTTGGTACATTAGTAAATACTGGTAAAATAGCTGCAGGTAGCGCTTCTAGTATTAAGAAAAGTGGTGCATTTTATAATTTTTCTATAAGAATAACTCATGATGATATTCGTGAGTATTCATTTACAAATTTAGCAAGAGCTGAGTATATGAGACGGGTAATGATTGATCATTTAGAACAAAAGATCAAAAAAGAATCTAAAATTTCAAATACAAAGTGAACTAAATTATCCACTTTTTTTTTAAATAGCCTAATTGTAAGTAATTAATTGTAATTATAACAATTTTGGGGAACTAATCTATTTAAAATTGATTAAATTTTAATTAGATTTAACTTTTTGCATAAAAAAACTTCGTTTATAAATTTTTTGTTTTTTATTAGTTTTTAACATTAGTATATTTCAATAAAATATCTTTAGATATATATGGGAGGTAATTTATTAAAAGGAGATATTGATGTTTTTTGCAATAATGCTAGTTTGCTCCCCTCTCAATCTTATACATCATGGTAATGAATGCTTCGGAATTGAAGACACAAATGGTTACTATTTAACAAAGCAAAAGTGTAATCTCAGAATAAATGAAATGGAAACTGAACTTTTAAATGCGCTTAGTTATCCTGTAATGATAAGTAAGAGTTGCGTAAGGGTTAATATGAAATCTGCATAGTTCATTAAAATTTCAAATAAAATCTATTTTTAAGGTAGATGGTGCGGCTGAGAAGACTCGAACTTCCACGGGTTTTATCCCACAGCGACCTCAACGCTGCGCGTCTACCTGTTCCGCCACAGCCGCAATAAAAATACTCTTTTGCGATAACAAAATGATATAATTATTGCAAGATAAATAATATATTATGTATGTAATTTAAAGGAAGTACTTATTTTGATTACTGAAATAGAATGGAAAACATCAAATAATCCTGTAGAATATAATTTTGCAGTTTCAGAAATGAAAAAACGTGTTTTAGATATTAAAAAAAATTCTGCGTGTGAGATGATCTGGCTTTTAGAGCACGATTCTATTTTTACTGCAGGAACATCTGCTAAACTAGAAGATTTAAAAAATAGTAATGTAAATTTTCAATATACAGGTAGAGGTGGACAGTGGACTTGGCATGGGCCTGGTCAAAGAGTTGTTTACTTAATGTTAAATTTAAAAAATAGATTACAGGATGTGAAGGCATACGTATATGCACTAGAAGAATTAATAATTCTTACTTTAAAAGATTTTTATATTAATGGAGCAAGGATTGATGGCCAGCCTGGTGTATGGGTAAAAGATAATAATAGATGGGATAAAATTGCTGCACTAGGTATTAGAATATCAAGTTGGATAACGTTGCATGGAATATCTATAAATTTAAATCCAAATCTAGATGAATTCAATAACATTGTACCATGTGGGATAACGAATTCTGGTGTAACTAGTTTTTACAAATTGGGAAAAAAAATATCCCTAAAAGAATTAGATATCAGTTTAAAAAAAAATTTTCACAATGTTTTTGATAATGAACGTTTATTTAAAATAAAATAATTATCATTCCTTGAACAAAGTGTAAAAGCATTCTTTTAAGATCTCATCCGCACGAATTGCATCTAATTTTAGAGTTTTATCACTATCTTTATTTCCAAAAAATCCTTCTATAGGTTTTTCAAAATGTAGTATTTGATTTCGTCTAATTCTCAGCCAATGAAAATTTTTTGAGCTTCTAAAGTGATTTATATCTAATCCATCAACATAATCTAAATTATCTGTATCATTCATAATATTATCTATTATCGTAAGAGAAAGTATGATTACTGACGCCCACATTTTATTTTCAAACGCAATATTGTATTCATCAAATAACACTTTGGCGTGAGTATTTATTTGGTTAATGAAATATTCATTTATTTTTTTTTTCATAGGAGAAAACAGTTTTTCATTAAAGACAATCTAAAAAATATAGGGATTTATTTAACTCAATAGATATTTCTTTTCTTTTCTGACAAGTTTCTTCATCAAAACCCCAATTTTCTGCTTGCCACAATTCATCTAAAAACGATAACTCAAAGACTTCATTTTTTGAAATATCTTTTTTTAAAACACATAATGATATGAAGATAGATCCTGTAATATTTGTAATTCTATGTAATGCTGAAATCTCGAAAATATCAAACTCATTAACTAAATTATTTAATCTGTCGTGAACAGTAGCATGTTGTTTTTTAGGTAAAACACCCTCGAATACATGAACTTTGGTGCCGATATATTTTTCAATAAGTAATATAATTGGGTCCCATTTATTTTTTTGTAGTTCAACTAATTCTTTTGGATTTTCAGCACGATAACAAATAAGATCAGTATCTATATAATCAAGAATATCATTAATATACAAATTTTTATTATCTACTATTTTATCAAAAGAAGTCGATGTAAGACCATAAAAAATCATTGATTCAGTATTTATTTTTTTTGAATCTTGATCCCACTCTTTTACAATCTCTTGTGCTAAATTTAAGTTTGGTAATACTAACTCTCTTTTTAAGGGGGTTTTTAGAATTCTTTTATCCAACATGACACAAAAGGAATCAGATGATATTTTTTTTATACTTACTTTTTCCCAATTTTTTTTCATTTTAGGGACATATTGTTTTCATTAATTTACTCAATTCAATTGAGTCATTGACTAAATAACTTGCTCCAGCTGCAGATAATAATTCCTTACTGTTATAACCCCATGTAACTCCTATACTAATAATACCGGCATTAACTCCTAATCCAATATCATTAATTGTATCGCCAATCATTACACAACGTTTCTTTTGCACACCTAAATCATTCATAGCTTTAATTGCCATCGCTGGATTAGGTTTGGGTATATTTTCGTCTGTACTCATTGTTATATCAAAAATCTTAGATAAATCATGTTTAGCCAAACCATTTGTCAATCCAATTCTAGACTTGTTAGTTGCAATTCCAATTAACCAATTTGTTTCTTTAAGTTCATTTAATAATTCAACCAATCCAGGGTATAGTGGTTCATTTTGCAAACCTAATTTACCTTGTTCCGCATACCATGATCTATATGCTTCTGAAATTTGTTCTGGTGTTACATCAAAACCTGGCGGCATATAATCATCTAGGGCAATCGCCAATGGCTTGCCAATATTTTCTCTAACTTTTTTTGGATCAGGGTCTGGTAATCCACACATTCTAAAAGCTTCAATAGCACCTTTAACAATCATTATCGCAGAGTCTACTATTGTTCCGTCATAATCAAATAAAGCTAATTTTAAATCTTCTGACAATTTGCACTCTCCAAAAATTAAATAAAAATATCATGTAATTTTTTTGGTAATTTTAATCCTAAAAATCTTAGGTTTTGCTTAAAATCTTCTGAGACTTCTGCTGTAATAGTTTCACTCTCAGGTATTCTAATTGAATAAGCGTGTAATTGTAAGTTCTTTGTATTATTTGGTATCCATTTAATCTGAGAAAGTTTCTTATGTTCTGGTAAATTATGAGAAGACATAAAAACTTCTGATAAACCTCTATATTTATTATCTCCAACTATAGGAGCATTTATATATTCTAGATGAACTCTTAATTGATGAGTGCGACCTGTTTTTGGAAAAAGAGCAACTAAAGCCACGCGTGATTCAACCTTATCTAAAACTTTATACTCAGTTATAGCTCTTTTACCCATATTTTGGTCTACTGACATTCTTTGATAGCCTTTTGTACCATATTTTGATAATGGCAGGTCAATAATACCTCTATCATCATTTGGACAAGGCGAAACAATTGCAAGATATGTTTTAATAATTTTTCGATCTTTAAAAAAAGATGTAAATTTTTTTGCAACCTTATTTTCTTTTGCTAGCAACAATAAACCAGATGTATCTTTGTCAATTCTGTGGACAAGTTTTAATGAGAGGTTGTCAGTGGAAATACATTTTAACATATCGTCAACATGGAACTTTTGCTTACTACCACCTTGCACAGCGAGACCACTAGGTTTATTTATCGCTATATATTCACTTGTTTCTTTTATAAATATTTTTTTAAATAAATTTTTATAATACGTTTCATTATATTCACTTATTTTTTTTTCTTGATAAGGTTTATCAAAACTTAAATTTTGTGAATAATTTAGTTCTTGACCATAAAATACCTTAGTTGATGATTTAGCTTTTTTTCCATCTAACAAAATCATTCCAGATCTTAAAAACTTTTCTAAAACTGATTGGTTTAACTGTCCCAATAATCTTCTGACACATCTGTCAAGTCGAGTTCCATGTTCTTTTTCAGGTATTTTAATATTTAACATCATAAATTTTATTTTAAGTTATATTTATCTATACACCAAAAATCCATCCCTCTTTCTTGGATGAATTTGGAACATTCCAAATTTTTTTGTCAGCTGAAAAAAATCTTAATGCCGCTGACGAAATTATTGAATCAGCATCATCTTGATCTGGACCACCAATTATTTGATTTTTTTTAAGAGGATTTGAATTGTAAAATTCTAATGATTTATTAATATTTTCTATTGTATAACCCACTTTTTTTTCAGGTTTAATTTTAGAGAGCCTAAAATAATAAGATGGAAAAATTTCAACAATAACAGTTTTAGTTGAAAAATTAAGCTCCTCAAAAGGCCAGATTTTTGCTTTGTTTTTTAATAAATTAAGAATTCTCATACCTGCTAGAGTGCCTGTACCAACAGCACCAGGGCCAACACAGTTAAAAGTTGGACTTGGAGAGAGTATTTTTTTAGCTAATCTCTCCGTGAATCTTCTTCTACTGGAAAAATGAGAACCTTTAAGTTTTGGTGAATTAAAAAATTTACCATAAGTTTTATTTGCCCAGATCTCTCCACCATAAAAATTTTTTGCGTTTGTATTGATATCCTCGATCAACTTCCATAATTTTTCTGTATTAATAGGACTATCTTTTATACCTGGAAAATAACAACATCTATCATAAAAAGGATACGAGAATGCAAAGTCAAATCCTATTAAGTTTCTTTGTAATTTTATTTCTTTATAAAGCCACTCTATTAAGGTTGTTCTTGTCCAATATTTATCACCCAGCGGTTTTACTATTTGTGGTACCTTATTACCTCTAGAACATTCAGCAACACTAATTCCTTCTTGAAAACTATTTTTGTTACCAGACCAATCTATTCCTATAAATTTATCAAAATACATTTTTTTCTCAAAAAAAAAACCGCTCACTTTTTTTGAACGGTTTTAAAATTCAATTAGTATATAAATTATCCAGCAACAGCTTCTTTTGGTTCATCTTCACTTGTATTATTTGTTTGAACCGGACCACTATCTTGACCCCTAGCATCTTCATTTCTATCAACTAGCTCAAGAACGGCCATTGCAGCAGCGTCTCCATATCTATAACCTGCTTTTAGAACCCTTGAATATCCTCCTTGTCTTTCTGCATATCTTGTTGCAAGATCACCAAACAATTTTGATACTATGCTATTATCCCTTAACTGAGAAAATGCTTGTCTTCGAGCGTGCAAGCTACCCTTTTTACCCAAGGTAATTAACTTATCTATTATGGGTTTCATGGTTTTAGCTTTGGGTAATGTTGTTATAATTTGCTCATGCTTTATTATAGCCTGTGCCATATTTTTAAAGAGAGCTTTTCTGTGTGATGAAGTTCTATTTAATTTTTTACCTTTAACTCTATGTTTCATTTAATACTCCCATATCTCTTAAAATGAGTTAGAATGGTTCTTCAATTCTTTTTACTAATTCTTCTATATTTTCTGGTGGCCAATTATCTACATCCATCCCGAGCTCTAGGCCCATTACTTTTAGAACCTCTCGTATTTCATTTAAACTTTTTCTACCAAAATTAGGTGTGCGCAACATTTCAGGTTCTGATCTTTGGACTAAATCGCCAATATATACAATATTGTCATTTTTCAAACAATTAGCTGATCTTACAGATAATTCTAATTCATCAACCTTTCTTAATAGATTTTTATTAAATGGAAGATCCTCCAACACTTCTGGGGCTTCTTCTTCTTCAGGTTCTTCAAAATTAATGAAATTATTTAATTGATCTTGCATAATTCTCGCAGAAAATGCAACCGCATCTTCAGGAGAAACTGAACCATCAGTGGTTACTTCTAATGATAATTTATCATAATCTGTTTGTTGACCTACACGAGCGTTATCAACATTATATGATACTTGAACAATTGGACTATAAATTGCATCGATGGGAATCACACCAATTGGTAGGTCTTCTTTTCTATTAATTGCTGAAGAAACATAACCTTTACCATTTTCAACAGTAAATTCTATGGAAAGTTTACCTCCATTATCTAAAGTACAAATTTCGTGATCTTTATTCATTATTTCAATTTCAGCTGGACACTCAATCATTCCAGCAGTTACAGTTGCTGGACCCTCGACGTTCAGATGAATTTTTTTCACACCATCATAGTCCATCCTTACCTTTATTCCTTTAACATTTAAAATAATATCAGTGAGATCTTCTCTTACTCCAGGTATCGATGAAAATTCGTGTAGAACTCCTTGAACTTGTATAGAGGTTATAGCTGAACCTTGAAGTGATGAAAGAAGGATGCGTCTAAGAGCATTTCCAATTGTTACACCATAACCTCTTTCAAGAGGTTCGGCGATTATTGTTGAAGTGTTTTTAAATTTATTTTCTTCTTTAACTTCTAATTTAGAAGGTTTGATTATTTCTTTCCAATTCTTTTCAATCATGATTACTCTCTATATATAATAATAATATTATTGTTATAAAATCTAGAAGAGTTGTTCTAAACTCTTCTACGTTTCTTTGGTCTACACCCATTGTGAGGGATTGGAGTCACATCTCTTATAGAATTTACTTCAAAACCAATAGTTTGCAGTGCTCTTAAAGCTGATTCTCTCCCTGAACCTGGACCTTGAACTTGTATATCAACGGTCTTAACGCCATGTTCAGATGCTTTTTTTCCTGCATCTTCTGCAGCTAATTGTGCTGCATATGGAGTAGATTTTCTAGAGCCCTTAAAACCCATTGCTCCGGAGGAAGACCAAGAAATAGCGTTCCCTTGTATATCTGTAATTGTTACAACAGTATTATTAAAAGATGAGTTAACATGAGCAACCGCATTAGTAACGTTCTTTCTTTCTTTACGACGAATTTTTGTTTGCGTGGGTTGTTTTGCCATTCTAAAAAGCTCTCCTTGTAATAAATTATTTCTTTTTCCCTGCAATTGCTTTTGCAGGGCCTTTTCTTGTTCTAGCGTTAGTATGTGTTCTTTGTCCTCTTACAGGTAGATTTTTTCTATGTCTAAGTCCTCGCAAACAACCCAAATCTAGATATCTTTTAATATCCATAGAAGTTTTTCTTCTTAAATCACCTTCAACAATATAATCTGTATCTATTAAATCCCTAATTTTTGTAAGCTCATCCTCAGACAAACTATTTATTCTTTTATCTTCTGAAACACCAACTTTACTACATATATTTTTTGAACTAGTTAAACCAATACCATGAACATATGTCAAAGCAATGTGAACTCTTTTATTAGTTGGGACATTTACCCCTGCAATTCGTGCCACTAATCTCTCCTTTTCAATTTAGATCTATTTGATACTTAATAAATCGGGGATTATAAAGCCAACAAGTTAACAGTCAACTTTATAATCATTAAAATAATTTTAATATATCTTTCGATACTTCTTCAATTTTCTGCATACCATTTATAGTGTGTAACTTGTTCAAATCTCTATAATACTTTATAACTGGCAATGTATCATTTTTATAGACTTGTATTCTTTTTTTTAGTGTTTCAGAATTATCGTCATTTCTCGTTGTTTTACTTTCAGAAACTCTTTTTATTATCCTTTTCAATAAAAGTTCTTCATCAACATTAATTTCTATGACTTTATCAATATTTAATTTAAGACTTTCCAAAACTTTATCTAATTCAATTGCCTGTTTTAATGTTCTTGGGAAACCATCAAGAATAAATCCATTTTTACAATCTGATTTTACTATTCGTTTTTTGATCATTGACATTATAATTTGATCTGAAACTAATTCTCCATTATCCATAATCAACTTTGCTTCTTTACCAAGATCGGTTTCTGCTTTTACTTCTTCTCTGAGCATATCTCCAGTAGAAACCTGAACAATTTTAAATTTATTAATTAATATTTCAGCTTGTGTTCCCTTACCAGCACCAGGTGGACCGAATAAAATAATATTCATTTACCTTCTCCCACCTCTTAATTTAGTTTTTTTGATCAAACCTGCATATCTGTGAGCAATTAAGTGTGATTGAGCCTGTGAAACTGTATCCATAGATACAGTTACTACAATCAATAAACTTGTACCACCTAAATAGAATGGAATGGAATACTTTGAAATCAAAATCTCGGGTAAAATACATACTGCCGCTAAATATGTTGCTCCAATAGCAGTTAGTCTTGTTAAAACAAAATCTAAATAATCGGCAGTTGGAGGTCCAGGCCTAATGCCAGGCACATAGCCACCATTTTTCTTAAGATTATCCGCGGTTTCGTCCGGATTAAAAACAATGGCAGTATAAAAAAATGCAAAAAAAACTATTAGGCCAATATAAATTGCCAGATAAAGTGGTTGCCCCCTTCCAAAATATGAGTTTAATGTCAAAACCCAATCCGAGCTATTTCCGTCTATACCAGAAAATGAGGATAAAGATGTAGGAAGCAACAGTAGAGCAGATGCAAATATTGGAGGGATGACACCAGGTACATTAATCTTTAAAGGTAAATGAGATGTGTCACCAGCGAACATTTTATTTCCCATTTGCCTCTTAGGATACTGTACAATTATTTTTCTTTGTGAACGTTCAATAAAAACTATGAAAACTATAACTGCAATTGCTAGAATAAAAATTCCAATAATTAAAAAAGTTGAAATTGACCCAGTTCTTCCTTGTTCTAAAATCTGAGCTAAAGCTCTAGGTAACTCTGCGACAATCCCAGCAAAAATAATTAACGAAACTCCATTTCCTATTCCTCGTGAAGTGATTTGTTCACCTAACCATAGTAAAAACATTACAGAACCAACTAAAGTTACAACAGTCGTAATTTTAAAAAAAACACCTGGATTGTTAACGAGTGACCCTGATGAGCCTGAAGTTCCTTCTAGAGCAATTGCAAATCCATAAGCTTGAACTGTAGCAAGTAATACTGTGAGATACCTCGTATATTGATTTATGGTTTTTCTTCCAGCTTCACCTTCTTTTTTTAGTTGAGACATTTGAGGAGAAATCGAAGTCATAAGTTGCATAATAATTGAAGCTGAAATATACGGTAATATAGTTAATGCAAAAATAGTCATTCGACCCAAAGCACCACCAGAAAACATGTTAAACATCCCTAAAACACCACTATTGGCGTTACTAACTATTTCGGAGAGGGCAACGGCATTTATTCCTGGAACGGGGATATATGTACCTAATCTATATATTATTAGGGCACCCAGAGTGAAAAGTATCCTTTGACGTAATTCAGTGGCCTGTCCTAATATTCCAAAAAAACCTTCATTAGCCATAAACTAAACCTCTGTCTCTTTAGTTTGCTTTGAATTAGATTTTTTGTTCTCAAATTTAATAATTTTACCACCCATTTTTTCTATCGATTTTTTTGCATTTTCAGAAAAATTAGTAGCTTCAATTTCAACTTTATTTTTAATTTCGCCTTTAGCTAAAAGTTTGACTTTATCTTTATTTGATTTTATTAGACCTATATCTAAATATGTTTCAAAATTTATAGGTTTATTTGGATTAATTTTATTACTATCGATAAGCTTTTGTAATTTGTTTAAATTTAATTCTGTATAACTAACTCTATTTATATTATTAAATCCTCGTTTAGGTAAACGTCTATGAATTGGCATCTGCCCACCTTCAAAACCTTTGATAGAAACACCAGATCTAGACTTTTGACCTTTATGACCCTTACCTGAAGTTTTTCCAGTACCTGATCCAATACCTCTGCCAATCCGCTTTCGTGATTTGGTAGAACCTATATTATCTTTTATTTCGTTTAGTTTCATCATTTTTACCCATGTTATATCTATACTAATGAACTTTCACTAAATGCTTAACTTTATCTATCATACCTCTGATTGAGGGTATGTCCTCCAATTCTTTACTGCGACCAATTTTGTTTAAACCAAGACCTATTAAGGTTTTTCTTTGAGACGCTTCCCTGCCAATTGGACTTTTTGTTTGAGTAACAATTATAGTTTTTTTTATTGACATTATAACACCTATCCTTCATTGGAATTAGATTTTGCATCTGACTTCAATTTATTTCCAAAAATTTCAGAGACTTTTTTACTTCTTTTATTTGCTACATTTCTTGGTGAATCCATAATAGTAAAAGCATCAAAAGTAGCTTTAATCATGTTATGAGGATTTGATGTGCCTATTGACTTTGCAACTACATCTTGAACTCCTAAGGTTTCAAAAACAGCTCTCATAGGACCGCCTGCAATTATACCTGTACCTGAAGGAGCAGATCTAAGAATAACTTTACCTGCTCCAAAATGACCTTTCATATCATGGTGTAATGTTCTGCCTTCTTTTAATGGAACCTTAATCATATTTTTTTTTGCATCATCGGTTGCTTTCTTTATTGCTTCAGGTACTTCTTTAGCTTTACCTGTACCAAAACCCACTTTGCCTCTTTGATCTCCAACTACAACAAGCGCAGCAAACCCAAAGCGTCTACCACCTTTGACAACTTTAGCAACTCTATTTATACCAACTAACTTGTCAATTAATTCATTTTCATCTTTATTAATCTTTTTATCTTGTTTTTCAATTCTTGACATTTATTACCCCTAAAATTTTAAACCATTGCTTCTAGCTGACTCAGCCAAGTTTTTTACTCTACCATGATAAATATATCCACCTCTATCAAATACAACGCTTTTAATACCTTTCTTTATAGCTTTTTCAGCTATTAACTTTCCAACTACTGTAGCTACTTCACTAGTCCCACAATTTTTAAACTGTTTTTTTACACTTTCTTCAAGGCTTGAGGCAGAGGTAATTGTGGTTCCATTGTTGTCATCAATAATTTGGCCATAAATATGCTTATTAGACCTAAATACTGACAACCTTAGTTTCCCAATTGATTTTTTCTTTAGTGATTTTCTATTTCTTTGTTTTCTTTTGTTGTGCAATGACATTATATTACCCATTATAACCTCTATTTCTTCTTTCCTTCTTTTCTTAAAACATATTCATTACTATAGCGTATACCTTTACCTTTAAATGGTTCTGGTGGTCTTTTAGATCGAACCATTGCAGCAAATTCTCCTAACTTTTGTTTATCTGCACTGGAAATAGTGAATTTTGTATTCCCATCCATTTTTACTGTGATACCTTTAGGAACCTCAATTTCAACTGGATGACTCAAACCGAGATTTAGAGTTAGTTTGTTTCCTTGAAGCGTCCCCCTATAACCTACCCCTATAATTTCCATTTCTTTTTCAAATCCAACACTAACACCCTGAACAGCATTATTTATAAGAGCTCTTGTTGTGCCCCATAGTGCATTATTCTTAGAATTTTTATTCCTCAGCTCAACCTTAATAATTTTATCATTAATTATTACGTCGACAGTATCGCTAATAGGTGCACTTAGTTCACCTTTTGAACCTTTCACTAAAAAATTACTATTTTCTTTTTTTACCTCAACACCCTCTGGGATGTTAATAATGGCTTGACCTACTCTTGACATCAAAATACTCCTAAAATACCTGACAAAGGACTTCACCGCCAACATGAGCGGCCCTAGCTTCATTGTCACTCATTACACCTCTTGGAGTAGAAAGAATAGAAATACCAAGACCATTATAAGTCCTTGGCAAGTCGTTGATACTTGAATATACTCTTCTACCTGGTGTTGAAACTCTTCTAATTTCACTTATAACTGGCTTACCCTCATAATATTTTAATTCAATTTTAAATTCGTGTATTCCAGGACTTTTTTCAACCTTTGAAAAGTTACGAATGTATCCCTCTCTTTTAAGTACATCTAATACATTTGCCCTAAATCTTGAAGCAGGTGCTTCAACCACAGTTTTATGAGCGGATTGACCATTTCTAATTCTGGTCAACATATCCCCAAGTGTATCACTCATTGACATAATAAAAACCTTTCTACCAACTTGATTTTACCATACCTGGTATTTGACCAGATAACGCTAATTCTCTAAGGGCAATCCTAGACATTTTGACTTTTCTATAATAGCCACGAGGCCTTCCAGTAATTAAGCATCTATTTCTTAGCCTAATCTTCGATCCATTTCTTGGCATTTCTGAAAGTTTGAGCTGAGCTTCGAATCGTTGTTCCATAGGAAGAGATCTATTACTACAGATAGACTTCAAACGATCTCTTCTGGATTTACTTTTTTTTACTTGCTTTTCTTTATTTAAATTTTTCTGGATAGCACTTTTTTTTGCCATCTATATCTCCTAATTCTAATTATTATTAATTAAAAGGAAAATCAAAAGCATCAAGTAAAGCTTTTGCTTCCTCATCAGATTTAGCTGAAGTAACAAAAATTATATCCATACCTCTAACTGAATCAACATTGTCATATTCTATTTCAGGAAAAACATATTGTTCTTTTAAACCAATTGCATAATTACCATTTCCATCAAAACTTTTAGAATTAACACCTCTAAAATCTCTAACCCTAGGTAATGCAATATTTATGAATCTATCTACGAATTCATACATTTTACTTTTCCTGAGTGTGACTTTTACACCTATTGGCATACCTTCTCTAAGTTTGAAACTTGCATTAGCCTTCTTTGACTTAGTAATAACGGGCTTTTGACCCGTAATTGCAGCTAACTCATTTACTGCCAAGTCAATTTTTTTACTGTCCTTAACAGCTTCACCAACCCCCATATTAATAACTACCTTTTGAAGTTTAGGAATTTCTAAGTTGTTCTTATAATTATATTTATTTTTTAAAATACTTGTGATTTCACTTTTGTATTTTTCTTGCAATCTTACATTCATCATTAGCTCCAAACTATTTATCTATCAATGAACCAGAAATTACTGACAATCTTCTTTTAACACCATCTTTAATCTCATACCTAACTCTAGTAGCTTTTCCATTTTCCGGATCTACGTGAGCTACATTTGAGATGTGAATAGAAGCTTCCTTTTCTTCGATTTTACCAGGACTTTCTTGTGTTGCTTTTCTATGACGTTTAACAATATTAATTCCTTCAACTATCACTCTATCATTTGATTTTATCACAGAGGTTACATTTCCAGTTTTACCTTTATCTTTCCCACAAATAATAATAACTCTATCACCAGTTTTAATTTTAAATTTTTTATTCATCACAAAACCTCTGGAGCCAAAGAGATTATTTTCATAAATTTTCTATTTCTTAATTCACGAGTTACTGGCCCGAAAATACGAGTTCCAATTGGTTCATTACTTTTATTTACTAATACAGCCGCATTTTTATCAAATCTAATACAAGTTCCATCATTACGTCTAACTTCCTTGGATGTTCTAACAATTACAGCTCTATGGACATCACCCTTTTTAACTCGTCCTCTCGGAATGGCTTCTTTAATAGAAACCACAATAACATCACCTACAGCAGCAGTTTTTCTTCCAGATCCACCTAAAACTTTAATACATTGTATCCTTCTTGCGCCGGAGTTATCTGCAACATCAAGATTACTTTGCATTTGTATCATAATATGTCTCCAATAATTTATTAATATATCACTTCAAAACGTTTATTTTTTGAAATGGGAGTACATTCTCGTATATTGACAACATCTCCAATTTTAGATTTATTCTCACTATCGTGAGCAGCAAATTTTTTAGATTTAGTAACAAATTTCTTGTACATGGGATGCATAATTTTTCTTTCTACCTGAACAGTAACTGTTTTGTTAGCTTTATTGCTTGTTACTTTTCCTGTTAATATTCTTTTTGGCATGATATTAATTCCTTAAAATTTATATTGAATTAGCATTATTCAAGATTGTCTTTATACAAGCTATCTCTTTACGTATGAACTTAAATCTCGAAGGATTTTCATTTTGGCCATTACTAACTTGAAATCTAAGATTAAACTGTTCTTTTCTAAGAAGTTTTAATTGTTCTTTCAGTTCATCCAATGTTTTAACTTTTAAATCTTTGGGCTTATACTTTGCCATTTAAATCTCCAACTATTCACCTAATCTTTTAACAACTTTAGTATTCATTGGAAGTTTAGCAGCGGCTAAACTTAAAGCCTCTTTAGCTGCAACTTCTGAAACACCATCCAATTCAAACATAATTTTTCCAGGTTTTACTCTACATACCCAGTATTCAGGCGAACCTTTGCCCTTACCCATTCTAACCTCTGCAGGTTTACTTGAAACAGGAACATCAGGAAATATCCTTATCCAAACCCTACCTGCACGTCTGAGGTGCCTTGTAATCGCTCTTCTTGCAGCTTCAATTTGTCTTGCTGTAACTCTCTCTGGTTGAACTGCTTTTAGTCCAAAAGATCCAAAATTCAATTTTGTTCCACCTTTGGCTAAACCATGAATTCTACCTTTATGAGCTTTTCTAAATTTTGTTCTTTTAGGTTGTAACATAAATTATCCCTAGTCCATATTTTTGTTATTTGATCCTTTTAGTAAATTGCTCATTTTTTTGTCTTGAGCCATAGGATCATGTTCCATTACTTCACCTTTGAAGATCCAAACTTTAATGCCAGTTGCTCCATATGTGGTGAATGCAGTAGATTCACCATAATCAACATCAGCTCTAAGCGTATGCAATGGCACTCTACCTTCACGATACCACTCAGTTCTAGCAATTTCTGCACCTCCAAGCCTTCCTGCACAGTTAATTCTTACACCTTCGGCTCCAAGCCTTATAGCGGCTTGTACAGCTCTTTTCATAGCTCTTCTAAATGCTACTCTTCTCTCGAGTTGCTGAGCTATACCATCAGCAACTAGTTTAGCATCAAGCTCGGGCTTTCTAATTTCAATGATATTTAAGCTGACTTCAGCATTAATTTTTTTACTTAAAATATTCTTAAGAGTTTCGATATCTTGACCTTTTTTACCTATCACAAGACCAGGTCTGCCAGCATAAATAGATATTCTAGCCCTGCCAGCCGGCCTTTCAATAACAATTTTACTAATAGCTGCTGCCTTAAGTTTGGTAAATAAGTATTTTCTTAAATCAATGTCTTGATGGAGTAATTCCCCATATGACTTGTTACCAAACCATCTAGAATCCCAGGTACGATTGATACCCAATCTAAATCCTATAGGTTGTGTTTTTTGACCCATTCTAGCTACCTTCCTGTTCAGATAATAAAATAGTTAAATGTGAAAATGGCTTAATTATTCTTGCACCACGTCCTCGAGCACGTGCGTGAAAACGTTTCATAACCAAACCTTTTCCTACATAAGCTTCTTTTACAACTAATTTATCTATATCAAGTGAATGGTTGTTTTCTGCATTGGCTATGGCTGACCTAAGGGCTTTTTCTACAATATTAGAAATTCTTCTTCTTGAAAATTGTAATATAGAAATGGCGTTTGAAGCGGTCTTTCTTCTGATCATTTGAGCTACTAAGTTTAGCTTTTGTGGACTTGTCCTAATGTTTTTTAGGACAACTTTAGCCTCATTATCTAACTCTCTTCTTTTATTTTTCACTTTGCCCATTTTGTCTCCTATCGTTTAGACTTTTTGTCTGCTGAATGCCCATAATAAGTTCTCGTAGGAGAGAATTCACCTAATTTGTGACCAACCATAGCTTCAGTGATGGTTACAGGTATAAATTTTTTACCATTATAAACGCCAAATGTAAGGCCAACAAATTGTGGCATAACGGTAGATCTTCTTGACCAAGTTTTTATAACATCATTTCTACCTGAATCTCTGGCAGTTTCTGCTTTTTTTAACAAGTACCCGTCCACAAAAGGACCTTTCCATATTGATCTTGACATAAAATTAACCTTACACTTTTCTTCTTCTAATTATTAACTTATCAGTTCTTTTATTATTTCTTGTTCTGTATCCTTTTGTAGGTTTACCCCATGGGGTAACTGGGTGCCTACCACCTGATGTTCTTCCTTCGCCACCTCCATGTGGGTGGTCAACTGGATTCATAGCTACGCCTCTTACAGAAGGTCGTCTTCCCAACCATCTATTCCTACCAGCTTTACCTAAATTTGTATTTTGATTATCTTGGTTTGAAACTGCACCAATTGTACACAAGCAGCTTGATAACACAAATCTAACTTCACCAGACGTTAATCTTAAAATAGAATAAGACAAATCTTTTCCTATCAACTGTACATAGGATCCAGCTGAACGTGCAATCTGACCACCTTTTCCAGGTTTTAATTCAACATTATGAATTATAGTTCCAACAGGTACAGAAGATAGTGGCATACAGTTACCAGGCTTTATATCAGCTTTATTTGAAGATACAACTTCGTCACCTACTCCTAATCTTTGGGGAGCAATTATATAGCTTAATTCATTATCCTTATATTTTATTAAAGCTATATATGCTGACCTATTAGGATCGTATTCTATGCGTTCAACCTTACCAGTGATATCTATTTTGGTTCTCTTAAAATCAACAATTCTATAGCGTCTTTTGTGACCTCCACCTCTTTGCCACATTGTAATTTTTCCAGAATTATTTCTGCCACCAGACTTTGAAAGACCCTCAGTTAATTTTTTAATAGGTTTACCCTTGAATAAATCTGATTTATCAACTAAAACAAGACCTCTTTGTCCTGGGGTGTTAGGCTTGTATTGCTTTAATGCCATTTTAAACTCCTACCGATAAATCAATAGTATTACCTGGTTCAAGTGTTACTATTGCTTTTTTTGAGTTTGACCTTTTTCCTAAAATACCTTTAAATCTTTTTGATTTTCCTTTAAGTAAAATCGTATTAACTGATTTAACTTTAACAGAAAATATTTTTTCGATTGATAATTTAACTTCCAATTTTGTTGCATTTAAAGGTACAGAAAAGACCATTTTATTAAACTCTGATTGTTGGGTAGATTTTTCTGTCACTAACGGTTTTAATATAACTTGATATGCTTTATTTTGACTAATTTTTATATCATTTTTTTTTCTAGGTCTCACACTCATAATAAACGCTCCTCAACGAGTTTTAAAGCATCGTCTATAATAATTAAATTATCTTTCTTGACCATATCATAAACATTTAAACCCTTATGAGATATAACATCTAAATTTTTAATATTGCTGGTAGCTCTGATAAATTTGTCATCAACATCATTACCTGAAATAATTAAAGCGTTATTTACGCTTATTTTATCTAAACTTTTCTTCAGTGTAGATGTTTTTCCGTCACTTTTTGATGCTTCTAATATAATTAATTTGCCGTTCTTGAACTTATCAGAGAGAACAGATTTTAGACCTAGTTTTCTTACTTTTTTGTTCAAGTTATGTGAATGAGAGTGAACCACGGGCCCATGAGCCATACCTCCTCCCCTAAATTGTGAAACTGAGCCTGAACCATGTCTAGCTTTACCTGTCCCCTTTTGTTTATACATTTTTGCTGTTGTCATTTTAACTTGGCTTCGTGTTTGTACGGAGTGATTTCCTAAACGCCTTTTAGCTAATTGCCACCTTATCACTCTTGCAATGATATCCTTTCTAGGTACTATGCCAAAGATTTTTTCGTTAAGATCAAACTCTTTACCTGCTTTGTTAGTTAAGCTTAAAGATTTAATTTTCAACTTCAGCTCCATTTTTATCTATAGAGGTATCTTCATGATTTTCTACACTTGAAGCCAAAACATCTTTTTTGTTTTTGTTGTTCTCAACATGCAAACCTGCTGGAAAAGGAGCGTTAGCGGGAGTTTTTGATTTAATTGCATCTGTTAACAGTACAACAGTGTTTTTTGAACCTGGGACTGAGCCTTTAATTAAAATCAATTCTTCATCTTCAAGTAATTTAATAACTTTTAAATTTTGGGTTGTTATCCTGACATTTCCATATTGACCAGCCATTTTTTTACCTTTCCAGGTTCTACCTGGATCCTGACTGTTTCCAGTAGAACCGTGTGATCTGTGACTGATGGAAACACCATGCGTAGCTTGCATTCCACCAAAATTATGCCTTTTCATTGCCCCAGAAAAACCTTTACCTTGAGATAAACCAACTGCATCAACCTTTTGACCTTCAATGAAATGTTTGACACTTAATTTGTCACCAACTTTTAGAGCCGCGTCTTCACTTACTTTAAATTCAGCAATTCTTTCCTTTGGATGTAAGTTAGACTTGGAAAAAATTCCCCTAAGAGGCTTAGATATGTTTTTTAATTTTTTATTACAAAATCCTAACTGAACAGCAGAGTAACCATCCTTACTGACTGTCTTAACTGATAATACCTCAACATCTTCAAGCCTTAAAACAGTTACGGGTATATGTTCACCATTATCGTCAAAAACACGTGACATACCAAGTTTTCTTGCTATTACTCCACAACGCATAATTATAACCTTATATTTTTATTTCCACATCAACACCAGAGGCCAAATCTAGTTTCATAAGAGCATCAACAGTTTGAGGGGTTGGCTCTACAATATCAAGAATTCGCTTATGTGTTCTCATTTCAAATTGCTCGCGACTTTTTTTATCTACATGGGGGCCTCTAAGTACGGTGAATCTATTCAAAGAAGTTGGAAGGGGTATTGGACCACGAATTTTAGCGCCTGTCCTTCTAGCAGTATTAACAATCTCAGAAGTAGATTGATCAAGAATTCTATGATCAAAAGCTTTTAATCTAATCCTAATATTCTGATTATCCATTTATACCTCTTAATTCTAACTTTTAAATAATTATTTATGCTTCAATACTTGAAACGACTCCAGCGCCTACTGTTCTACCACCTTCCCTTATTGCAAATCTTAATCCTTCATCCATGGCAATTGGAGTGATTAATTCTACTGATATTGCTATATTATCGCCTGGCATTACCATTTCTGTACCCGACGGTAACTCAACTGCTCCGGTCACGTCAGTGGTTCGAAAATAAAATTGTGGACGGTAGTTACTAAAAAATGGTGTATGTCTACCACCTTCATCCTTAGTTAAAATGTAGGCCTCACCTTTGAATTTAGAATAAGGTTTTATTGAGCCAGGTGCAGATAACACTTGACCACGTTCAACTTCCTCTCTTTTTGTTCCTCTTAATAAAACTCCAACATTGTCACCAGCCTCACCAGAATCAAGCAACTTACGGAACATTTCAACTCCTGTACAAGTTGTTTTAGCTGTTTCTTTAATTCCAACTATCTCTATCTCTTCACCAACCTTTATAACACCTCGCTCAACACGTCCTGTGACCACAGTACCTCTTCCTGATATAGAAAAAACATCTTCAATAGGCATCAAGAAAGGCTTATCTTTATCACGCTCAGGTTGAGGAATATAAGAATCTACAGCAGCCATTAATTCTGTAATTGAGTTAACTCCAATAACTTCGTCACGACCTTCAAGTGCTGCTAATGCGCTACCTTTAATGATTGGGATATCATCACCAGGAAACTCATAACTGCTTAATAGCTCACGAATTTCTAACTCAACTAATTCTAACAACTCTTCATCATCAACCTGATCAACTTTATTCATATAAACAACCAAAGAAGGAACACCTACCTGACGAGCTAATAAAATATGTTCTTTAGTTTGTGGCATAGGGCCATCAGCAGCATTCACAACTAATATTGCACCATCCATTTGAGCTGCACCTGTAATCATATTTTTCACGTAATCTGCATGACCTGGACAGTCAACGTGTGCATAATGACGATTCTCAGTTTCATACTCCACATGAGCAGTAGAAATAGTTATACCTCTCTCTCTTTCTTCTGGAGCTTTGTCAATTTGGTCATAAGCAGAAAAGTCAGCACGGCCAGCATCAGCCATAACTTTAGTAATTGCTGCGGTTAATGTGGTCTTACCATGGTCAACATGACCTATTGTACCAATGTTGACATGCGGTTTGCTGCGATCAAATTTTTCTTTAGACATCTTTTATGACCTTTCTATAATTAAAAATTTAAGCTAATTTTGCTTTCACTTCATCAGCTACTGCTTGCGGTACTTGATCATAATGATCAAAAATCATAGTGTATTGAGCTCTACCTTGACTCATAGATCTCAAATTATTTACATAACCAAACATATTAGCTAAAGGTACCATTGCATTAATAACTTGTGCATTACCTCTAGAATCCATACCGTTAACTTGTCCACGCCTACTATTTAAATCACCTATAATATCACCCATATATTCTTCTGGAGTAACACATTCTACTTTCATAATTGGTTCAAGCAAGACTGGTGACGCTTTATTCATACCCTCCCTAAAAGCAGCTCTTGCAGCTATTTCAAACGCCATAACTGATGAGTCAACATCATGAAAAGCTCCATCATGAAGATCCACTTTAAAATCAATAGCTGGAAAGCCCGCAATTATTCCAGATTCTTTCGCTTGGATCAAACCCTTCTCAACCCCAGGTATGTACTCAGTTGGAATATTACCACCTTTTATTGAGTTAATAAATTCAAAATCATTGTCTGGGTTAGGTGAGAATGTCATTTTCACTCTAGCAAATTGCCCTGACCCACCAGATTGTTTTTTGTGAGTATAATCAACTTCTACTTCTTTAGTGATAGTTTCTCTGTATGCCACTTGAGGTGCACCTATATTAGCCTCAACTTTAAATTCCCGCTTTAGTCTGTCTATCAAAATATCTAAATGCAGTTCACCCATACCTTTCATTATAGTCTGCCCAGATTCTAAATCTGTGGAAACCTGAAAGGAAGGATCTTCCGCGGCTAATCTAGCAAGACCAGTGGACATTTTTTCTTGATCATTTTTTGATTTTGGTTCAACTGCAATTTCTATAACAGGATTTGGAAAAGACATTGTCTCTAAAACCACAGGTTTAACTGTGTCACATAAAGTATCACCAGTGGTTGTTTCTTTCATTCCTGCCAGCGCAACAATGTCTCCAGCAAATGCTTCGTCGATTTCTTCTCTATTATTAGAGTGCATCATCATCATTCTACCTACACGTTCTTTTTTTCCCTTAGTAGAATTAAGTAGTGAATCACCTTTTTTAATTGATCCTGAATATATCCTTAAAAAGGTAAGAGAACCAACAAAGGGATCATTCATGATCTTAAAAGCTAAACCAGAAAATGGTTCTTGATCACCCGCTTTTCTTTCAATGTTCCGTGTTTCCGATTTGTCACCTGGAAGAAACCCAAGGTAAGCTGGAACATCAAGAGGATCAGGTAGATAATCAATAACAGAGTTCAACATTGTTTGAACCCCTTTATTTTTAAAGGCAGAGCCACATAATATAGGAACAAAGTTCATAGATAATGTCCCTTTTCTAATCAAATTTCTTAAAGAAGTAACATCAGGTTCTTCACCTTCTAAATATTTTTCCATCCACTCATCATCTTGTTCTACAGCTAATTCAATTAACTGAGATCTCATAGATTTAGCTCTTTCTTTAAGTTCATCTCTTATTTCACGTATTGTCCATGAAGCACCTAAATCTTCAGATTCCCAGACCCATTCTTTCATAGTAACTAAATCGACAAGTCCAGAAAAATCGTTTTCTGCACCAATTGGTAAGTTAATTGGTAATGGGGTAGCTCCTGTGCGATCTTTTACCATTGTTACGCACTTATAAAAATCTGCACCTATTTTATCCATTTTGTTAACAAAAACGATTCTTGGTACTTTATATCTGTCTGCTTGACGCCAAACAGTTTCTGTTTGAGGTTCAATGCCAGCGTTTGCGTCTAATACAACAACAGCTCCGTCAAGAACAGCTAATGACCGCTCAACTTCGATAGTGAAATCAACATGTCCCGGAGTATCAATTATATTAAACCTAAATTTAGCTTCATTTTCATTTGAACCGTAAGATGCATCATGACTTTTACCATCTTCTGTTCGGGTCCAAAAACAAGTAGTAGCAGCTGAAGTTATAGTAATACCTCGTTCTTGTTCTTGCTCCATCCAATCCATAGTAGCATTACCGTCATGCACTTCACCAATTTTGTGAGATCTACCAGTATAATAAAGCACTCTCTCTGAAGTTGTTGTTTTACCGGCATCAATATGAGCTATGATGCCAAAATTTCTATATCTATTTAACTTGAATCCACGAGCCATTTATCTACCTATTAAATTACTACCAACGATAATGAGAAAAAGCTTTGTTAGCTTCAGCCATTTTGTGAGTATCTTCTTTCTTTTTCACAGATGCACCTCTACTTGAAGAAGCATCAATTAATTCCCCGCTAAGTCTTTCGGTCATAGAATTCTCAGATCTATTTCTACTACTATTTATTAACCATCTTATTGCTAAAGCCAATGCTCTATCTGACCTAACTTCTACTGGAACTTGATAAGTTGCTCCTCCAACTCTTCTTGATCTTACTTCAAGTTGAGGTTGCACATTATTAAGCGCCTCATGAAAAATTTTAATCGGCTCGGAACCAACCTTTTTTTCTATAACTTCAAAAGCACCATAAACTATCTTTTCAGCTGTAGATCTTTTACCATCGAACATAAGGCAGGACGTAAATTTTGAAACTACTTTATCATTATATTTTGGATCTGGCATAACTTGTCTTTTTACAGCTTTTCTTCTTCTTGACATAAAATTATCCTTTTACTTAGGTCTCTTTGCGCCATATTTGGATCTACGTTGTCGTCTATCTGCAACGCCTTGGGTATCTAAAGTACCCCGAATTACATGATATCTAACTCCAGGTAAATCTTTTACTCTTCCACCTCTTATCATTACAACCGAATGTTCCTGCAAATTATGACCTTCGCCTGGAATGTAAGAAGTAACTTCAAAGCCATTTGTTAATCTAATTCTAGCAACTTTTCTAAGGGCTGAGTTAGGTTTTTTTGGTGTAGTTGTATACACACGTGTGCAAACACCACGTTTTTGAGGACACGACTGCATTGCAGGCACTTTTGTCTTATTAATCGGCCTAACACGACCATGCCTTATAAGTTGATTTATAGTAGGCATCTATAATTCCTTTGTAAACTAATGAAATAAATATCCATTATCTGTAAATTTATTATGAGCTAGCGTCTAATTAAAAATTACTACCAGAACTCAACTTTTGCGGGACTTTATACCCAACTGACCAAATGGTCAAGAATAAAAACATAAGCTATAAAAATAATTTTTTTTAGCTACTTAACTTCTTCATCATTTATATCGATTTGAACTTGTTCTTTATTCATGTTTTCTAATATTTCCCTATCTCTACGGTGAGCTGTCATTCTTAGCTTATTAACAATTGATCCAGTACCTGCGGGGACTAAGCGGCCAACAATAACATTTTCTTTTAACCCTGATAAAATATCAGATTTACCAGAAACTGCAGCTTCAGTTAAAACCCTAGTTGTTTCTTGGAAAGAAGCTGCAGAAATAAAACTTTCTGTCTGCAAGCTAGCTTTTGTTATACCTAACAAAACGGATGTACCCTTTGCTGGCTCAACGCCTTCAGCAATAGCTTTTTCGTTCATACGTCTAAATTCTAATCTATTAACATGCTCTCCATTTAAAAATGTTGTCCCACCATGATCAGTTATTTCAATTTTTTGAAGCATTTGTCTAACAATTACTTCAATGTGTTTATCATTAATTTTAACACCTTGTAATCTATAAACATCCTGAACTTCTTTGACTAAATAATCTGCTAAGGCTTCAATACCTAAAATATTTAAAATATCGTGAGGAACAGGGCTGCCATCTATTATCATGTCACCTTTCCTAATGAAATCACCTTCCTGAACTGCCAAAAGTTTCCCCTTAGGTACCATGTACTCTACAGGATCTTTTTCACTATCTTGTGGAACAACTCTTATTCTTCTCTTAGCTTTGTAGTCAGCTCCAAATTCAACGACACCATCACTTTCAGAAATTATAGCAAAATCTTTTGGTTTTCTTGCTTCAAAAAGTTCAGCAACTCTTGGTAATCCTCCTGTAATATCTCTTGTCTTTGAACTTTCACGAGGAATACGAGCTAAAACAGAACCAGCTTTTACTTTACTTTTATTCTCAACACTTAGAACAGCATTCATTGACATAAAGTATCTTGCTTCTAATCCATTTGGTAAATTAATAACATCTCCAGCATCATCTCTCAGAGTAATTCTTGGACGTAAATTTGTACCTCCTGGTTGTTGTTTCCAGTCAGTCACTACTCTACTACCAATTCCTGTTGTTTCGTCAATTATCTCTCTCATTGAAACACCATCTACAAGATCGACATAATGGGCAGTTCCTTCTTTTTCCGTTATAATTGGAATTGTGTAAGGATCCCATTCAGCCAATATTTCACCAGCTTTGGCTTCATAACCATCTTTTTTTAGTAATTTGGCCCCATATTGCAAGCGGTAACGTGCTTTTTCTCTACCTTGAATATCCAAAATAATCATTTCTGATGATCGAGAAAGAACTATTTCGCTTCCATCTTCTGTTGTAACTAAAGAAGTATTATCCAAACGTATTTTGCCATCAAAAGGAGCTTCAATTTTAGATTGTTCAGCTCCTCGTTGGGCAGCTCCTCCAATATGAAATGTTCTCATTGTAAGTTGAGTTCCCGGTTCACCTATTGATTGAGCAGCTATTACACCAACAGCTTCACCAATATTTACTGGTGTACCCCTCGCAAGATCTCTTCCATAACATGCTGCACATATTCCAGGCTGGGTATCACAAGTAAGCGCTGATCTAACTTTAACTTGATCAACACCTGCTTTTTCAATTTTTTCTATATCATCCTCTGAAATAATTATTCCTTTTTTAATTATAATTGAACCATCTTTGGTGTCTGTGATTTCTGCGGCAGTAGTTCTACCCAAAATTCTTTCTGAAAGAGGTTCAATTATGTCACCACCTTCTATAACAGCTCTCATTATAAATCCATTTTCTGTACCACAATCTTCTTCTGTTACAATACAATCTTGTGCAACATCAACTAATCTTCTTGTCAAGTAACCAGAATTTGCAGTCTTCAAGGCCGTATCCGCCAAGCCTTTTCTTGCACCATGAGTGGAATTGAAATATTCAAGAACATTAAGGCCATCTTTAAATGATGATTTAATAGGAGTTTCTATAATTTCTCCAGAAGGTTTCGCCATAAGACCTCTCATACCTGCAAGTTGTTTTATTTGGGCTGCAGAACCTCTTGCTCCAGAGTGTGCCATCATCCAAACTGAATTGACAGGTTCACCTGCTTTGATTGTTGAAATATTTTTCATCATCTCGGCTGCCACGTCATCTGAACATTTAGACCAAACATCAACAACTTTATTATATTTTTCCCCTTGGGTTATTAAACCATCTTGATATTGTTGTTCAAAATCTTTAACTTGTTTTTCTGCATTGTTCATCAAATCAACTTTTGCTTTTGGAGTTTCAAGGTCGGAAATACCAAATGATATACCTGCAGTACAAGCATGTTTAAATCCAATTGCCATCAGTTTGTCACAAAAAATCACTGTGTCTTTCTGACCACAATGTCTATAAACATAATCAATAACGTTTGTGATTTCTTTTTTTGTCATTAATTTATTGATAGTGTTATAATCAACAGAAGCATGAGATGGTAATAGAGTAGATAATTTTGCCCTTCCAGGGGAGGTTTCAACTAATTTTGATGAATTATTTCCTAATTCGTCTAATATATTAACTCTGATTTTGACCTTTGCCTGCAAATGAACTTGATGATTATCCAATGCCATCAAGGCTTCGGTTGGAGAAGAAAATATCATTCCTTCACCCTTTTGAGCGTCACTCATCATTGACAAATAATATAATCCCAAAATAATATCCTGCGATGGCACAATAATAGGCTTTCCACTTGAAGGTGAAAGAATATTGTTAGTAGACATCATTAAAACTCTAGCTTCTAATTGTGCCTCAAGAGAAAGTGGAACGTGAACAGCCATTTGATCACCATCGAAATCAGCATTAAATGCAGTACAAACAAGAGGGTGTAAATTTATTGCTTTACCTTCAATTAAAACTGGTTCAAATGCCTGAATTCCCAAACGATGCAAAGTTGGGGCCCTATTTAACATAACAGGGTGCTCTCTGATAACTTCCTCTAAAATATCCCAAACTTCAGGCCTTTCTTTCTCAACCATTCTTTTAGCCGCTTTTACTGTACTTGCTAAACCGTAAAGTTCTAATTTAGAGTAAATAAAAGGCTTAAATAACTCTAAAGCCATTTTTTTCGGTATACCACATTGGTGTAGTTTCAAATCAGGCCCAACAACAATTACTGATCTTCCAGAATAATCTACTCTTTTGCCTAATAGGTTTTGTCTGAATCTACCTTGTTTACCTTTAAGCATGTCTGACAGAGACTTTAGAGGTCTTTTGTTAACACCTGTTATTACTCGCCCTCTTCTACCATTATCAAACAATGCATCAACAGATTCTTGAAGCATTCGTTTTTCATTACGAATAATTATATCAGGAGCTCTAAGTTCAATAAGCCTCTTAAGACGATTATTTCTATTAATCACTCGTCTGTATAAATCATTTAAATCTGATGTTGCAAATCTACCACCATCTAATGGGACTAAGGGTCTTAGTTCTGGAGGAATAACTGGAACAACATCCAGTATCATCCATTCTGGTTTAGCTCCAGATTGCAAAAAAGATTCTACAAGTTTGAGCCTTTTAACTAATTTTTTTCTTTTAATTTCAGATCCAGTTTGGGTCAAATCTTCTCGAATTTTTACGAGTTCTTCGTCAAGATTCATATCAATCAGTATTTTTTTTATAGCTTCAGCACCAATCGCAACCTCAAAGCTTTCATCACCAAATTCATCAAGTGCAGTTTCGTAATCTTCTTCGCTAAGCAATTGGCCTTTATTAAGTGATGTCAAGCCAGGCTCCGTTACCAGAAAATGTTCAAAGTATAAAACTCTTTCAAGATCTTTAAGTGTCATATCTACAAGTAGCCCTATCCTTGAAGGTAATGACTTAAGAAACCAGATATGCGCAACAGGAGCAGCTAAATCAATATGTCCCATTCTTTCTCTTCTAACTTTTGAGAGAGTTACTTCAACACCACATTTTTCACAAATGATTCCACGATATTTCATTCTTTTGTATTTACCGCATAAACATTCATAATCCCTGACAGGACCAAAAATTTTAGCACAAAAAAGTCCATCACGTTCAGGTTTAAAAGTTCTGTAATTTATTGTTTCTGGTTTTCTTATTTCACCAAAAGACCAACTTTTTATAGCTTCTGGTGATGCTATAGAAATACTAATTTGATCAAAACTTTGTGTTGTATTAGTTTGTCCAAATGTGTTCATAAGTTCATTCATTTACATTTCCAATCTTTTTTGATACGAAATAATTAATCTATTAAATCCATATTTACATTTAGGCCTAATGATTTTAATTCTTTAATTAAGACATTAAATGATTCTGGTACACCCGCTTCAAAATCGTCGTCACCTCTAATAATAGACTCATATACTTTAGTCCTTCCAGAAACATCATCAGATTTTACTGTTAGCATTTCTTGAAGTGTATAAGCCGCTCCATATGCTTCGAGAGCCCAAACCTCCATTTCACCAAATCTTTGGCCGCCAAACTGAGCTTTGCCTCCTAATGGCTGTTGAGTAACAAGAGAATATGGTCCAATCGATCTTGCGTGAATTTTATCATCAACTAAATGATGAAGTTTCAACATGTAAATATAACCAACCGTAACTTTTCTATCGAAAACTTCACCTGTTCTCCCATCAGTAAGCCATACCTGACCAGTTTCATCTAAATCAGCTAATTTTAGTATATCCCTAACATCTGTCTCATTTGCTCCATCAAATACAGGCGTTGCCATAGGAACTCCTCTAGATAGATTATGAGCTTGTTGAATAATTTCTGCATCATCCAATTTAGAAAAATCTGACTTATATTGTTTTTTATCATAAATTTGTGAAAGAAATTTCTTTATATTACTACTATTTGAGACATTTTCTTCAAACAACATTTTCCCAATTTTATTTCCCAAGCCTGATGCAGCCCAACCTAGATGTGTTTCTAATATTTGACCAACATTCATTCTGGAAGGAACACCTAATGGGTTTAAAACTACATCAACTGGTGTTCCATCTTCTAAGTAAGGCATATCTTCAGCTGGTATTATCTTTGAAATTACACCTTTATTACCATGTCTACCTGCCATTTTGTCACCAGATTGTAATTTCCTTTTGACAGCAACAAACACTTTAACCATTTTCATGACGCCGGGGAGTAATTCATCACCTCTTTGTAATTTGTCTACCCTGTCATTAAACCTATTTTCTAGTGATTTAATAACTTCGTCAAAGTGATTAGATAATTTTTCAATTTTTTTCTGAATTTTTTCATCATTAACTGAAATTGATCTAAGCTCTAATCGTGACAAATTATTTACCGTATTCTCAGTTAAAACTTCACCAATTTTAATACTTTTAATAGTTGAATTATCAATTTTTTGGCCAATAAGAAATTCTACAAGGCGGCCATAATAGCCTTTTTCAAGAATTAATCTCTCATCATCGCGATCTTTAGCAAATCTATCAATCTCAGCTCTTTCAATAGCTCTGGCTCTTTCATCCTTATCGACACCCCTTCTAGAAAAAACTCTTACATCTACGATAGTGCCTGATACACCGGGTGGAACTTTTAATGAAGTATCTCTTACATCTGAAGCTTTTTCTCCAAAGATAGCTCTAAGCAATTTTTCTTCAGGTGTCATTGGGCTTTCACCCTTTGGGGTTACTTTTCCAACCATTATATCACCTGGCTTGACTTCAGCTCCAATATAAATCATACCTGCTTCGTCAAGGTTTCTTAATGCTTCTTCACCAATATTGGGTATATCACGAGTTATTTCTTCTTGACCTAGCTTAGTATCTCTTGCCATAACTTCAAATTCTTCGATATGTATTGATGAAAAGACATCTTCTTTTACTATTCTTTCAGAAATGAGTATAGAATCTTCAAAATTATAACCATTCCATGGCATAAAAGCTACAAGGACATTTCTCCCTAGTGCTAGCTCACCATCTTCGGTGGCAGGGCCGTCAGCGATAATATCACCATGGTTAATTAAATCTCCGACCTGAACTAAAGGTCTTTGATTTATACAAGTATTTTGATTACTTCTTTGAAATTTTAATAATGAGTATATATCAACTGGACTAACATCAACCTCATCCATAGAATTAGCTCTTATAACAATTCTAGTTGCATCAACTTGGTCTACAATTCCTGATCGTCTTGCCACTAAGGTGACACCTGAATCTTGAGCAACTGTTGATTCAATACCTGTTCCAACAAGTGGACTTTCTGACCTTACTAAAGGTACAGCTTGCCTCATCATATTAGAACCCATGAGAGCTCTATTAGCATCATCATTTTCCAAGAAAGGTATCAAAGCAGAAGCAACAGATACTAACTGTTTTGGAGACACATCCATTAGGTTAATATCTTGTGGATTTGCCAAACCAATGTCTCCTGCTTTTCTCACAGGTAACAATTCACCGGTAAAATTATTAGAACTGTCTAATTCTGCATTAGCTTGGGCTATTGTAAACTTTCCTTCTTCAATAGCAGAAACATAAACAACTTCATTTGTAACATTTCCATCTTGAACCTTTCTATAAGGTGTTTCTATGAAACCATATTGATTTATCTGAGCAAATGTTGCTAAAGAATTTATTAACCCAATATTGGGACCCTCAGGTGTTTCAATTGGACATATTCTACCATAATGGGTCGGATGAACATCTCTAACTTCGAATCCAGCCCTTTCACGCGTTAGTCCACCTGGACCAAGCGCTGAAACTCTTCTTTTATGAGTAATTTCTGACAATGGGTTAGTTTGATCCATGAATTGAGATAATTGACTTGAACCAAAAAACTCTCGAAGTGAAGCTACAGCTGGTTTTGCATTTATCAGATCTTGAGGCATTAAATTTTCAATTTCATTTGCGGAACTCATTCTTTCTTTAATTGCTCTTTCCATTCTTGAAAGACCAACTCGATATTGATTTTCTAGCAATTCTCCAACGGATCTAACTCTTCTATTACCCAAATGATCTATATCATCAATATCTCCATGACCATCTTTAAGAGAAATTAACTCTTTAAGTATAGCTAAAATATCAATTTTTCTTAAAACTCTGATTGTATCATCAACATCTAGATCTAGTCGAGCAGACATTTTAACTCTACCAACAGCTGATAAATCATATCGCTCTTCGTCAAAAAAAAGGCTATTGAACAAAATTTCAGCTGTTTCATGTGCAGGTGGTTCGCCGGGACGCATTACTCTGTAAATATCTACCAAAGCTTCTTCTCTAGAAGTATTTTTATCTAAAGCTAAGGTGTTTCTAATCCATGGCCCAACAGATGAATGATCTATTGATAAAACATTTAATTCATTAAATTCATTCTGTTTTAATAATTCAATTACATCACTTGTAATTTCATCACCAGCCTCAGCATACACTTCACCAGTATTTTCATTTATAATATCTTCAGCTAAAAATTTACCTAATAATTCTTCTTCTTTAATTGCGATAGATTTTAAGCCATTTTCAAGCATTGATTTTATATTTCTTTGTGTGATTTTATCACCTGCTTTTGCAACAGTTTTATTTTTTATAGAGTCTATAAGATCATGATTTAATCTTTGGCCCTTATAATTTTCAGCAATAAAATCAGTTTCCCATTTATTAGAATTAAAGCGAAAAGCTTGCGAATCATAAAAAAAGTTTAGTATCTCTTCCCTTGTAATTCCAACAAGCTTGGTCCTATCGGGTTCAACGTTATTATTAGAACAATCTTTAAGATACTTTTCTGATTCATCGTCTAACAAAGCCAATAAAAAAGTTGTACATGGTAATTTTCTTTTTCTATCAATCCTTACGTTTAAAATATCTTTTGGATCAAACTCAAAATCTAACCATGATCCTCTATAGGGTATAACTCTTGCGGCAAATAGAAATTTTCCTGATGCATGAGTTTTTCCTTTATCATGGTCAAAAAATACGCCAGGAGATCTATGCATTTGTGAGACTATGACTCTTTCAGTTCCATTTACTACAAAAGTTCCATTGGGTGTCATAAGTGGCATGTCTCCCATATAAACGTCTTGTTCTTTCATGTCTCTAATTGATTTTGCACCAGTATCAGTATCCACATCCCATACTATCAGTCGTAAGGTTAATCTTAATGGTGATGCAAAGGTTAAGCCTCTTTGATGACATTCATCTACATCATACTTAGGTTCTTCAAGTGTATAGGAGACAAACTCTAACATAGATCTACCTACAAAATCTTTAATTGGGAAAATTGAATTAAATACAGCCTGAAGACCTACATCAATTCTTTCATCAACTGGATCATACATTTGAAGGAATTGTTCATAGGAATTTCTTTGAACCTCAATTAAATTAGGCATTTGTGCAACTTCACTAATTTTACCAAATGTTCTTCGAATTCTTCTTCTATTCAATAAAGTACTTTGCTTGACAGTCATTTATAACCCTTTTGAAAATAAATTCTTAATAACTATTTATTGTATCACAAACAAGCTTAAATAAATTAAGCTTGTTTATATATTTTCAGATAAAATAAAATCTACTTGATCTCAACTGAAGCGCCTGCTTCTTCAAGTTTGCCTTTTATTTCATTAGCTTCAGTTTCTGGTATACCTTCTTTAATTAAGGAAGGAGCTGCTTCTACTAAATCTTTAGCTTCCTTAAGACCTAAACCTGTAACAGCCCTAACTTCTTTAATTACGTTAATTTTTTTGTCACCAATCGAAGTTAGAGATACAGAAAACTCTGTTTTAGCTTCAGTTGAAGCAGCAGCTTCACCTCCACCAGCTGCAGCAGCCACAGCTACAGGAGCAGCTGCAGAAACACCCCACTTTTCTTCTAAAAGCTTAGCCAGGTCAGCTGCCTCTAAAACTGTTAATGAACTCAAATCTTCTGCTATTTTTTCTAAATCTGCCATATTTATCTCCTAAAATAATATTTAAAGTTGTTTTGATTTTTGTGAAATAGTTCTTAATACCTTAGATGCTGGCTCTTGGGATAACCTAACAATTTTAGTTGCAGGAGCCTGAAGAAGACCAACAATCTTCCCTCTAAGTTCATTAAGGCTGGGAAGTTTTGCTAACGCTTCAACATCATTTTTAGAAAGAGATTTATTTTTTAATCCTCCCCCAATAATAACTAATTTTTCATTTTCTTTAGCAAAATTTACCAAAACCTTCGCTGCCAATACAGGATCTTTGGAAGAACCAATAGCTGTAGGTCCTTTAAACATTTCGTCCATGTGTTGATAATTAGTGTCCTTTAATGCCAATCGTGTAATTTTATTTTTCGTAACTTTAAAATTACAGTTATCATTTCGCATTTTATTTCGAAGATCGTTACTCTCCGCGACAGTAAGACCAATGCAATGAACAACTACGACAGATGCCGAGTCTTCAAATGTATTACGCAAGGTTTTGACTAAATCGGTTTTTTGATTTCTGTTCACCGATACGCCTCCTCGTTCTTGTTTAAACTCTTCTGTTCAAACTTTTGTTGCATTTAAGGTAATAAATTACCCACGGCCCATCCTACCAATTTAGGCACTACTATGCCTTATTGTCTATGTAGGATATTAAGAAAAAATCACCTACAGTCTTGGACAGGTTCAGTCTACATTAGACTGGTTGAGAATAATAAACTATTACTCTCATTAAATATATAACCATTGATTATATATTTACATTAATACCAACTCCCATTGTTGAGCTGATAGAAATATTTTTTATAAAAGTTCCTTTCGCACCCGAAGGCCTTGCCTTTTGGATTGAATCAATAAAAAAATTAACATTTTCAACTAACTTGTCTGATCCAAAGCTAATTTTTCCAACACCGGCTTGAACTATGCCATTCTTTTCCGCACGAAATTGGACTTGACCAGATTTTGCAGCCTCTACAGCTATTTTTACATCTGCTGTGACTGTTCCAAGTTTAGGATTAGGCATCAGTCCTTTTGGACCAAGAATTTTGCCAATTTTTCCAACTATCCCCATCATATCAGGTGTAGCTATAACTCTGTCATAATTCAAATTACCTTTTTGCATATCTTCAGCTAATTCTTCCGATCCCACAACATCAGCACCAGCTGCTTTAGCTTCTTCAGCTTTTTTATCCTTGGCAAAAACAGCAACTTTCATAGTTTTACCATTACCATTCGGCAAAGAAACTACACCTCTAACCATTTGATCAGCGTGACGAGGATCAATACCAAGGTTAAGCGAAACTTCGAGCGTTTCATCAAATTTAACCCTTTTTTTCTCAACAAAAAATTTTATTGCTTCTTCTACATTAAATGATTTGTTTTCAATATTTTTATATAAATCAGAAAGATTTTTTCCTTTTTTCATCATTTTACTCCAAAACTTCTAAACCCATAGATCTTGCAGATCCTTTAATCATCTCTATTGCACCATCGATGCTATGAGCATTTAAATCCTTCATTTTATTTTCAGCTATTTCTCTAATTTGTTCAATTTTAATTGATCCAGCACTAACCCTACCAGGCTCACCAGAACCTTTATCTTTCCCAATTGCCTTTTTTAGATAAAAAGAAACAGGAGGAGTTTTAGTTATGAAACTAAAACTTTTATCAGAAAAAACAGTTATAACAACAGGTATTGGCATATTCTTTTCTAAAGAATCTGTTGCTGCATTAAAAGCTTTACAAAATTCCATTATGTTTACACCGCGCTGACCTAAAGCGGGACCAACTGGTGGAGATGGATTTGCGGCTCCAGCTGGTATGTTTAGTTTAATGTAACCATCAATTTTCTTTGCCATTTTTTCCTCCGCAAAAACTTATGCAGCTAAATTAATTATAATTTTTCAACCTGACTATACTCAAGATCAACTGGAGTTGATCTCCCAAAGATAGAAACCGCAACTTTTAATCTAGATTTATCTTCATCAATTTCCTCAACCAAACCGTTAAAACTTTGGAATGGTCCATCAGAAACCCTAACTTCTTCGCCTATTTCATAAATAACACTTGATCTTGGTCGTTCAATTCCTTCACTTATTTGATCAATCAATCTTTTTGCTTCAACTTCGCTTATTGCAGTTGGCTTGCCTTTTGAACCAAGAAACCCAGTAACTTTAGATTGCCCCTTTATGAAATGCCAAGTTTCATCATTCATTTCCATTTTAATCAGAATATAACCTGGAAAAAATTTTTTTTCAGTTTGGACTTTTGTTCCGCGTCTTATCTCAACAACTTCTTCTGTAGGAACTAAAACTTCATCTATTAAAGAACCCATATTTTTTGAGATTATCTGTTCTTCAATGCTCTGACTTACTTTTTTTTCAGAGCCTGAAAAAACATGAACTACATACCATCTTTTGGCCATTATAATCTTCCAATAATAAAATATAAATTTGTTTTAATATTTTGCAAGTTGTTAACCACCAAGGTCTAATAAAAATTGAACAATACTAGAAAGCAAGAGGTCGACTAATAAAAAAAACAATGACGCTATAATAGCCATAACTAAAACACTTAAGGAAGCGTACATAGTTTCTCGTTTTGTAGCCCAAGTTATTCTATTAATTTCTTGTCTTACTTGCCTCACGAATTGTGCGGGATTTGTTTTAGCCATGAGACGCCTTTCATGCAAGAAAAAAATGATTATTTACATTTTTTTTTTTTATAAGTCAAAGTTAATAATTATTTATTTCAAAAATTTTTTTGGCAGGAGTGGAGGGGCTCGAACCCCCAGCCCCCGGTTTTGGAGACCGGTGCTCTACCAATTGAGCTACACTCCTAAATAAAAAAACCTTATCACAAAAGCTATTTTACATATTTGTAACAATTTATTATGCTTCAATACTTGAAACGACTCCAGCGCCTACTGTTCTACCACCTTCCCTTATTGCAAATCTTAATCCTTCATCCATGGCAATTGGAGTGATTAATTCTACTGATATTGCTATATTATCGCCTGGCATTACCATTTCTGTACCCGACGGTAACTCAACTGCTCCGGTCACGTCAGTGGTTCGAAAATAAAATTGTGGACGGTAGTTACTAAAAAATGGTGTATGTCTACCACCTTCATCCTTAGTTAAAATGTAGGCCTCACCTTTGAATTTAGAATAAGGTTTTATTGAGCCAGGTGCAGATAACACTTGACCACGTTCAACTTCCTCTCTTTTTGTTCCTCTTAATAAAACTCCAACATTGTCACCAGCCTCACCAGAATCAAGCAACTTACGGAACATTTCAACTCCTGTACAAGTTGTTTTAGCTGTTTCTTTAATTCCAACTATCTCTATCTCTTCACCAACCTTTATAACACCTCGCTCAACACGTCCTGTGACCACAGTACCTCTTCCTGATATAGAAAAAACATCTTCAATAGGCATCAAGAAAGGCTTATCTTTATCACGCTCAGGTTGAGGAATATAAGAATCTACAGCAGCCATTAATTCTGTAATTGAGTTAACTCCAATAACTTCGTCACGACCTTCAAGTGCTGCTAATGCGCTACCTTTAATGATTGGGATATCATCACCAGGAAACTCATAACTGCTTAATAGCTCACGAATTTCTAACTCAACTAATTCTAACAACTCTTCATCATCAACCTGATCAACTTTATTCATATAAACAACCAAAGAAGGAACACCTACCTGACGAGCTAATAAAATATGTTCTTTAGTTTGTGGCATAGGGCCATCAGCAGCATTCACAACTAATATTGCACCATCCATTTGAGCTGCACCTGTAATCATATTTTTCACGTAATCTGCATGACCTGGACAGTCAACGTGTGCATAATGACGATTCTCAGTTTCATACTCCACATGAGCAGTAGAAATAGTTATACCTCTCTCTCTTTCTTCTGGAGCTTTGTCAATTTGGTCATAAGCAGAAAAGTCAGCACGGCCAGCATCAGCCATAACTTTAGTAATTGCTGCGGTTAATGTGGTCTTACCATGGTCAACATGACCTATTGTACCAATGTTGACATGCGGTTTGCTGCGATCAAATTTTTCTTTAGACATCTTTTATGACCTTTCTATATTATTAATCATTATATTTTAATTTTTATGGTGGTGGGGGTAGGATTCGAACCTACGTACGCTATGCGGGCAGATTTACAGTCTGCTGCCTTTAACCACTCGGCCACCCCACCAAAATAAATTAATATACTTATAAATTTCCCATTACTAAAATTTACAAATTTGTTATGTTATATACACAAAGCTTCTAAATATGAAAGCTTTAATTAAAAGTAAATAAAAATTTATACCAAATAATTTAATGAAAAAAAATTCAAGAAAACATAATGATGATTTTGCTAGTGGTGAAAGAAACCAAAATAATAAAGAAAAAAAAATTCAATATAATTATAGCTTATTGAAAACCAACCAAATACCATTAGTGGGCAAGCATTCTATTTTATCCGCATTAAACAATAAGAATAGAAAATTGCATTATCTTATTACAACTAACGCAAACTATACAAAATGGAAAAACGTAATTAATAAATTAAAATTAATAATTATAAGCCTCATCAAAATGTGATTTTGATAACTGATCCTCTTCAAAGATTGTCGCTTGATGATTTTTTATATAATCACAATTTTAGTGATGAAATTCCAATCAGACTTATTTTACTTGATGAGGTTACTGATCCACAAAATGTAGGAGCTATTATTAGATCTGCATTAGCATTTAAAATAAATGGCTTAGCATTATCTCAAAGAAACAGTCCATTAGAAACGTCTGCGTTAAATAAAGCATCCTCTGGAGCTATAGAGAAATTACAAATCATTGAATTATCAAATATGTCTAGAGAAATAAAAAAACTTCAAAAATTTCACTTTAGCATCTATGGACTTGATGGTAACGGTAAAAAAGAAGTTTATGAACTTGAAAATGAAACTGGAAATGTTGCTTTAATACTTGGATCTGAAGGTAAAGGTCTAAGAAGATTAACCAGAGAAAATGTAGACACGTTAATCAAAATACCAATCAATAATGAAGCTGATTCATTAAATGTTTCAAATGCAGCTTCAGTTGCTATGTTCCAATTACAAAAAAAGATTTTAAAAAATTAAATAATTTCTTGTTTATAAACGCAATATCTATTATTTATTTCACCAGTGCCGGCTTAGCTCAGCTGGTAGAGCAGTTGATTTGTAATCATCAGGTCGGGAGTTCGAGTCCCCCAGCCGGCACCATAAACTTTTAATTTGTTGATATCAATTTTCCTGTTGAATTTGATTTATAAATATAGCTTTCTATTTTTAAATTCTGAAGGTAATCATTTGAGCTATTATATAAAACATCGCCGTGTAGGTAATGCTGTAATATATGACGTTGGCATTTAAAAACACTATCTCCAGCAAAACCCTTATTATCCCATCTATAACTAATTTTAACCTCTTTATTACAACCAAATTTTCTTTTAAATAATTCACCATCCCCATTCAATCTTAATGAACCATTAGAACCTTCTATCAACATTTCTCCAATCGTTAGCCTCCTGTCTTTTGCAATATGGTCAGATAATCTATTACCGTCAAAAAAACCTCTTATGCCATTTTTGAAATTAAAAAGCACGTATCCTGCATCCTCCCCATTTATATGTTTATTAAGCTTAAATAAATTAGCAAAAACTGTTTCAATTTCACCAAACAGGAACCTAAATACATCTATAATATGAATGGCTGTTTCATGTATTAAAAATCTTTCCATTTTTTGAAAGTAGGGTTGTCTGTTTAAATAAGCATCTTTTCCCTGACCATCACCTGGTCGCATTCGAAAACCAACCTGATAAACTTCACCTAATGAATTATGATCTAAGATTGTTTTAATTTTTAGATACCATGGCTGAAATCTAAAATTTTCATGAACGATTAAAAGTACATTATTTGTTTTTGAAATATTTACTGCATCTATGGCCTCAGAATATGAGTTTGTAAAAGGTTTCTGACAAATAATATTTACACTCTTATTAGCCGCAATTTTTATTAATTTTAAATGATCTCTAGGTGGAATAACAATATCTACAAAATCTAAATCTATTTCATCTATCATTTTTTTAAAGTCAGAATAAATAGGACAATTATTGAATTTCTTAGAATAATAA